>NZ_JAXCLX010000002.1:0-300000 GCF_034044635.1 Dongia rigui
GGGATGGAGCAGCCCGGTAGCTCGTCAGGCTCATAACCTGAAGGTCAGAGGTTCAAATCCTCTTCCCGCAACCAATCCATCAGAGCCCTCGACCCTACAGGTCGGGGGTTCTTTTGTTTTCGGACCTTCTTACCGGCAACCTTTACCGCCTCCCTGGAGTTTAATTCCACCAAGCCGACATAAAGGCCGGCCCGACTTTCCCGTTAAGCGGGAAAATTCTCTTGTGCTGCGGCGCAACATGATCACAATAGGGTCTTGATCGGTGGATAGGCTTAACTCCCGCCCGGTCGGTATCGGCCCCCCGGCGGCGATTTCCTGGAGGTTGCCGCATGTCCAAGATCGTCATTCATCTGGTCTATTCGTTAGGTGGCAAAGGGTCCGTGCAAAGGCGGGCCCATCTCGACGCTGAGGTGGCGCGGGCCGCCGGGCATGAGGTTGTCATGGCGACCGATCGCGTCGCCGGCCCCGTGCCCGCAGGCGTCAAGGTCGTGAAGCCGGCGCGATTGTGGCACCACCGCCTCCCGGGCGTGCTGCGGGAACTCGGCGCCATGATCGCGGTCCATTTCACGCTGGCGCGTTATCTGCGCAACAACGCCGCCGATGTCATCGTCTTTCATGATTCGACGTTGTGCTGGCCGGCCCTTTGGAATGCTGGCAAACGACCGACGGTCTATATGGTGCACGCGCTGATCCGCGACCGGATCGAGAGCGGCGCCAACCCCTATGGCGCCTTGCGCACCTGGCTCTACCGCCAGGCCAATCGTTACGGCCTGAGGCACAGCAGCCATGTGGTCTGTGTGTCGCAATACATGGCGAAGATGGCGATCGCTGAAGGTGCCGATCCGTCTGCCGTGGCAGTGGTCCCCAATCTGCTCGACCTTACCGAATTCACGACACCGCACGTCGCCGAATATGACGTGATCTATGCCGGCCGCCTCTCGGTCGAAAAGGGCGTCGGCACCCTCATCACGGCGCTCAAGGACCTCGATCCCCATCTCAAGGTTGCCATCGTCGGCGACGGGCCGCAGCGCGGCCAGCTTGAGGTGCACGCCGCCACGTCGGGCCTTGCTGCCTGCAGCTTCCTCGGCTGGGTCGACCGGGCGCGCCTGCGGGCGCTCCTTGCCACTGCCGCCGTGCAGGTCGTGCCGTCACTTTCCGAGCCCCAAGGTGTGGTGGCGCTGGAGGGGCTTGCCGCCGGCACACCGGTCATCGCCGCCAATGTGGGCGGGTTGACCGAAATGATCGAGCCGGAGACCAATGGCTGGCTTTTCCCAGCGGGCGATGCCGGGGCCTTGCAGCGGCTCCTGGAGCGGGTCCTCAGCGACCGGACGACCCTTGCCGGGATGCGGGAGCGGGCCAAGCGCTCGGCCCAGGCATTTGATCTCAGGACCATGCAAAATCGACTGGAGCGGATTTATCTTTGACGCGTACAGCTTTATAACGTGCAAGGATGCTGCGGTGCGGCATTGTGGATAACAGTCGAGACCAACCGCATGACGATGAGGCCTTCCTTGCCCGCCAATCCCCTGCCTGCCGAAGCGGCGACAGTCGGTTCCCCGGATCCCAAAATCAGCATCGTTATTTCCGCCTATAACCGGCCGGCGCCCCTGGTGGAGGCGGTCGACAGCGCGTTGCGCCAGACCTATCCCAATAAGGAAGTCATCGTCGTCGACGATTGTTCGCCGGTCGATCTGAAGGCGGCCCTGGCGCAATTTGGCGACCGCATCTTGTACCACCGCAAGGAAACCGGCTCTGGCCCCAGCGGCACCCGCAATGTGGGCGTCAAGATTGCGTCCGGCGATTACGTCGCCTTCCTTGACGACGACGACATCTGGCTGCCCAACAAGCTGGAGGTGCAGCTGGTCGCGATGGGAACGCGCGACGCCTCGGTCTGCGGATTCTCGGTGCTGGAGACGGGGCGGCTGGTCGTGCGCCCGGTGACCAGCATCGATACCGGCATGCTGCTCTATGGCAACAAATTCGCCGGCACCACCGGCTTCATGGCCAAGCGCAGCAGATTGCTGGCGGAGCCCTTCGACGAGACGTTGCGCTGGGGTGAGGATTGGGACATCTATGTCCGCTATAGCCAGAAGGAACCGCTGGTCTATGTGCCGCAGCCCTTGTTTCAGCGCCGCACGGGCAACAATGACAGCATCACCAAGAGCCTGAAGAAGGTCGCGAGCGGCAAGGAAGAGCTGTTCATCATGTCGCTGAAGAAGCACCGGAAGCTCCTGGGCGAGACGATCTTCCGCCGCCGTGTGGCCGGCATCAAACTGTCCAATCTCAAATACAAGGACGACAAGGCGGCGATCATCTGGGATTGCATGAAGAGCGCCGGTGCGCTGCCGACCATCTGGTGGCTTGCCTATAAGACGATGCGGGGTGACGCGCGTGTCTGAGCCCAGGGATCCCGCCACGGTCTCGGTGATCATCCCGGCCAAGAACCGCGAGCATGTCATCGGCCGTTCGATCGAGAGCGCGCTGGCGCAGACGGTGAAACCGCACGAGATCATCGTTGTCGATGATGGTTCGACCGACCGCACCGGCGATGTCGCGCGCAGCTTCGAGGGCCGCGGCGATGTCGCCGTGCGCGTCATCAAGAATCTGCAGTCGACCGGCGCCCCCGAGGCACGCAATATCGGCGCGCGGGCCGCCACCGGGCGCTATCTCGGCTTCCTCGATTCCGACGACGCCTGGTCGGCGGACAAGCTGGAAAAGCAACTCAACGTCTTTGCCAGTGGCACCGGCATTGCCGCGGTCTTCGGTGGCGTCGCCTATCACCGCGCGGGCAAGGTCCGGAACAAGATCGTCGAGCAGCCGATCATCTCGCAGCGCGGGCTGATGCGGCACAACGTGATCGGCCCGACCTCATCCTGCCTGGTGCTCTCTGATGCCTTTCATGCCGTCGGCGGCTTCCGCAAAGACATGCCAAGCTGCCAGGATTGGGAATTGTGGCTGCGCCTATCAACCGCGGGCGCGCTGCACATGGTGCCGGAACCCCTGCTGCATTATTACTATGACGGCACGGGGCAGATCTCGAGCAACGTCGCCAAAGTGATGGCCGGGCACCGCATGGTGTTCGACACGGTCTATCGGATGGCGGCGCATGACGCTGCTGAACTGCGGGCCTTGCGGGCCGAGCATGAGATGCTGCTGGCGAAATTGAACGCGATGACGTTCCATGATGCCGGCGCCACCTTCGGCCACCTCGCCAAGGCTCTGACTGCCATGCCATCGCCCAGCCTGATCGCGCGTGCCGTTCATTACGGGCTGCGCGTCACCTATCACAAAGCCAGATTGATCTTGAAGCCGGCCAGCCGGCGCTGACGTTTCCGCCAGCGCCGGTTACCTGGCATCAGCTGGCGGCAAGTGCCGCCGCTTCGTGGTCGCCCGGCAGTGACGTCGGGGCGATATAGGTATCGATATGCTGGCTCGCCACCAGCGAGGCGTCCGGCGTGTCGGTGTTGTGGATGGTGATCACCAGATCGGCACCGCCGGGCACGCTGGTGCCGCCCTGGTCATTGTCGCCGCTGCCGCTATCGGCCTGGTCGACATCGCCATCCGCATCCTTGGTGCCGTAGTGGAAGACGACATTGGTGTCCTCCGACACACCACCCGGCGTGAAGGTGTAGGCACCGGTGTCGAAGTGGAAGGTCATGCGGCCGCTATCCGTGTCGAACGACACTTCGCGACCCGAGATGACCACGTTGATGCCACCGGCGGCATCCTGGGACACGTTGGCCGATGTGCCGTCCCAGCTGAAGCTGACGTCATAGGCGTCATCGGCGCTGTCATAGCTCAAGGTGTAGATATGCGTCGCACCATCGCCCGCTGAATCCGCCTGACCGGGCGTCGCATTGTCGCCGATCTGCGAGGTGTTGCTGCCGTCGAGCACATTGCCGGTGATCGAATGCCCTTCGATGGTACCGATCAAGGTGCTGCCGAGATCGAGCGGATCGGTCACATAGAGCACGTCCTGCGCCGGCACATGGTCGCGGTCCGGGTCGGCCACGTCCTTGAGGTCGCGATCGGGATGGGCCGGGCTGCCGCCGATGTCGTCGCCGATGCCGACGGCATAGACATGGTCGATGCCGTTGCTGGGATCTTCAAGGAAAGCGTCCCAGGCGGCCTTCTGGCCGGCGGTGAGGTGATTGCCGTTGTCCTTGTCGCCACCCCAGGTCGGCTTACCATCGGAGACGAAATAGACGACGTTGTCGACATCGCCGCTCAGCTTGCCCGGTGCTTCCCACGCGGTTTCGGCGGTAGCGAGCGCTGCCTGGTAGTTGGTCACGGCCTTGGGGTCGAGGATGATCGCCTCGATGGCGGCGATCGCATCGGCGACGCTGCCCCAGCTGAACGCGGTGCTGGCGGTCTTGTCGAAGGTCACCACGGTGACGCGCACGTCGCCCAGCGTTTCATAGGTATGGAGGAGGTTGCTGAGGGCCGCCTGCGCGATCTCAAGGCGCGACTGCACGCCATCGACGCTGGCATCGGCGTCTTCCTTCATCGAGCCCGAGACATCGAGCACGATCATCACATTGGTGTCGCGATAGCCGTTCTCGTCGCCGCTATTGGCATCGTTGTAGTTGATCGGCGCGATGCCGGTCGGCTCATCGACCGCCAGTGTGGTGAGGTCGTCGTCCTGCGGATCGTAGAACGAATTGGCGCGCTGAATGACCGTGTAGTTGAGCGACGTCGCTTCGAGGCCGCCGACGGCGTCGAGGCCACCGATGCCGTCGGAGGGATCGAACGGGGCGAAGATGCCGCCGGAATTGTCGGGACCGGTGCCGGCATCGCCCGCGGCCGGGCCGGCCGCGGTCTGAATGTCGATATTAGGATCGGTCGAGGCGAGCACTTCCGCCACATCGACAGGCGATCCATTGGAACCGACGATCTCGACCGGTGCCGCTTCGTTGGCATCGGCATAGCCTTGCAGAATGACGGTAACGTCGCCGGACTTGATGGCGAGATTGCCGTTCTCATCGCCCAGGCGAGCGTCGAGCCCGTCGGTGGGGAACGGCAGCTGGATGGTTTCACCGGCGGTGACCGGGATCCGAACGATGTTGTCGCCGGCTGGGACCTGAACCTGAACCACGGGGCCCGCGCCCTGGGTCAGGATCGCGCCCTCGACGTCACTCTCATGGATCACATGGTCAGCAACGCTGTCCGAATTGAGGCTGGATTCCACGTTCATAGCTGGCTCCATGATGGGTTTGTGGACTGCAGGATGCCGGCAACACACGGCTAAGCACCGGGTTTGCCTGACAAATTAAAGCTCCCTCTCGCGCACAACGTTTTCAGACCGCCCGAGGGCTCGAATCCATCTACGCTGCACTGCAAAAGTTCATTGCTCGGAAGCTAAACGTGGAGGGCTGGGAAGCGTCAATCGTCGTTTACTGAAATGAGATTAAAATGCCCGTTTTTTGCATGTTATTACGCTTTGCTGATAGGAATATCACGGTTATGTCACAGAACGGCAGACACTTAATTTTCTATTAACATCATCGTGTAAGGTTCTGGGTGCCTGAAATTTAGTCACTTATATTATGCAGTTATATGCCTCGTTGGAACGTTTTGCGACTAAGGGTTGGTATAAAGTGACAGGGAGAAATGCGCTTTGCAGCCCGGCCTGGAGCGGAATGTACCGGATTATCACAGATGTAAACGTGTTTAAGCTAAGTCATCGCTGGCTCTCCAAAGGGCTGGCGATTAGCATTATTGACGCTAAAATGAACCCATGTTGCATCGCGATAAATGATCGTATCCTGGGGTCGCCAGGTGGCAGTGCACAACGAGGAGTATCGCGTGGCTGACGCCTCAATTTTGGAGACACCGACCCGCATGACGGACCGCCCCGCCGATGGCAACACGGCTCATGGCACATCGGCCAAGAGAACGAAGATCTGCGTCGTCGGGCTGCGGGGCGTCCCGGGAGTCATGGGCGGAATTGAATCCCATTGCGAGCAGATATTCCCGCGCCTGAAGCGCCTCAACGCTGATTACGACATCACGATCATCGGCCGCCGGCCCTATGTGAGCGGCGCGCCCTACGCCTATGAGGGGCTGCGCGTCGTGCCGCTGCCGGCCGCGCGCAGCAAGTATCTGGAGGCGATCACGAATACGGCCCTGGCCGTGTTGTATGCGCGCTTCTATGAGAAAGCCGACGTCATCCATATCCACGGTATCGGCCCCGCTCTGATGGGCCCGCTGGCCCGCCTGCTGGGCATGAAATTGGTCGTCACCCATCACGGGCAGGATTTCGCGCGGGCAAAATGGAACAGCGTCGCCAAGGCGGTGTTGCGACTGGGCGAGCAATGCGCGGTCCGCGCGGCGCACCGGGTGATCGTGGTCTCGAAATCGGTCACCGAAGAGTTGCGCCGCCAGAATCGCCGTGGCGAAGCCCGCATCGAGTACATCCCGAATGGCGCTACCGAACTGCCGGCCGATCCGCTGGTGGGTGACGGGGTGGCGCCGCTCGAGGCATTGGGGCTGACCCCCGGTGGCTATATCCTGGCCGTTGGCCGGCTGGTTCCGGAAAAGGCGTTTCATTTGCTGATCGATGCATATCGCGTGGCCAAGCCAGGTTACAAGCTCGCCATCGTCGGCCGCGCCGACCATGACGACGACTACTCGCGCCAACTCTTGGCGAAGGCGGGCGGCGACGTGATTTTCTGCGGCTTCCAGAACCACGGCACATTGCGCGCGCTTTACCAGCATGCGGCATTGTTTGTGCTGCCGTCGACCCATGAGGGATTGCCGATCGCGGCATTGGAAGCAGCCAAGCTCGGCGTGCCGATGGTGCTGAGCGACATTCAAGCCAATGTTGATATCGGCCTTGCCCCCGACAACTATTTCCGCAGCGGCAATGTCCATGCGCTGGCCGCCAAACTGGGGCAGGACTATCAGAGCTTCGCGGTCGACGCCCAGGAGATCGGGCGCCGCTTCGATTGGGGAGCCATCACGGAGGCGACACAGAAGGTTTATGCCCAGCTTGCTGCAGCTTGATTTGATCCACCGCGGAGCAGCCCGGTGACGATGTTGGCGTCATCGGCGGCCAAGCCGTCCTTGCGCCTGTCGGCCTTGTTCCGCCAGGGGGCCGCGCTATGGGTGTTGGCGCTGATCAACTGCGCCTTGGTTGCGGGCGCCTTCCACAACTCGGTCGCGGCGACGCTCGATGTCTGGATGAACTCGCCGGAATACAATTATGGCCTGCTGGTGCCGGTGGTCGTGGCCCTGATGCTGTGGCGCGATTTGGGGCGCAGCACGGCGCCGCAGGCGGGCGGCTGGTGGGGTGTGGGGTTGGTCGGCTTCGGCCTTCTCCTCGGGCTCATCGAGGCGCTGAGCCAGACACGGTTTCCGGGGCAGGTAGGTCTTTTCCTCAGCCTGATCGGCATCTATGTCGCCTGGCAGGGCGAGGCACGGTCGCGCGCCACTTGGCCGGGCCTTGTCTTTCTGTTGTTCGGCCTGCCGATGGCGAACGGCATTCAGGTGATCCTCACCGGCGCCTTGCAGATGGTGTCGTCGATCGGTGCCGTGGCGCTCATTCGCCTGGCCGACATTCCGGTCCTGCGCGAGGGCAATGTCATCGACCTCGGTCCCATCCAATTGCAGGTAGCCGAGGCGTGCAGCGGTTTGCGCTATCTGTTCCCGCTCGCCACTTTCTCGTTCCTCTGCGCCTATCTCTATATCGGCCATCCGGTGAAGAAGGCCGTCATTTTCCTGTCCAGCATTCCGATTACCATTGTCATGAACATCGTGCGCATTGGCGTCACCGGATTGCTGGTCGACCGCTTCGGTGTCGCGGCGGCGGAGGGCTTCTTCCATGACTTCGAAGGCTGGATCATCTATTGCGCCTGTCTTGCCATCCTTGCGGTCGAGATGAAGCTGCTGTGCTATATCGGCGGCCATGACCGGTCGCTGCTGCGGCGGCTCGATCTCGACCTGCCGCCCAGCGGCGGCAAGACGGCGCCCGTCAGGCCTGCCCAAGCTGCGCCGGGCCTTGCCGTGGCATTCCTTGCCTTCCTTACCCTGTTGCTGGTCGTGGCCATCGGCACAAGGCCCGAGCATGTGCCCGTGCGCAATTCCTTCGCGCTGTTCCCGCGCGAGATCGGCGCCTGGCAGGGCGTCGAAGCGCCGGTCGATGCCGACTCCCTGCGCGCCCTCAATGCAAGCGACCATCTCAGTGTCAATTTCGCGCGCAACGATGGTGCGCTCATCAACACCTGGATCGCCTATTACAGTTCGCAATACAGTGGCAACGCCGCGCATTCGCCCCTGGTCTGCATGCCTGGCGGCGGCTGGCAGATCGAGCAGGCCGGTGTCACCACGCTGAACGTCAGCCGCGACGGTGCCACGACGGCGATCCCGGTCAACCGGATCATCATCGCGCAAGGGAACACTCGGCAGCTGGTCTATTACTGGTTTGTCGAAGGTGGTGCCATTGAGACGAATGAGTACCGCGCCAAGGCGCGACTGTTCGCCAATGCCGTGATGGAAAATCGCCGCGACGGCGCGTTGGTACGTTTTGTGGCACCGATCAGCGGCACCGACATTGCCGCAGTCGATGCACAGATGCAGAGCTTTATAGCGGAATTGCTGCCGGTCCTGCCCACCTACCTGCCATGAACGGCAGGGCGGTTGCGGGATCGGTAAAAGAAAAGGTGGAAGGTCGAGATGGCCATGGAAACTGATGATCGTCTGATCAATATCGATATCATGGGGGCACTTCGCCGCCGCAAATGGTACGGCATCGTCGTCGCAGCCATCGGTATTGCGGCAACGGTCGGCGTGGTCATGAATTTGAAGGCGACCTACCAGTCGACCGCCACGATCCTGATCGAGGAGCCGGACGTGCCGGCCGATCTGGTCAAATCGACGGTTTCAACCTTCGCCAATGACCGGCTGCAGGTGATCCAGCAGCGCGTCATGACCAGCCAGCATCTGAATGAGATCATCGACCGGTTCGGGCTCTACCCCGAGATGCAGGTGAAGATGCCGCGTTCGGCCATCGTCAACAGCATGCGCGGCAAGGTCACGATGGAGGTGGTCAGCGCCGACATAGGCGGGCAGCAGAACCGGCGCGCGCAGAACCAGGCGACCATCGCCTTCAACCTGTCTTTCGAGCATGAGGATCCGAGCGTTGCCCAGCAGGTGACCAACCGGCTGACCGACATCTATCTCGCCGAGAACGACAAGACCCGGCAGGAAAAGGCGGCCGGCACCACGGTGTTCCTGACCGAGCAGGCGGACAAGCTTGCGGCCGACGTGCAGAGTCTCGAAAAGCGCCTGCTCGAGGTGAAGTCGAAATACAATGGCAGCCTGCCCGAGCAGTTCAACTTCAACACCCAGCTGCTCAACCAGGCCCAGGCGCAGTTGCTGCAAAGCCGCAGCGACATGCAGATCCTGACCGACAAGAAGGCGTTCCTGCAGAACCAGCTGGCCACGATCAGCCCCTATACGCCGATGATGGCCAATGGCCGGCCGGCGACGCCGCAGGCCCAGTTGCTGCAGCTGGAGCTGCAATACAGCGACATGTCGGCCAAGTACGGCGCCAAGCACCCGGATGTGGTGAAGTTGCAGCGCCAGATCGAGGGTCTCAAAGCGCAGATGGGCGAGGTCGACAATGCATCGATCGACCGCGCCCAGTTCGATACGCTGCAGGCGCAGCTCAACGACGCGCTGCAGCGCTATGGCGAGAAACATCCCGAGGTGGTGAAACTGCGCCGGCAATTGGCCGAGCTTGCCGCAAAGCCAGCGGCGCCGAGCATTTCCAAGCTGACGGCACCGCAGGGTCCGCCGGACAACCCGATCTACATCCAGCTGCAGGCACAGCTTTCGGACGCCACTGCGCAGCTGGGCGGCGTCACGGCCCGCATCGCGACGCTGGAGAAGAATGTCGAGGATCTGCAGGCCCGCATTCTGCAGACGCCGGCGATCGAGGCGGAATACAATTCGCTGCAGGATCAGCATCGCGCCGCGCTGCAGCGCTATCAGAGCTTCAAGGACAAGGAGGCCGATGCCCAGGTCGCCGAGAACATGGAGCAGCAGAGCAAAGGCGAGACCTTCTCGGTGATCGAGCCGCCGCAGTTTCCGGATTCGCCGGTCTCGCCCAACCGCAAGCTGCTTTATGCCGCCGGGTTGATGCTGTCGATGATGCTGGGAGCAGCCGTCATGATTGCGCTCGATATGCTCGACGCGCGCATCTATGACGGACGCAACCTGATGCATGTCTTTGGCGAGATGCCGCTGGTTTCGGTGCCCTATATCAAGACCCGGGCCGAGGTGAAGGCGCGGCGCTGGCGTTATGCCGGCATGGCCAGTCTCACCATCATCTGTGCCATCGGCATTTCATCATTCTTGTATATCAAATATCTGCCACCGATGTGATGGCGAGGGAGACGAGGAACGGATGAGCGAGAGCGTGACTATTTCGCAGGATATTCCACTGACGGGCACAGGAACGGCGGGCAACGAGCGGGCGGAAGATGCTGGCCCGCGTTCGCTCGACGATCTTGCCAAGCCACATACGGCGGGCTGTGCTCGCAGCTTCGCGCAGTTGAAGAGCTGGCTGAAGGCCGACCTCTATCGCTATGCCGGCCGGTCCGATCTCAAATCCTTCGTGCGGCATTTCCTGTTCACGCCGGGCTATAAATACACCGTCTGGATGCGCACCTGCGGCTATTTCCGCGTCAAGACCTGGGCGAAGCTGCTGTTGCTCTATCCGCTGTCGAAATGGATCCTGCTGCGCTGCCGCTACAAGTACGGCATCGTCATTCCCGAATACACGGTGATCGGGCCGGGCTTTTTCATCAATCGCTTCGGCGGCATCTATGTGAACGGCGATGCGGTCATCGGCAGCAATGTCAATTTCACCCACGGCATCATGCTGGGTCAGGCCAATCGCGGCAAATACATGGGTTCGCCCATCGTCGGCGACCGCGTCTTCCTGGCATCTGGCGCCAAGGTCATCGGCCGCGTGCGGCTGGGTGATGGCTCGGTGGTCGGTGCCAATGCCGTGGTGACCAAGGACGTGCCGGAGAACGGCGTCGTCGGCGGCATCCCGGCCAAGGTCCTGTCGCTGGCTGGGTCCGACGGATACGTCAATCGCACCGCGCCTCTTTAAGGCGCGGTGCTGCTATCGACCGTTATCGTTTCGCTCCGCATCTCGCCATTGACGGCCACGTCATGCAGTTCGATGACGCCGGTTGCATTGCTGTGGGCGAGGGTGGCGCCTTGGCGCAGGTCGATGGCGCCGCCATGCATGCGGATGACCGGTGGTTCCATGCTTTTCAGCTTGTTGAGGCCGAAGGCAAAGGTGCCGTCGCCGGCCTGCAGCTTGGTGTCGACGATCTCGCACTGGCCGGTCACCTGAACGCAGCAGCCGGCGCTGTTGCCGCGGCTGACCGGTTCGCGGAAGTCGCAGTCGCGAATCAAATTATCGCCCATCGCCCAGATGCGCGCGCCGAACTTGCAATTGTCCGAACCGCTTTTCTCGATGGTGACGTTCCTGGTCTTCAGGTCGAAGGCGGCGTCGCCCATGTTGCTGCCGTGGCAATTGCGGATGGTGACGCGGCTGGTGCCGCTTTCGGTGACGATGCCGTCGCCCTGGGTGTAGCCGGGGGACCCGTCGGCCAGCGTCTTGGTGCTGATGGCGTTGCTGAGCTTGACGTTCTCGAACAGGATGTCGCTGCCCTTGGTGATGGCGATCAACTGACAGACATTCTTGGCGCCAGCATCGAGGTTGTTGGCGTCGAGATCGAGATTGCGGAAAACCGCCTGCGACAGATCGTGAAAGCGCGCGAAGCCGCGAATGATACCGAAGGCGCGACAATCCCTGACCGTGATGTTGCGCAATCTGCTGCCCTCGTCGGTCTCGATGACGCGGCCGACATTCGTGCCGGCGATATCGGCAAAGGTGAAGCCGTTGAAATCGGCCGATTTGGTCTTGCCGGAACGGAATTTGAAGAAGCCGTCGCCCGACGTGCCTTCCATGCGGAAGCCGGCGAGCAGGGCGTGCGCGGCACCTTTCTCGATGCCGATAAAGAAGGGTGCGCCCTTGCCGCGGTTGAATTCGGCAACCGACCAGGGAGCGACGCTGCGGAACTGGGCGCCAGCGTCATCGCCGGCGGGAAGGGCCAGGGCCCCGGCATCGTTGACCACCCCGGCCATGACGATGATCGGCGCGTCGGCCGTGCCTGCATTGCGCAGAAAGACCTGTGGCTTCTTGCGGCCGAGTTCGAAGAGGGCAGGCTTGGCCGGATCGACCGCCAGGAGCAGCGCGTCGCCAGGCCCAGCCAGAGCCTGGGATTTCGACAGCCATTGCAGCGGCATCGCATTCGACCAGTTTTCGCCGCTATGCCCGCCATTGCCCCAGCGCGTGAAGTATTTGACCGATCTGGCGGCGGCGATGGCCTTCTGGGTCTCCGCCGAGAAGCCATCGGCGATGGCCGCCCAGGCCTGCCGCTTTCCGAGCGCCACCAGCCCGGCAGCGAGCATCATCTGGGCGAATTGCCGACGATTGAGGCGGGGGAACGGCGAGGTCGGAAGCTGATCATTCTGGCGGGGCATTTAGAACCTGTGGGTCATGAACCGGGTGTCGGTGAGGAGACTGGTGATCGGGCGGCACCCTGTCAACGCGAAGGACGGGTTAATTCCGTGACAAGCGTGAAGCCGCGCGTATTTTCATTGCCACGACAACGGGCATATGGTCGAGAGCTATCGGCCGGGAACCAAATGGATGACGAAAGATGACTGAAGGCGTGGCCCTGGGGGCAACATTGCCGGCGTGGTTGCTCTACCCGACCACGCTGGTGATTCTGCTGATCCTTGCCTATCGCCTGTGGAAGGTGCCGAGCCTCGTTGCCGCTTTTGCCTGCTTTGCTCTGGCTTTCCGTTATCTTGCATCGGCGCATCACACCTTCACCTTCAGCGCCTCGCCCATCGGCCTTTCCTGGAACGCGCTGGGCTCGTCATCAGTCTTTCTGCTGGGCCTGGTGCTGATCCGCGCCCGGCATTTGCTGATCAAGCAGCTCATTCCCTGCTATGTCATCATTGCCATCGTCGTCGTCAGCGGACTTGCCAACCACACCATCCCCAAGATCATCGATGTGGGGGTCAAATTCGGCTACCTCGTGATCATGACGATCAGCGTCTATGAAGGTCTGCAGGCGCTGGGCGAGAAGCGGATGACCAATCTGCTGCTCTGGGCGTTCATCACGCCGCTGGGCTGCCAGGCTCTGTCGGTCGTCTTCCATGTGGTCAAGGCCAGCGAGGGCGACGGATCGGTCAGCTATATCGGCGGCTATAACCATGAGGCAGCCTTTTCGATCGTGTTGGCAACGGGACTTCTCATCGCCTGCTTTGCCACAGGCATGTCGGTCTGGCGCCGCTCGCTGATCTTGCTCATCTTCATGGGCGGGATCATCGCCGCCAATTACCGCACCGCGATCCTCGCTTTCGCACCGCTGATTGTGACCCAGTTCAACCTGGATATCCTTGGCCGCTTCTCGCCGCGCCAGCGCACCATCATTGCCGTGGTGCTGATCAGCGTCAGTTCGGTGGCCGTGATCGCCGTCGGCTGGGTGTTCCGTGAGCGGTTCCAGGACATCGTGACGGTCCTTGAATCGGTCGATGATCTGATGAAGCCGCAGAACGAATATACGCAGGAACAGAAGGAACTGCTGTCGGCGCGGCCCTATATCTGGAGCGGGTATATCGACGCCTATATCAAGGGCGGCGCGAAGGTGCATCTCTTAGGGTTTGGTCCCGATTCCTGGATCGGTGTCATGAACGTCTATGCCCACAACACCCTGATCTCGGCGATCTACGAGTATGGGGTGTTCGGCGTCGTCGCCTTCCTCATGCTGTGGGCCACCATGTTCTATACGGCGTTGCTGACGCCAGCCGGCGTGCGCGGCAAGCTGATTGCGGCGCATGCCAGCTTCCTGCTGCTCAACATGGCGACAATGCCGCATTGGATGCTGGAAGGAGACATTCTCTATGGCGTGCTGTGCGGCTATACGCTCTTCATGCTGCATCGGCCGGCAGCGATGCGAAAGCCGTCGGCTGGCAAAGCCGAAAAGCTCGGACAATGGGGCGGCGCGCAGACCGCTGCGCCGCGCCCGCGCCCCAACATCCTGAAGCCTTAGTTCTTCTTCAGATCTTCCGAGAGTTTGAGAGCGTCTTCGACGCCACGGAACTTCGGTTCGCCGCTGAGCGCACCGGCCAACACGGTCTTGGCCTTGTCGTTCAGCTTCTTCTGCGACAGGGCCAAGGCGTAGTGATAGAGCATCTGCTGGTCGGTCGGCGCCATTGAGCTCGCCTTCCCCAGCAGGATCGTGGCGTCACTGATATTCCCCAGGCGCAGTTGAACCCAGCCCAGCGTGTCGATCAGTGTCGCATTATTGCTGTTGCGGAAGGGCTCGGCGAGGACACGGGCGCGGTCAAGCTGCTTCTTGTCGGCCGGCCAGATATCGGCAATGAGCTGCGCCAGATTGTTCGAGGCGACGACATTGCCGGGCCACCGGGTCAAGACACTTTCATAAGCGGTGCGCGCCTTTTCATAGTCGCCGGCGATTTCGTAGGCAATGGAGACGCTTTCGGCGACCAGGCTGTCATTGGGGAAGGCCTTGGCCGCCTGTTCGAGAATGGCGATCGTCCCGGCCTTGTCGCCGCGCTGCTTCAGGAGCAGCGAGAGGTTGAGATAGGCGCTGCGGTTGTTGGGTGCCGCGGCGATGGCCCGGCGCAACAGGTCCTCGGCACCTTTGCCTTCGCCCTCGCGCTGCTGCAGGTTGGCCAGCAGAACCAGGGCATCCGCATCGTTTGGATTCTTGGCAATGCGGTCAGTGAGCATTTTTCGCGCCTCTTCCTGGCCGTCCGTGCTGCCGCTGCCCTGGTCGGACTGCCCCTGTGCCGAGGTCAATTTGGGGCCGATGACGGCAAAGTCGCGCCCCATGGCCAGCGCCTGCTTTAGCTCGCTGACGGCCGTGGTGTAATCCTTGCGCACGAGAGCGGCCTCGCCCAGGACTTGGTGGCCGGCTGCCGCCGTGGCCGGGTTGGCGAGCAGGCTCTGCCCGATAAGCTCGCCCTTATCCCATTGCAGCGAATAAATCAGGATCTGTGCCTTGCTCACCAGCAATTCCGGCTGGTCCGGACGCAAGGCAATCGCGGCATCGAGGTGCTGCACAGCTTCGACCGGCGATTTCGTGGCCAGAAGGCCGGCAAGCTTCAAGCGCGCCTCGACATTTTCCGGCGCCACCGTGACCAGCGAGCGCAATGTGGCGACGGCAAGTTCGGGCTCATTGGTGGCGATATAGGTCTGGGCGAGGAGGCTGAGCCCAAGGGGCGACGTGGGGTCCTCGCTCAGCAGGGACCGGGCGTCGGAAATGGTGTCGTCATAGCGGGCGCGGGAAAAATAGATGCTGGCGCGCTGGGTCAGTGCATTGCGGTTGCCGCTGTCTTCTTTGAGGATGGCATTGAGCTGGGCGAGGGCATCGTCCTCCTTGCCGCGAAGTTGCGTGATGCGGGCCAATTCGGCACGTGCATCGAGCTTGTCCGACAGGTTGGCCAGGCGCTCGATGAGCGGCGTCAGGATATTCTCGGCCGCATCCAATTGACCGGCCTTGATGTTGAGCCGCGCCAGCAGCAGGTCGTAACTGGCGGTCTTGGGGGCGGTCTTCACCAGGGCCGCGACTTCGTCGATCGCCTTCTGGGCGCCAAGGCTGCGCTCCAGAAAATCGGCATAGGCGTTGATGAGCAGCGTCGGCGTGGCGCTCTTGCCGATCGCCTGGCGGAAGATCTCCTGCGCCTCGGGCAGCTTGCCGTCCTGGCGCAGATGATCGGCCAGTTCCAGCACGTAGCGGGGGTTGTCCGGCTGCATCGCCATCAGCTTGCGCAGCACATCATTGGCTTCTGCAACGCGCCCCTCGTCGCGCAAGAGTTTCAGCTTAACGCTCCACAGCTGCGCGTTGGCCTGATCGGCGGCGAGGCCCTGATCGATGAAGGCGGCGGCCTCGTCGAACCGCTTCTGCCGCGCCCGCTGGCTGGCCAGCACGATGAGCGTGTCTGGATCGTTGGGCTTGAGCGCCAAAGCGGCTTGCGCCTCGATCTCGACATCGGCGTATTTGCCCTCCATCAGCAGCGCGGCGGCGCGCAAGGTATGGCCTTCGGCGCTGGTCGGGTCGATGGCGATGAGCTTGTCGGCGTGCAGCAGGGCCTTTTCCGGATCGGCGCCCATCAACGCGTACTGCCCCAGCTTGCGCTGGGCATCGGCATGCTTTGGGTCCTGCAGCGAAACTTCCTGGAAAGCGGCAAGGGCCGCCGGCAGATTGCCCTGGCGCTCCAGAATGAGGCCGACATAGTAGCGGGCCTCGACGCCGCGCGGATTGATCTGCAGGGCGTTGCGAAACTCCAAAATTGCCTTCACGAGATCGCCGCTTTCGTAAAGCGTCTTGCCGCTCTCGATATGCTTGGCCTCGCGCTCCTGCGGCGAGCCGCAGGCCGCTACCAAAAGGAGCGTGGCAAACAGAAATTTGCGCAGGAGCGCGGCGGCGGGAATCATGTAAGTCCTTTTAGAAATATTTGGCGACAGAACCGTTACGGGAGATTGTCGGGGATTCTTAGCTGCACGGCCGCTCAGCCGCCGGCGTAAGATCCTTTGCCCGTCCTGCATCGCCTTGTTGGCGTCTAAATCATGCGAATGACGGACATGTGTCAAGAAGCGGAGAAGGGACTGCGCAAAAGATGAGCAGTGCTGCTCAAGACGTAGTCAAATCGGGCCTTTTTCGTATGTTCGCGCGAGAAAAATGTCACAGCAAAAGCTCAGAGTCACCACAGCACGTGTCGTCGCCAAATGGTAGCTTGCACTTACGATAAATTGTCGGCATCAATGCACCATGTGACAAGTTTTGAGAGTCGCCCTTCAGGCGTTCGATGGCTTGCGTGATTAACGGTTACCGTCAGAAACGGCAGGGAAAACATGAAAAAGATAATTGCTTTGCTCTTCGCTGCTGGCCTCTCGCTTGGCGTTGCCCATACGCCGGCCAAGGCTTCCAACTTCGATCTCGGTGCGCTCAGTGCTGATACTTCCGGGTTCGTTGCGAACTTCGGCAGCAACATCACGACGTTTACCGATACCATCGCTTTCTCACTTGCTGGTGTGAGCAACGCGCTGGTTGGTTCGATCGAGGACCTCAACAACATTTTCGGCCAGGTCGTCGACAGCTTCAATTTCTCGCTCGATCTTTTCAAAGTCGGCGATGACACGACGCTCGGCCACTATACCGACGCGACCGGCACGGGCATCAGCTTCAACTATGCCGATCTTGCGGCGGGCGATTACTTCTTCCGCATCACCGGCGACAGCTCGCCCAAGGGCAACGCCTATAACTACCACTTCAACGTCAAGGTGACGGAGACCCCGATCCCGCCGGCGCTGCTGCTGTTCGGCACCGCGCTGGGTGGCATGGGCTTTGCCGCTTACCGCAAGCGCAAGGCCGCCGCGCAGGCCTAAACGCGCCCGCGTCTGGTTTCCTACTTCCTGCTGTTCGGTGAAACCCCCAGCGTTCGTCTGGGGGTTTTTCTTTGGGTCCTTGCGTTGCCGACCTCAGTCGCGCACGTAAGACAAGTACGAGGTTTTCTGAATGGGTGTGTTGGTCACCGGCGCCGCCGGCTTTATCGGATCCTTTGTCGCCCGCGCGCTGCTGGGTCGCGGCGAAACGGTCATCGGGGTCGATAACCTCAACACCTATTATGATGTCAGCCTGAAGGAAGGCCGTCTCGCCGGGCTGGTGCAGCACCCCAATTTCCGCTTCGTCCGTGCGGATATCGCCGATCAGCAAGGCTTGCTCAAGGCCTTGCAGCCGCATCTGGCTGCGCTCGACCGGATCGTGCATCTGGCGGCGCAGGCCGGCGTCAGGCATTCGATTGAGAAGCCACTCGACTATCTCAATGCCAATCTGGGTGGACATCTGCACTTGCTGGAGTTGGCCCGTGGCGTGCCGAATCTGCGCCACATGGTCTATGCGAGTTCCAGCTCGGTCTACGGTGCCAGCCAGCGCATTCCTTTTTCGCTGGACGATCCCGTGGATCAGCCGGTGTCGCTCTATGCCGCCACCAAGCGGGCGGATGAGCTGATGAGCGCCTCCTATGCCAGCCTCTACAAGATTCCGTTGACGGGCTTGCGTTTCTTCACGGTCTATGGCCCTGCCGGCCGGCCCGACATGGCCTATTTCAAGTTCACCCAGGCGATACTGGCCGGGCGCCCCATCGATGTGAACGGGGATGGTAGCCAGAGCCGTGATTTCACTTATGTCGACGACATCGTGGACGGCGTCATCGCGGCGCTTGATCGCCCGCCCGCCGGCACCATTCCGCACCGCTTGTTCAACCTCGGCGACGACCAGCCGGAAAAGCTGTCGCATCTCATCGCCCTCATCGAAGAGGCGTGCGGCCGCCGCGCCCAGATCAATTACCTGCCGCCCTCGCCAGGGGATGTGCCGGCAACCTGGGCCGACATTTCAGCAAGCCGGGCGGAACTCGATTACGCGCCGAAGGTTCCACTTGCCGAAGGTGTGAAGCGCTTCGTTGAGTGGTATCGGCGCCACGCGGCGCAACCAGACGTCGCAGCACTGGCTGGGTAGCCCGGGGCGGCGGCGGGCATTTTAACCACCACAATGCTGTGGTTCGGTTGAGAAAGTGTCGACGAAATTCGAGCGTTGGCGGAGATTCAGATTTGTCTCGCCCCATCTCCACAGGAAACACTTATCAGCGCGCGGCGAGATGGCTATAGTTCGACTTCGCACTTGCAGCAATTGCCGCCGCGCGACGGGCGGCGACGAAGGAGTTCACCATGGAGCAGATTGAAAAAGCGATGGCGCGTGCACGCGAATCGCGTGCTGGCAATCTGAAGCAGTTCCGCCCCGCCAACAGCCCCGGCGGGCGGGCCTCCATCAATGGCGTGGCGCCTGCCTATACGGAAACCGTCGTGGCACCGCTCGATGCGCGGCGCATGAACGAGGAGCGCCTGGTAGCCGACGCGCTTGGCCACCCGGTCTCGGATACCTACAGCCTGCTGCGCACCCAGGTGCTGCAGCGCCTGCGCGCCAACAACATGAATTCGCTGGCCATCACCAGCCCGGAAAGCGGTGCTGGCGTCACGACCACGGCCGCCAATCTGGCGCTGGCAATCGCGCTCGACGTCAACCAGACGGTGCTGCTGGTCGATCTCAATCTGCGCGATCCCGGCATTGCGCAAAAATTCCGCATCACGCCGCCCGCTGGCATCGATGACTACCTCCATGGCGAGGCCGACCTCAAGGATTGCCTGGTCAGCCCCGGCGTGCCGCGGCTCGTGATCCTCGGCGCCCGCATTCCGAATGGCGAAGCGGCCGAGGTTTTGAGTTCGCCGCGCATGGCAGCACTCGCACGCGAACTGCACAGCCGCTATCACGACCGCATCATCATCTATGACCTGCCGCCGCTCATTCCTTCGGGCGATACGCTGGGCTTTCTGCCCAATGTCGAAGCCGTGCTGCTGGTCGCGCGCAGTGGCAAGACCACGAAGAGCGAGTTGGAGAAGTCGGCGCGGCTCCTCGGCCAGAAGCCGATCGTGGGAACATTGCTCAATGCACATTGAGCGGAGGTCGGCTGGGGTAGGCTGCCATGTATGAAGACTTCTTCGGGCTCAACGAGAAGCCGTTCTCGCTGTTGCCGGATCCCGATTTCCTATTCCTGAGCAGCAAGCATTCGCTGGCGCTCAACATGCTTGAATACAGCCTGGCGGGCCAAGCCGGTTTCTGCGCGATCACGGGCGAGATCGGGTCGGGCAAGACGACACTGATCCGGGCGCTGCTGCGCCGCATGGACCGCGATATCCGCCTTGGCCTGATTTCCAACACGCATAGCTCGCTCACCGACATCGCCTCCTGGGCGCTGAGTGCGTTTGGGCGCAGTCCTGCCGGCAAGTCGCGTGCCGAGATCCACCAGGACCTGATGCTGTTCCTGATCGAGGAATACGGTGCCGGCAAGCGCTCGGTGCTCATCGTCGACGAGGCGCAGAACTTGACGATCGAGGCGCTGGAGGAGTTGCGCCTGCTTTCCAACATCAATGCCGACAAGGATCTGCTGCTGCAGATCATCCTGGTCGGGCAGCCGGAACTGCTGGAAAAACTGCGCCGGCCGGAACTGTGCCAGTTCGCGCAGCGCATCAGCGTTTCCTATCATCTGGCGCCGCTGACCTGCGCCGAGACGCTGCATTACATCACGCATCGCCTGCGCGTTGCCGGCACCACGGCGCCGATTTTCAACGACATGGCGGTGGGCGGCATTCAATACTTCTCGGGCGGCGTGCCGCGACTCATCAACTCGATCTGCGACATGGCCATGGTCTATGCCTATGCCGACCAGGTGCGCGAGGTCGATCTCGACCACATTTTCCGTGTCGTCGGCGACCGTATGAGCAATGGCGTGTCGGTTTTCGCCGGCATTGGCGGCCCGGAAGATCCGGCCGCGGTGCGCGAGATTACCGCCCTCATTCGCGCGGCTGCCGAGGCGCGGGCGACCTTGCCGGCGCCGGCCCTGCCGCAGCCAGAGCCGGCACCTGAACCGGCACCGGCCCGGCGCCGCCAGCTCGTCGCCAATGATTTCGGCAACGGCTATGCGTCGATCACTGCGCAACAGGCAGAAACGCGTCCGTCATGGTTCCGGCGTACCTTCCTGCGGGCCAATTGAAGCGAGCGGGATGTGGTGGAAACAGCGCAGAGCATCAACAGTGACGGAACGGCAGGGGTGACCGGCCAAGCGCCGCAGCGCACCAAGGTGCTGGTCGTCAGCATGGCCGATGCGCTCGACCGGCAGCACCGGTTCAGCGATCGCGCGAGTGCAGCGGTGGTTCCGTGGCGCTTTTTTTCCGCCTATTCCAAGCTGCATCCCCATCTGGTTTATGACGAGACCGAAGCGCTGCTGGCCCATGGCCGCCCGCTGCGTCCCGGCGAACTCGGCTGCTATTCCAGCCATTACGCGATCTGGGAACAGCTGGTCGCCGATGACGATGCCGATCAGTATGTCGTTCTGGAAGACGACGTGATCGTGGATTGGGAATATCTGAAAAAGATCATCGACGCCGATCTGTCTCCCATGAAGATCGATTATCTGCGTCTTTACTACAAATACCCGGTCAGGCAGATCGTGCTGATGAACGCCTTCGTCGACCGGTCGCGTTCGCTGGTGGAGCTGTCGGATTTCGCCTATGGCACGCAAGGGTACCTGATCACCAAGGCGGCGGCGGTGCGTCTGCTGATGCATTGCCGTGTGGTCAGGCGACCGATCGATGACGAGCTTGACCGCAGCTGGGCGCATGGCGTGCGGAATCTCTCCGTGTTTCCTTTTCCGCTCATCGAGGAATCGGGCGCATCGACCATCGGCGCCAGCCGCTTCGAGAAATATCCCATGCCGGCGCATTTGCGCGTCCGGCGCCGCATTCATCGCTTCGTCGAGCGCATGCGGCTAAGAAAGGCAAAGGCGATTCGCCGGCTCCGACATGCGTTCGCAAATTGAGTTGCCCCGCAAACCCGATCTGACGGACGAGGTCCCGGTGGTCGGCAAAGAAGAAGAAACGAGGCAGGCGGCGGTGGCGACGGAAGACGACGGGCAGGGAACGTATAATCGCGACCTTAAGCGCAGAACGCGAATCTCCATTGTCTGGACGGCGCTGCGGCTCGCGTCGAACCAGTTCTTCGCCTTCGTGGTGTTTGTCGTGCTGGCGCGGCTGCTGTCGCCGCATGACATCGGCACGTTTGCCATCGTCACGCTATTTTCCGAATTCAGCCGCATCCTTGCCAATGGCGGCATGACGAGTTACATCGCCCGCGCCAAGGTACTGACGCCGGAACTCCAGGACACGATCTTCTGGACCAATATGGCGCTGGCCTGCATCACGTCGGTGATCGTCATTGCCCTGGCCGAACCGGTCCTTGGTCTCATCGGCCAGCCTTTTGCCGCCGGCCCGCTGATGGTGGTGGCGGCATTGCTGCCAATCGTTGCCGCGGGTGCCTCGCATGCCGCGGTCTGCATGCGCCAGTTCAGCCACAAGTCGCTGGCCATCCGCTCGGCGATCAGCGGCACACTTGGCGGTGCGGCGGCGATTGCCGCGGCCTATGCTGGCTGGGGCATTTGGAGCCTGGTGGTGCAGCGCGTCGTCACCGAGATCCTCAATACGCTGGTGTCGTGGCAGGCCTATCGCTGGATGCCGGGCCGGCAGTTCAGCCGCGATTCCTTGCGCGAGATCTGGGGCTTCGGCTCCAACCTCGCGTTCGCGCAGATCGTCTTCCTGTTCCTGGTGCGTATCCAGGACCTGGTCATCGGCGCCACGATCGGCGCCGCCGCTGTCGGTATCTATCGTACTGCCTGGCGCATGACCGAACTGGTGACGAACGGCGCCATTCAGCCCTTCACGACGGTCGCCATCCAGACATTCTCGCGCTTGCAGGACAACCGCGCCGACCTCATCAAGGCCTATCGCGGCATGATCCTCGCCAGCTCCATGGTTTCGTTTCCGGCGCTGGTCGGGTTCGGCATCATCGCCCCGGATGCGGTGCCGGTCATCTATGGCGAGCAATGGGTGGCATCGGGCGTTCTGGCACAGATATTTGCCCTGATGGTGGTGCCCTTTACGCTCAATTACTTCGCCTCGCCGATGCTGAGCGCCATCGGTCGTGGCTCGGACATGCGGACGCTTTCGCTCATCCAGCTGGGATTGACGCTGGTCATGACCTGGGCAGCGGCACCCTACGGGATCGTGGCGGTCGCTGCCGCCTATGTCGCCCGCGCCTACATCACCTTTCCGATCAATCTGTGGCTGCTGAAGCGGCGCGCGGGCATCGGCTACAAGGAAACGGTGCGGGCCAGCCTGCCGCCGTTCCTGGCATCCTGTCTGATGGGTGTCGGTGTCTGGAGCTTCATGCATTTCGCCCGGCCCTACATTGCCCAGCCACTCCATCTCGTTATGGGCGGTGTCGCCATCGGCATGCCGCTCTATGCGATTTTCCTGCCCGTCCTGTCGCGCGATGCGCGTGGCGTGATCGGGCGCAAGCTCAAGAAGTTGCGCGGCAAATAGCCGGCGAAAGGGATCAAGGATGTCAGAAGTCGTCAGCAGCAAGGCACTGATCGCCGGATTGCAAGAGAAGATCGACACCGTGGTGCGGCCGCTCATTCCGGAAGGCCGCATCTCGCTGGTCGACTTCCCCAATTATGCCAATGTCGGGGACTCAGCGATCTGGCTGGGCCAGATCGAATTCCTGCGCCAGCGTCTGGGCGTCACACCGAGCTATGGCGCCACCATCGACAGCTATTCGCGCGAGGCATTGCTGGCCGCCGCGCCGGACGGGCCGATTCTGATCAATGGTGGCGGTAATTTCGGCACGATCTGGCCGCGGCATCATGATTTCATTTTGCGCCTGCTCCGCGAGCATCCGGGCCGGCCGATGGTCCTGCTGCCGCAATCGCTGCATTTCGACCCACCGGAAGCAGCCGATGAAGTGGCGCGCGCGATGGAGAAACACGGTCGCTTCACCATGGTGGTGCGCGATCAAAAGTCGCTGGCCTTCGCCCGCCAGAAATTCCCCTGTGATGTGCATCTGGCACCCGACATGGCGTTCTTCATCGGTGCCACGCAGCCGCGCCGCCCGAAGGACAACTTCCTGTTCCTGATGCGCTCCGACAAGGAGAAGGTCGAGGGCCAGGAGATGCCGAGCATTCCCGAAGGCGGCGACGTTACCGACTGGCTGGAGGAATCGCGCCGGCGCCTGCGCATCTCGCGCTGGATGGGGCGCCTCAGCGGCATCATGCGCGGCGGCAACGGCAGGATCAGCGCCTATAACGCCCTGGCGCTCAACCGCTATTGGCGGGGCGTCGAGATTCTGTCGCGTGGCCGCGTCGTCATCACGGATCGTCTGCATGCCCATATCATGTCGACGCTGCTCGATATCCCGCATGTGGCGCTCGACAATTCCTATGGCAAGGTCGGCGGCTTCATCGAGGCCTGGACCAAGCCCTATGCCGGCTTGCGTCGCGCGACGACCATGGACGAAGCGCTGGCGGCCGGCCGGACCCTGCTTGCCACCATGCCGCAATGTGCGGCGCGCTGAGACGCGCCGTCCTGACAAAGGAAACAGGCATGACCGGATCTTCCCCACAGCGCCGTCGCGTGGCTTTCATCATCAATTCCCTGGCCGGCGGCGGTGCCGAACGCGTCATGTGCACCCTATTGCGGGCCTCGGAAGAAGAACGGCGCGATGTCGACATCACACTGATCCTGCTCGACCAGGAGCCAGCCGCCTATACCGTGCCGGATTGGGTGCGTATCGAACAGCTGGATTGCCGGCATTCCTTTGCCCGGAGCCTGGGGCAGCTCTTCACGGCGCTGCGGCGCCTGCGCCCGGATGTCGTGCTGAGCTTCCTCACGCGTGCCAATATTGCGGCGGCACTCGCTTGCCGGGCCTTAGGGATTGCAGCGGTGATCAGCGAGCGCGTCAACACCAGCAGCCATCTGGGCACGGGTGGTGGGGCGATGGTGGCGCGCCTGCTCGTTCGCCTTTGCTATCCACTGGCGCGCAAGATCATCGCCGTTTCGCCGGGCGTCGCGGACGATCTTGCCGACGCCTTCGGGATTGCGCGGGCGAAGCTGATGGTGATTGCCAACCCGGTCGATCTCGACGGTATCCGGCGCCAGGGCGACGAGGCGCCAGCGGTCGTTCCCGGCGTGCCTTACATCATGGCGATGGGCCGACTGGTCCCCAATAAGAACTTCGCCATGCTGATCGAAGCCTATGCGCAGGCCGAGATGAGCGAGCAACTCTTCATCTTCGGGGAGGGGGGCGAGCGTGAGAATCTGCAGGGGCTCATCGGCAAGCTCGGCCTGGAGGGGCGTGTGCATTTGCCCGGTTTCTGCGCCAATCCATATGCCATCCTCAAGCATGCGGCACTCTTCGTGCTGCCGTCCAATGCCGAGGGGTTTCCCAACAGCCTCCTTGAAGCAATGAGCCTGCGGGTGCCGGTCGTCTCAACCAATTGCCTCTCCGGTCCGGCCGAAGTGCTGGCCGACGTGGCGCGGGAACGGGTTACTGAACCGGTCACCTTTGCGCCGCACGGCATTCTCGTGACACCCGACAATGTGGCCGATATGGCCCAGGGTCTCCGCGCCATGAAGGATCCTGAGCGGCGGGCGAGCTATGCCGAGAAGGCGGAACGCCGTGCCGCCGATTTCAGCGTCGCGCGCGCCAAGAACGCTTATTGGGATGCCTTGCGGGCGGAGATGACACCGCCGGCCGCGGCATCCGGGGCACCGCTGCGCGCTCAGTAGCCCTCTGACCCGCCCCAGGTCGGCAGCGCGTAGCGGAAGGTGAGGTAGACCGAGTTCGACATCGCGTCTTCGTTGCTTTCGTCATAGAGCTTGTAGCGGAAGCGGTATTCGGCAACGAGGCTGAGTTCGTCGGTGATCGCCCAGGAGAGCGACGGGCGCAGCGCGGCATAACGCGATTCCTCATTGCCGGTGCTTTCGCCTTCCAGGCTGAAATAGTCGAATGTGTCGACGTAATCGAGATTGAAGCCCAGTGATGTCAGCCGCGTCAGCTTGTGATCGACGCCAAAGCTCAGCCGGTTGCGCGTGGTCTGGTCACCATCACTCGACGGCTCGGAATTGTGCGAGAACGAGAACCGGCCCGACGTGAGGTCATCAAGGTCATAGCGCGCGTTGAAGCGCAGGCGATAACCGAGGCCGCCGCCATCCGAATTGTTGTCATCACCCTCGCCGGTGCTCTGGCCGCTCTCGATGCTGTAACCGAGACCAGCGGCACCACTGAGGGAGAGGCGCTCCGACGGTTCATAGGCATAGCCGACGAGGGCGCTGACCGTGTCGGTCATCCGGTCGCCGGGTTCGTCGGGGATGAAGCGGAAATAGCTGACATTGGCGGTGAATTGATCGACCTCGCTCAGGCGGTGGCCCCAGTCGAGCGTGCCGCCGAAATACTGATAGTCGGTCTTTTCGACATCATCATAGGCGGCCGAACTGTAACTGCCGCCCAGGGTCATCTGGTCGACCGGCGACAGCAGATAGGTCCAACTGGGGCGAACGTCCCAAAAGGTAATGCCGATCTTCTTGTCGATGAAGCGATCGGTCTGTTCCTGTTCGGATTTCAGCGTCGTGTCGCGCACGAAGCTGCCGCCCAGTTTCAGCGTGCTGCGCTCGGTCACCTGCTGGGTGACGCCGAGGCGCAGGCGCTGGTCCTGCGAATTGAATTCCGAATGGTTGATGTATTCGTTGAAATCGAACTTGCCATCGATCCAGACATTGAGCGTCGGCGCATTGCGCTCTAACCGCAACACCGGCGAGGTGACGAAGCCGAACGTCTCGATCTCGTTCTCGCGGCCGAGCAGCAGGTTGTCGCTATAGAGAAACTGCTGCGAGATGCTGGTGTCGAGCGTCCATTGCTGGGCCTGTGCCGACCCGCCGAGCCAAGGCAACAGCAAGGCTGCACCGACGAACAGGGCGCGCATGCTGACCGTGCCCCGCAGAGCGTCCCCCGGTCCCCGCACTAGAAGCCGAACCCGGCTTGCGGCACCACGACAACGTCGCCGCCCTTCAGCAGGATGTTGCTTTCCAGGTTTTGTCCGTCTTCGAGCTGCGAGTAGTCGAACGGAATAGCGCTTTGCTTGCCGGCGGCGTCGCGACGCAGGATCTTGATCTCGTCCTTGCCGGCAAAGGGGGTGAGGCCGCCAGCAAGGCTCAAGGCCTGCAGGACGTCGAGGCGCGTATCGAAGGCGAAGGTGCCCGGCGCCTTCACCTGGCCGATGACCGAAATGGAGTTGCCGACCGCCTTGCGCATCGACACGGTGACTTCGCTGTCGGTGAGATTGGGGAAGAACTGGCTCTGGCGCAGATTGTCGGCGATCTTGGCCTGCAGTTCCTGGAGCGTGAGGTCGAGGGCATTGATGTTGCCGGCGAGCGGGAAGGACAGCCAGCCATCGGGCTGAACCACGACGTCCTGGTTGAGGTTCTGCTCACCGTAAACGGCGATGTGCAGCTGATCGCCGCCGTTGATGCGGTACGTGCCATCTTCGGCGCTGGCGGCACCGGCGGCACAGGCGAAAAGGATGGCATACAGGGACAGCGCGAGTTTTCGCAGCATAGACGACCTCATGAGATGGATCTTAGTACCCAAAGCGGGTGGATGGTCAGAGGAACTCCCTGGCGCATGCACTTTAGAGTCATGGTCGGCTGTGTGTAAAGAATCCAGGGGGTGAAGCTTGAGCGGCGGGCCAGCGCGAATCATCGCGGGCCGCCAGCCACTCATTCATGAACGGTCGCGCCAGCGATGGCACGCAACATTTCGGGGACGTGACAAAAAATCCACACTTTTTGAGAAATTGGGAACCGGAATAGCCGCGCTGCGTTCTGGGTGGGCTCGACGCGTTTGCATAATCTTACGGCAGCGTTGAGTAAAAAATAGCCACGGCATTTCTCTGCTTCCCAGTAATTGTGAGTTTGTCGGAAATAATTCGACACTTTTCGGCGAAAGACGCGATTTTCTCTCAAGCTTGTTACACCCAAGGCCATCGACTTCGAACATGATCCCCCTCACCGAAAAAACGAGGAGATCGAGGAATTGTCGCTTGGCCCTTCTGCCGCACTGCGGTAGGCTCTCTTCGCTATTGCGATGAAGCGTCGGCCGGCGTCCGGTGATCTCGAGGGTGCTACGGCTTAATTACTCATAACCGACTGCAAATTGTGATGAAAAATACAAAAAAAAGAGCACCGGTTACTGCTTCTATGGGAGAGGGGTCGGCCGTTCAGGGGAGAATGACAGGTGTCGCCATGCTGCAACTGCACATTGCTCCGAATATGCGTTCCAGTCAGATTGTCGCCGCGCCCGCCAATGATGTAGAGGCGCGTCGATTCAACAGTATCCGCTTCATCCCGCGCGATCCGCGGTTGGGCGGGGTACTTCTGGCGGTCTGTGACATTTCTGTGTTCTTCGTCGCGATGGCCGCAATATCGGGCCTGTTACTGTACTCGCAGATCGAATTACTGCAGACGAACTTGCCCCACTTCTTCGTGACGGCCGCATTGAGCTTCTTCTTGGCTCATGCATTCGCGCAATCCTACAAGGCGGAGAGCCTGTCGCGGATCTCGAAGATCTCGCGCACGGAATTCATCCTGAAGCCCGCCCTTCTCACTGGGGCGGCTGCGGGTTTCGCCTATGGCTTGGAGACGCTGCTCGGCCGGGGCACCCCGATCGTCAGCAATTTGCCGCTGTCGGCCCTGCCGGCTGAAGCCTATTTCGCCCTGTTTGCCACGGTGGGTGTCGCCCTTGAGCGCGGGGCCGCCTATGGCCTGCTCAGCCGGTTGCAGGCCGCAGGCCATCTCGCCACCAATGTCGTCCTGTTCGGTGCCGACGTCATCGGCCAGCGCCTGATGCGCGTCATCAGCGATGATTATGCGGATTCGGTCCAGGTGCGGGGCATCTTCGACGATCGCCTGCAGCGCGTGCCGCGCGACCTGCAGGGAACACCGGTCCGGGGTGGCATCGACCAACTGGTCGATCTCGTCCAGAATGACCCGACCATCGACAAGGTCTTGGTTGCTCTGCCGATGAATGCCGAAGACCGGATTCTGCATCTCCTCGCCAAGCTGCGGCATTTGCCGGTCGATGTGGCACTGGTGCCGGAATTCATCGGCGTGCGTGTCGACAAGCAGGTCATCCGCGACGCCCATCCGCCCATTCTCAATGTCAGCCGCAAGCCGCAATCCGGGCTCGACCGCGTGGTCAAGCGCAGCTTCGACGTGCTCGCGGCTTCAGGCGCCCTCATTGCCTTGTCGCCGCTGCTGCTCGGCTCGGCGCTGGCGATCAAGCTGACCAGTGCCGGCCCGGTCTTCTTCCGCCAGCCGCGCATGGGCTTCAACAATCGCAAGTTCCACGTCTACAAGTTCCGCTCGATGTACACCGATTGCGCGGATCTTGAGGCCAAGCAGCAGACCCAGCGCAACGACAGCCGCATCACCAAGGTCGGCAGTTTCCTGCGCAAGACCAGCATCGACGAGCTGCCGCAGCTCATCAATGTGCTGAAGGGCGACATGTCGCTGGTGGGGCCGCGCCCGCATGCGCTCGGCATGCAGGTGGGCAATCGCCTGTGCGACGAAATCGTGCGCGAGTATGCCGTCCGACATCGGATGAAACCCGGCATCACCGGCTGGGCCCAGGTGCATGGTTTGCGCGGTGCGGTCGATGAGCCGGAAGTGCTCGAGGCGCGCGTTCACCACGACATCTACTACATTGATAACTGGTCGTTCATCTTCGATCTGCGCATCATCCTGATGACGGTGATCGAATTGATCCGGCCGCGCAACGCCTACTGATCCCGCGTGACTTCACTTGATCAACTGCCGGCGTGCGGCCGGGCAGGCGGGGGTTCTGTCCCCAAATCGCCCGCGAAATTGCCTCACCCGCGCTGCAATCGCCATGGCGCGATCCGCAATCCTGCCATCATTCCCGACAAATCTGCTCCGGACATGTTTGACCTTGGCCCATATGCCTGACCTTGGAAGATAAGGAGCTCCCGTGACCACTTTGTCGACGCTGCTGGCCCGGCAACCGCAGATCACCACCGGCGATGATGTTGCCGCGGCCCTCCATGTCGCCATCATCATGGATGGCAACGGCCGCTGGGCGCAGAAGCGCGGGCTGCCGCGCACCATGGGCCATTATTATGGTGCCGAAGCAGCGCGCAAGGTTGTGCGGGCAGCAGGCGAATTGGGGGTCACCCATCTCACCCTGTTCGGCTTCTCCTCGGAGAACTGGCGCCGCCCGAAGCCGGAGATCGATTATCTCATGAGCCTGCTGCGCGGCTATCTGCGCAAGGATGTGGCGAGCCTCCACGAGAACCGCGTGCGCCTCAAGGTGATCGGCGACCGCGCTGGGCTGCCGGCCGACATCGCGACCCTCATCGGCGAGGCCGAAGCGCTGACCGCCGCCAATGACGGCCTTAACCTTACCATCGCCCTCAATTACGGCGGGCGCGCCGATATTGTGGCTGGTGTCCGCCAGCTGGCGCAGGAAGTTGCGGCCGGCAGGCTTGATCCGGCTATGATCGACGAGGCCAGCGTCGGGGCGGCATTGCCCAGCGCGGCCCTGCCGGACCCGGACCTCCTCATCCGCACCAGCGGTGAGCAACGGGTCAGCAATTTCCTGTTGTGGCAGCTGGCCTATACGGAAATGCTCTTTGTCGAGCGCTATTGGCCGGATTTCTCGGGCGAGGACCTCAAGGCGGCCCTTGCCGAATTCAGCCACCGAGATCGCCGCTTTGGCGGCGCTGTGTCAAGATAACGGAACGGGCGGCAACGAAGCCTAAGCCCCAGAAGACAGGATGAAAGTATGAAGATTGCGGTCATTGGTACCGGTTATGTGGGTCTGGTTTCCGGCGCCTGCTTCTCGGAATTCGGCTTCGACGTGGTCTGCGTCGACCAGGACGCTGGAAAGATCGAGCAGCTGAAAGCCGGCAAGATTCCGATCTATGAGCCGGAGCTCGATACGCTGGTGAAGCGCAACACCGAGCGCGGTCGCCTCTCCTTCACGACCGATCTGCCGGAAGCCATGGTCGGCGCTGGCGCCGTCTTCATTGCGGTCGGCACGCCGAGCCGTCGTGGCGATGGCCATGCCGATCTTTCCTATGTCTATGCGGCGGCAGAGACCATCGCCAAGGAGATCAAGGACTATACCGTCGTCGTTACCAAATCGACCGTGCCGGTGGGCACCGGGCGCAAGGTGGCCGAAATCATCCGCAAGGCCAATCCGGCCGCCAAATTCGACATGGCCTCGAACCCGGAATTCCTGCGCGAGGGCTCGGCGATCGGCGATTTCATGCGCCCTGACCGTGTCGTCATCGGCTGCGAGACGGAAGAAGCCCGGGCGGTGATGCGCCAACTCTACCGACCGCTGTTCCTCATCGAGACGCCGATCCTCTTCACCAGCCTTGAGACGTCGGAACTCATCAAATATGCGAGCAACGCGTTCCTGGCGCTGAAGATCTCCTTCATCAACCAGATCTCGGATTTGTGCGATCAGGTGGGTGCCAACGTCACCGATGTTTCGCGCGGCATCGGCCTCGACGGGCGCATCGGCTCGAAGTTCCTGCACCCGGGGCCGGGCTATGGCGGCTCGTGCTTCCCGAAGGACACGCTGGCCTTGATGAAGACGGCGCGCGACGCGCATGCGCCGATCTCGCTGGTCGAGGCGACGGTCAGCTATAACGATGCGCGCAAGGTCCAGATGGCCGACCGCATCTCCACGGCGCTCAATGGCGACGTGAAGGGCAAGACCGTGGCGGTGCTGGGCTTGACCTTCAAGCCCAATACCGACGACATGCGCGATGCCCCCAGCCTGGTCATCATCCCGGAATTGCTGAAGCGCGGTGCCAAGATCCAGGCCCACGACCCGGTCGGCACCGAGGAAGCGCGCAAGCACATGCCGGATATCGATTACTGCGAGGACCCCTACCAGACGATGGTGGGTGCCGATGCGCTGGTCATCGTCACCGAGTGGAACAGCTACCGCGCCCTCGACCTTGCCAAGGTCAAGAAGCTGCTGAAGGCGCCGATCGTGATCGATTTGCGCAACATTTATCGCCCCGATGAAATGGCGCAGTTCGGCTTCAACTACACCAGTCTCGGCCGGCCGCGCACGATCTGAGTGCGACTTGTCTGGAAAGATGAAAAGGAGGGCACGGCCATGAAGATTCTCGTGACCGGCGGCGCGGGTTATATCGGCAGTCACACCTGCCTGGCGCTGGCTGATATGGGCTTCGAGCCGGTGACCTTCGACAGCCTCGTCACGGGCCATGAATGGGCCGTGCAATGGGGGCCGCTGGAGAAAGGCGACGTCCGCGACCAGGATCTGGTCTCCGCCGTTCTGGAAAAGCATCGGATCGAGGCCGTGCTCCATTTCGCGGCCTTGTCGTTGGTGGCGCAATCGGTTGCCGAACCCTTGCGCTATTACGACAACAACGTTGCCGGCACCTTGTCGCTGCTCGCTGCGATGAAGCGCAGCGGCGTGCGCAAACTGGTCTTCTCCAGCACCTGCGCCGTCTATGGCGTGCCACCCAGCCTGCCGATCCGCGAGGACATGCCGACGGCACCGATCAACCCCTATGGCCGCACCAAGCTCGCGGCCGAGAACGCCATCATGGATGCGGCGCAAGCGGGGCAGATCGACGCCGTGGTTCTGCGCTATTTCAACGCCGCCGGTGCCGATGCGGCGTTGCGCATCGGCGAGGCGCATGTGCATGAAAGCCATCTCATACCCTTGGCCGTACACGCAGCGCTGCTGAAGAGCGAACCCTTGCGTGTCTTTGGTACCGATTACGACACGCCGGACGGCACGTGCCTGCGCGACTACATCCACGTGACGGATCTGGCCCAGGCCCATGTCGCGGCGCTCAACTTCATCATGGGGCATTCGCGTGGCCATCGCTTCAATCTGGGCACCGGCAAGCCAGCATCGGTGCGCCAGGTGATGAAGGCGGTCGAAGCCGCCACAGGTCGTCCCGTGCCGCACAGCGAAGCGCCGCGCCGCGAGGGCGATCCCATGTCCCTTTATGCCGCGATCGATCTGGCGCGGGAAAAGCTCGGCTGGGAGCCGCAGCATCTCGATATCGTCGACATTGTCCGCAGCGCCGTCGATTGGGACGCGAAATACACCGCCGACCTTGCCAAGACGGCCTGATGACCTATCTGCGGCACCTGAGCTTGGCGTTGCTCCTGCTGGCGATCGCCACCGTCCTTTACGGTTCGCTGGCGCCGAGCCTTGCGCCCCCGGGCGGCGGGGTGATCGACAAGTTCGAGCATGCCGGTGCCTATGGCGTGTTGTCTGTGCTGGCTTTGCTGGCCTTCGAGACGCGGCGGCGGCAGATCGTTGCCCTCGTCTTTCTCTTCTGCCTCGGCATCGCGATTGAGTTGATGCAGGGTTATCTCGGCGGGCGCGAAGCCTCGGCGCTCGACCAGGCCGCCAATACCTTGGGCATTCTGCTGGCCACCAGCGGCTACTTCTGGGCGATGCGCCGCCGCTTTGCCTGAGCAAATCTGTCCAAATAGTCTGACAATTCCCTTGATCCGCCGCCCCCACTTCTAGGATGATCTGCCGCCGCCATGCGGGCGGGATGACGCGGCCAAGGCCCTGGTGCAACAGGGCAGGGCAAAGGGGAGAGCCATGCTGACCGAAAGCTTCGAAGTCTTCGACGACCGTTTCCGCCGTTATGCCGGTGGCTGCGTGCATCTGGAAAAGCTCTATACCGGTTGCCGCTGGGCCGAGGGTCCGGCCTATTTCGCTGCCGGCCGCTATCTCGTCTGGTCCGACATCCCCAATGACCGCATCATGCGCTGGGACGAGACGGATGGTTCGGTCTCCGTTTTTCGCGCACCGGCCATGAATACCAACGGCCACACTGTCGACCGCGAAGGGCGCCTGGTCTCCTGCGAGCATCGCGGTCGCTGCGTCTCACGCATCGAGCATGACGGCTCGCGCACGGTCCTGGTCTCGCATTACCAGGGCAAGAAGCTGAATTCGCCCAATGATGTCGTGGTGAAATCCGACGGCACCATCTGGTTCACCGACCCCAGCTATGGCATCGACAGCGAATATGAAGGCGATGCGGCGCCGTCTGAACTCGGCGGTGCCTGCCATGTCTATCGCTTCGACCCCGCGACCAAGGACCTCACCGCGGTCGCCACAGATTTTGAAAAGCCTAATGGGCTTGCGTTCTCGCCGGACGAGGGGCTGCTCTATGTCGCCGACACCGGTGCCACCCATGTGCCGAACGGGCCGCGCCACATTCGCCGCTTCCGTGTCAATGCCGACGGCAAATCGCTCAGTGGTGGCGAGAAATTCGCGGAATGCCAGGTAGGTTTGTTCGACGGCTTCCGCATCGATGTCCATGGCAATATCTGGACCAGCACCGGTGCCGGCGTCGATTGCTATGCCCCCGACGGCACCTTGATCGGCCGCGTGCGGGTGCCAGAAGTGGTCGCTAATGTCTGCTTCGGCGGGCCGAAGCGGAACCGCCTGTTCATCTGTGGCACGACGTCGCTCTATGCGATCTATGTCAACACGCAAGGGGCATTGCGACCCCAGCACTGAGGCTTCGGCCCGCGAGCTTTCCGCGCAAGCGCGCAAGATAAGCTCGTTCGCTCTGACCAACCGCAGCCGGATAAACGAACGCCCAGGCGATCTCCCGCCTGGGCGTATTTCGTTTGTCTTACAAATGATCAGTAGACTCTCCAAACATCTCCGTATTAGCCTTCACCCGGGAAATTTTCGGGGGCACGGGGCGTTTTGCCGGCGCAAGAAGATCGGCCGACGCTCCTTTTCAGTGGCATGACGGGATGACCATCCGCTCGGCTTTTTCGCGCCTGGACCAGGAACGCATCGTGTTGGCGATCGCGGTCCTTGTCTTCATCATCGCATCGGTGACCCTCAACGGGTTCCTGACGGCGGCCAATCTGGTAAATATCGTGCGCAGCGTGTCGGTGCTCGGCATCCTCGCCGTCGGCATGGCCATTGTCATCATTGGGCGCGGTATCGATCTCTCGGCCGTCGCCATCATGGCGATGTCGGTTGCCTGGTATCTGCAGATGCTGGGCGACGGCACCGCGCCCGGCCTGGCGCTGGTCATCACCCTGGGGGCCGTGCTGGCGATCGGCCTCGCCAACGGTTTCCTGGTGGCCTATGCCGATGTGCCGCCGATCTTCGTGACCTTGGCCAGCGGCGCCTTCGTCTTCGGCTTCGTGCGGTCGCAGCTTATCACCCAGGATGCCGTTCCGGTGCCGCCGCAGCATTGGATCGAACTTCTCGGTCAAACGCGCTGGCTCGGCATTCCTGTCGAAGTCTTCCTTTTTACCGCGATCGCCTTCCTTGCCTTCCTCTTCCTGCGCTTCACCAAATGGGGTCGCTACGTCTATTACGCTGGCGACAACCCGATGGCGGCGCGCAATCTCGGCATACCGGTGCGGCCGATGCTGCTGCTGCGTTATGTGATTTCGGCCTTTATTGCCTTTACGGCCGGCATCCTCACCGCCTCCAGCCTGCTCTCGATCAATACCCGCGTCGTCAATTCGACGCTGCTCTACGATATTGTGCTCGTGGCGGTGATTGGCGGCATCGGGCTGTCGGGTGGGAAGGGCGGCATGCGCAATGTGATCGTCGGCGCCCTGCTGATCGGCATCATGCTCAATGCCATGACGATCCTCGACATTCCAAATCTCTACCAGAACCTCATCAAATCGACGATCCTGCTGGTCGCCATCATCATCGACGGTCTCCTAAACCCGCGTGACGAACAGACGGCGCAGCAGGGCGATATTTAAAAGACAATCAGTCAGCACAGACAGGAAAGGGTGTCTCATGTTCGGATTCAAGAAGACCTTGATTGCAGCGACGGCCTTGGCGGCCGTGGCCTTCGGCAGCGTCGCCTTCAACGACGCAGCCATGGCGCAGGAAGATCCGGGCCCCGCGGCCTATGCCGCGGCCTTGAAGGATAAGCGCGTCATCCTGGTGCCGATGGCGATGGGTTTCGACCTGGCGCAGGGCTGGGCCGCGTATCTCAAGAAGGAAGTCGAAGCCTTCGGGGGTGTGTTCGAAACGCGCGACCCGAACTGGAGCATCGAAGCCGGCGCCCAGGCCATTACCGAGGCCATCTCGTCGGACCCGAAGCCCGCGGCACTCATCGTTCATTCGCCCGACCTCAACTCCTACGCCAAGCTGTTCAAGAAGGCGCAGAAGGAAGGCATCTATGTCATCGCCATCGACAACCCTGTGAATTACAAGGTCGATGCCTTCATCGGTTCCGATTGGGATCGCCTGGGCCAGCTTGAAGCCGAAGCGGCGATCAAGGCCTGCGGCGAGAATTCCTCGAAGCAGATCGGTCTCGTCCAGGGCGACCAGGTCAACGCCTCCAGTCTCTATCAGTACGCCGGCATCATGAAGGTGCTGGAAAAGCATCCCGACTTCAAAGTCGTGGCCAAGCCGGATTCCAACTGGGACGCCACAACGGCCCGCAACGTGACGACGACCATGTTGCAGCAGTTCCCGGATGTCTGCGCCATCATCGATTTCTGGGATGGTGACGCGACCGGTACGGCGGCTGCGATCCGCGAAGCCGGCAAGCAGGACAAGATCGCCCTGGTGACCACCGGCGGCGGCGAGAAGGTCGATTGCGATGCGCTGGAGAACGGCACGTTCAGCGCGGTCGTGATGACCGAACTGCACAACCAGTCGCGCGACATCAACGCGATCCTCAAATACCTGTTGCAGAGCGGTGTCGCCCCCGGCACGGCATCGACCTATATCTACACGCTGGAGCGCGCGTGGACGAAAGCCGACTTGACGCCCACCACCTGCTGGGATCTCAAGGGCCTGCAGGCGGCAGCTCAGTAAGCTTATCTCTCGCGACAGGGCAACCGGCTGCCGCGCCAGTTGCCCTGTCGCTCTTATCTCCTGGGAACATTCATGTCGGTACGGGAAACGCTGCAGCGCTGGCGCTATAACTACATCCCCGATCATCTGATCGGCGAGATCCTGACCAAGCGCTGGACAGACAGCGCGATTCCGTTCCTGGCTTTGGTGGTGACAATCGCCGCCTTCGGCACCGCCATCAACGGCTTCTTCAAGCCGGCCTCTTTAAGCGATTCCACGCGCCAGCTTGGCGAATTTTCCATCGTCGTCACCGGCCTCACCATCGTCATGCTGGGTGGCGGCATCGATCTCTCCGTGGGGTCGATCTTTGCGCTGGCCGCCTTTGCGGCCGTGTCCTCGCTCTTCATTTTCGATTTGCCGGTCTGGGTGGCGCTGCTGTCGGCCGTCTCCGTCGGCATCGCCTTTGGCGCGCTCAATGGCTTCCTCATCGGCTATGTGCGCCTGCGCGCATTTTTGACGACCCTCGTCACCTTCATTATCGGCCGCGCCATCTATGACATCCTGGTGGTGAGCTTCGCCTCGAAGGTGCAGCTTTCCGATGTCACTTCCGATCTCTGGGACTACATCGGGGATGGCACCGTCTTCGGTATCGCCATCAGCGTCATCGTCGCGGCGCTCATCGCACTCGTGGCACACATCGCCCTGACGCGGTCGCGGCCCGGCTGGCATATCCTCGCCGTCGGTGGATCGCGCCGCTCGGCCCACAATGCCGGCATCAAGGTGCGCCAGACCGTCTTCATGACCTATGTCATCTCCGGCATCTGCTGCGGCATCGCAGGATTCCTTTTTGCCTGCCGCCTGAGCGGGGCAGGACCGGGAACCGGTCTCAATCTCGAGATCATGGCGCTGACAGCTGCCGTGGTGGGTGGCAACAGCCTGGGTGGCGGGCGTGGCTCGATCGTCAAGGGGTTGATGGGGGCGGTCATCGTGCTGGTGATGACGAATGGCCTGATCCGTTTGGGCTACGGCACAGGCACCAACCAGATGGTGCTGGGGCTGATGCTGGCCGTGGCCGTCACGCTGGATATCCGCTGGCTGAAGAACCGGCACAAGGTGCTGAACGAGGTCTATGTGGCGCCGATCTATCAGCGCATGGGCGACACGCAATCGGCGGAGCCGGGTTCGGGCACGCCCTATGCCCTCAACAACAATCTGGCGAAGACCGACTACATCGGCCTCGGTGAGTTGGAGGGACCGGAGGATGTCATCCTGGACGAGGACGACAACCTCTATTGTGGCACCCGCCATGGCGAGATCATTCGGTTCTTCGCGCCGGACTACAAGCGCTCGGAGGTCTTCGCCCATACCGGCGGCTTCCCGCTGGGACTTGCCTTCGACAAGGCCGGCAACCTCATCTCCTGTGTCGGCGCGATGGGGCTCTATTCGATCTCACCCGACCGCGTGGTGACCAAGCTCACCGCCGAAACGCGGCGCAGCTGGACCTCGGTTGTCGATGACGCGCGTCTGCGCGATCCCAATGATTGCGACGTGGCGCCGGATGGGCGCATCTTCTTCACCGATTCCACCAAGCGCTATGACGCCCATGACTGGGCGCTGGATTCGATCGAAAGCCGGCCGACAGGGCGCCTGCTTTGTTATGATCCGAAGACCGGCAAGACCACGACGCTGCTCGACAACTACCTCTACGCCAACGGCGTCTGCATCGCCCATGACGGGCAGTCGCTGTTCTTCGCCGAATCCTGGGCCTGCCGCGTCCACCGCTATTGGTTCGATGGACCCAAGGCGGGTGAGGTCGAATGCGTCATCAAGGACATGCCGGGCTACCCCGACAACATCAACCGTGCCTCGGACGGCGGCTATTGGATGGCCTGGCTTGGCATGCGCACCCCAAGCTACGATCTTTCGTTGCGGCATCCCAGCATGAGGAAACGGATGACGCGGCGCCTGCCGCAGGATGAATGGCTGTTCCCCAACATTAATACCGGCGGCATCGTCAAATTCGATGAGACCGGCAAGATCGTCGAGACCTTGGGCGACCTCTCCGGCCTGTCGCATCCGATGGTCACCTCGATGCGCGAGCACAAGGGCTCTCTCTTCGTCGGTGGCATCCTCAACAACCGTGTTGGTCGCTTGCCGTTGCCCCATGCCAAGCCCGACTGGACCGGCATTCGCTCGTATTGGGGAGGGGCGAAATGATCTTCGATCCGATCCTCGATCTCTTCCGCGGCAAGGCGGTGACGATCGCGCCGCTCGACGGGGCTTTCCGGCCCAATACGGCGCTGGAAGAAGCGAATCTTGCCCAGGCGGTCGCGCAGCCGGACAACCTCATCGTTCACGGCGGCCGGTTGCTGTTTTCGTCCGGCAGCGATCTGTTCACCTTCACGCCCGGCGGTACCCCCGCTATCCAGCGCAGCTTCGGCGCTCCTATCAGCGCGCTGGCGGCATCGCCCGGCGGGCATCTGGCGGTAGCACTCGATGATGGCCAATTGTTCGTGGCCGACCGCGAGATCACATTGCCCCAAGGCGTTGCCTGTATCACCGCCATGAGCTTCGGCGATGATACGTCGCTCTATCTTTGCAACGGATCGGCGACGCATCGACCCGGCGACTGGGCGCTGGACCTCATGGAAAAGAACAGCAGCGGTTCCCTCTGGCGCCTCGACCCGGCGACCGGTGCCGCCGTCTCGCTGGCCGACAATCTCGCCTTCCCCAACGGCGTGCTGGTGGACGGACAATCCGTCATCGTCGCCGAAAGCTGGCGGCATCGCCTGCTGCGCCTCACGGGCGGTACCGTGACGCCGCTCCTCGAAAAGCTGCCCGGCTATCCGGCGCGCCTTGCCCCGGCATCGGGCGGGGGCGCCTGGCTCAGCCTCTTTGCGCCGCGCAATCGCCTGGTGGAGTTCGTGCTGCAGGAGGACGCCTATCGCCGCGACATGATCGCCCAGGTGCCGCGACCCTATTGGATCGCGCCGAGCCTTGCATCGGGCGCCAGCTTCCTTGAACCGCTGCAATGCGGTGGCATCAAGACCATGGGCATTCACAAGCCCTGGTCACCGTCGCGCTCCTATGGATTGGTGGCGCGCCTCGATAATGCGTTCCGCCCGGTCGCCTCCTATCACAGCCGCGCCAATGGCGCGCGCCACGGTGTCACCAGCGTTGCCGAGTATGGCGGTTACCTCTGGGTCGGATCGAAGGGCGGCAACGCCCTGCTGTCGCTGTCGCAGAAAGGATAAGAGATGGATCCGATCATCGAGATGCGGCAGGTCACCAAGGCCTATCGTGGTGTGCCGGCAGTGAAGAATATTGATTTCGCGCTCATCAAGGGCGAAATCCACGCCCTGCTGGGCGAGAATGGCGCGGGCAAATCGACCCTCACCAAGGTCATGGCCGGTGTCGTCGAGGCGACGAGCGGTGAAATGCGCTATCGCGGGATGCCGGTGAAATTCGCTTCACCCAACGAGGCCCTGCAGGCCGGCATCGCCATGGTGTTCCAGGAGACGAGCCTGGTGCCCTCCATGACCGTGGCGCAGAACCTCTATCTCGGCGAGGAGAAATTCCTCAACCGCCTCCGTGGCATCTACATTTCGGCCCAGCAATTTTTGCAATCGTTGAACTTTCCGGTCGACCCCACTGCAACCGTCGAGACGCTGGGTGCAGCGAAACGCCAGATGGTCGAGATCGCCCGCGCCGTCCATCACAATGCCGAAGTCATCATCTTCGACGAGCCGACGGCGACACTGACGCCCGAGGAAAAACGCCACTTCTTTGCGCTCATGCAGCGATTGAAGGCCCGCGGCGTCTCCATCGTCTTCATCAGCCACGCGCTGGAGGAGGCGCTGGCGCATGCCGACCGCATCACCATCATGCGTGACGGCGAGCATGTCATCACCGACGACGCCAAGAACTTCGACCGCGAGAAGATCGTGCGCGCCATGGTCGGCCGCGCCCTGTCGGACGAACTCTACGGCAAGGCGCGGGATGCGGCGAAGATCCGCGCTGCCGGCAACAAGGTGCTCTCGGTCGAGGATATCTCGATGGGTGCCGTGGTCAGGAACAACTCCTTCTCCATCTTCGAGGGCCAGATCACCGGTGTCTTCGGCTTGATCGGCTCGGGCCGCACCGAGACGTTCAAGGTCGTCTCCGGCATCTACAAGCGCAATTTCCTGCGCGGTGGCGAAGTGCATCTCGATGGCACGCCGGTGCGCTATTATGTGCCGCGCGAGGCGGTCAAGGACGGCATCGTTTATGTGACCGAGGACCGCAAGAGCGAAGGTTTCTTCGAGACCATGTCGATTGCGGAGAATCTGTTTTCGGGCTTGCTCGCCTCCGGTCGCGAGAAGAACGCCTATATTTCGATGCGCGAGATGCAGGATCTGGCGGCCGAATGGCGCTCGACGCTCAACATCAAGGCGATCAATGACAACGCGCGCGTGGTCGAGCTTTCGGGCGGCAACCAGCAGAAGGTGGTGATCGGCAAGGGCCTGGTGCAGAAGCCGCGCATCATCATCTTCGATGAACCGACGCGCGGCGTCGACGTGGGCGCCATCGCGGAAATCCACCAGCTCATCAACCGGCTGGCCGATCAGGGTCTTGCCGTGGTGGTGATCTCGTCCTATCTGCCGGAGATCATGAACTTGTCCGACCGCATTCTGGTCTGCCGCCAGGGGCGCATCGTCGAGGAATTCTCGCCCAGCGATGCCACCGAGGAAAAGATCATGTATGCGGCGGTCCACTGACGAAGGAGTAACGCCATGGCGACCTTGAAACTGCCAAGCATTGCCGAGGCAGAGAAGAATCCGGCGGTAAAGGCGGTCTATGACGACATCCGCGCCACGCGCAAATCAGATTTCATCAACAATATCTGGCGTGGCCTCGCTGGCAGTCCGGTGCTGCTGCAGCGCATCTGGGACCAGATCAAGGCGGTGATGGCGACGCCGAGCGCCATCGACCCGCTGACCAAGGAAATGATCTACATCGCGGTCTCGACAGCGAACGGCTGCTCCTACTGCGTTCATTCCCACACAGCCGCCGCGCGTGCCAAGGGCATGACGGATGAGCAGCACACCGAGTTGATGGCGATCATCAGTCTTGCCGGGCAGACCAATCACCTGGTGACGGCGATGCAGATCCCGCTCGATCCGGAATTCGAGGTGAAATCTTAATTCCACGTCCCGATCATGCGGCGGTCGAAGGCCACTGATTTGATCACCGCATAGACCGGTTTTCCCGGCTTGAGCGCCAGGTCGCGCGCCGATTTCGGCGTGATGCGGGCGAGGAGAGTGGCGCCCTCGCGGTCGAGACCGATATTCACCATGCCGCTTTCGTCTTCCCGCAGATCAGCAATGCGGCAGGACACGATGTTGAGCGCGCTGATATCGACCGGGCGCGCGAGGCTCAGCATCACGTCGCGCGCCTTGATCTGAACCCTGAGATGCGTGCCGATCGCGGCGCCCAGGGCCGGGATGCGCAGTTCGCCCAGTGGTGAGGCAAGAATTGTGAGCTGGTCGTCGATATCGTGTCGCGCAATCGTCGCGTCGATAAGAGCACCGGCACCGCTTTCGTCCTGCGCGGTGAAGGGCAGCAGGTCGAGCCGGCCCAGAATCTCCGCAGCGGTGCCACTGGCAATCGACTTGCCGTCGGCGATCAACACGACCGAGCTGGCGAGGCGCGCGATTTCCGGCACCGCATGGGTGACATAAAGGATCGGCATTTCGGCCTCGTCACGCAGCCGTTCGAGATAAGGCAGGATCTCGCCCTTGCGATCCTCGTCAAGCGACGCCAGCGGCTCATCCATCAACAGCACTTCCGGGTCCGACAGCAAGGCACGGCCGATGGCGATGCGCTGCTTTTCGCCACCGGAGAGATGCAGTGGTCGCCGTTCCAGCAGATGACCGATCCCTAGCAGCGAGACGATGTGGTCGAACTGTCGCTGGTCGCGGGCCTTGTTGAAAAAGGCACCGTAATCGAGGTTCTGCTTCACCGTCAGATGCGGGAAAAGGCGAGCCTCCTGGAACACATAGCCGACGCGACGGTGATGCGGCGGCAGGTTGATGCCGCGCGCACTGTCGAAAAGAACGCGGTTGCCGATCTTGATGACGCCTGAATCGGGCCGCGTCAGCCCTGCCACCATGTTGACCAGCGTGGTTTTGCCGGAACCGGAACGGCCGAAGAGCGCGGTGATGCCGCTCGCGCTGATGAAATCGGCGGCAATGTCGAGCGCGCCCATCTTGTGGCGCAGGGAGATCTCAACGCTCATCGCCGATGACCTTCGCTGAAACCCGGCGCGCCAGCAGTTCGGAAAGAACCAGCGCCGCCATGGAGATGACGATCGAGATGACGACAAGACGCATCGCCGCCGTGTCGCCGCCCGGCACATTGGTATAGGTGTAGATCGCGGTCGGAATGGTCTGCGTCTCGCCAGGGATGTTGGAGACGAAGGTGATCGTGGCGCCGAACTCGCCCAGTGCCTTGCCGAAGGACAGAATGATGCCGGCGATGATGCCGGGCAGGGCCAAGGGCAGGGTGACGGTGATGAAAACCCAGATGGGTGGGGCACCCAGGGTAACCGCCGCCTGCTCCAGTCGCCGGTCGACCAGTTCGATGGAGAGACGAATGGCCCGCACCAGTAGCGGAAAGCCCATGATACCGGCAGCCAGTGCAGCACCCGTCCAGCGGAAGGCGAAGACGATGCCGAACCATTGATCCAGAATGGATCCCACGGGCCCTTTGCGGCCCATGACCAGGAGAAGCAGATAGCCGGTCACCACCGGCGGCAGGATGAGGGGCAGGTGAACGATTCCGTTGAGCAACGTCTTCCCCCAGAAGTCCCGTCGCGCCAAAGCCCAAGCCACCAGAAGCCCGAACGGCAGCGATGCCGCCGTGGCCACCAGGGCGATCTTCAGGCTGAGATGGATCGCAACGAGTTCTTCCGGGGTGAATGACAGCACGAAACCTACTTCAGGATTTTGAAACCTGCCTTCTCGAACAGCACCGTCGCTTCCGGGGACTTCAGGTAGGCCAGGAAGTCAGCGGCGAGCGGCGCCGTCGATCCGGTCAATTGGGCGATAGGATAGATGATCGGCTTGTGCGAGTCCTCCGGGAAAGTGTCGACCACCTTCACCTTGGGCTCGGCTGTGGCGTCGGTCTGGTAGACGATGCCCAACGGCGCTTCGCCCGAAGCGACCAGTGCCAGGGCGGCGCGAACGTTCTCGGCCTGCGCCACCTTGGGCTCGATTGCGGCCCAGGCGCCGAGCTTTTCCAGTGACGCCTTGCCGTATTTGCCGGCCGGAACCGCCTTCACATCGGCCATCGCGAGCTTCCCGTCGCCCACCGCACCGGCGAGATCGACGCCGTCGGCGATCTTCAGGGTCAATGCACTGTCCGCCGGCGCGACGAGCACCAGCGTATTGCCCAGCCAGTTGCTGCGCGTGCCGTCCTTTACCTGGCCGGCCTTTTCGACATGGTCCATCCAGTCGAGATCGGCGGAGATGAAAAGATCAGCCGGCGCACCGCCTTCGATCTGCTTGGCAAGCGCTGAGCTGCCCGCATAGGAGATGGCGATATCGCCACCCTTGGCCGCCTTGAAGGCGGCTGCGGCATCATCGAGCGGACCTTTGAGGCTCGCTGCGGCGAAGACGACGATCTTGTCGTCAGCCTTCGCGACGATGGGTGCTGCGGCGAGGGTCGAGAGGGCGAGGGCCGCGGCGATGAGTGAGCGGCGGGTCAGAAAGGCGATCATGGAGTGTTTCCCGGACTTCGTTGTGTTCATTCGTATATATCGAAAATCCCTCCGTCGTCAAAGCCGATCCGACACCGTTTTTCGTGACTCACCCACGGCCCCTGCACTAAGATCGGCCACGAAAATTGTCCTTTGTTTCAAGAGAGTTGAAGGGAGCCACCATGGCCCATGACGCACCTGCCGGAGCCGCCGGGCCGGCAAAGCTGGCGATCCGCAATATCGGCCTGATCCTCAGCGGCGACATCCAGAACCCGATTCTTGCCGGTGATGCGGTCCTGGTGGAAAACGGCAAGATCAGCGCCATCGGCAAGGCCAAGGATCTCGATCTCGACAATGCCGACACGGTGATCGATGCCCAGGGTGTCGCGCTGGCGCCAGGGCTCATCGATAGCCATGTGCATCCGGTCGCCGGCGATTGGACGCCGCGCCAGAACCAGATCGGCTGGATCGATTCATCGCTCCATGGCGGCGTCACCACCATGATCTCGGCCGGCGAAGTGCATATGCCGGGGCGGCCCAAGGACATCGTCGGCTTGAAGGCGATGGCGATCTTCCATCAGCGCTCTTATGCGGCTTTCCGCCCGGGTGGCGTGAAGCTCCATGCCGGGGCGCCGGTCATCGAGCCCGGCATGACGGAACAGGATTTCAAGGATCTCGCCGATGCCGGCGTGAAGCTGCTGGGCGAAATCGGCCTCGGCGGTGTCAAGGACGGCCCGACGGCGCATAAGATGGCAAGCTGGGCCAGAAAATACGGCATTCAATCGACCATCCACACCGGTGGCCCATCGATCCCAGGCTCCGGCCTCATCGACAAGGATGTCGTGCTGGAGGTCGATGCCGATGTGGTGGGGCACATCAATGGCGGTCACACGGCGCTGCCCGACAATCAGATCCGTTGCATTTGCGAGGGCTGCAAGCGCGGGCTGGAGATCGTCCATAACGGCAATGAGCGCGCGGCCCTCTTCACCTTGCGCACCGCGCGCGAGATGAACCAGTTGGAGCGCGTCATCCTGGGTACCGATGCGCCGGCCGGTTCCGGCGTGCAACCGCTCGGCATCCTGCGCATGGTCTCGATGCTGTCGGCGCTGGGTGACGTGCCGGCGGAAGTGGCCTTCTGCTTTGCCACCGGCAACACAACGCGCATGCGCAAGCTCGATACCGGGTTGATCGAGAAGGGCATGGCCGCCGATTTCGTCTTCCTCGACAAGGCGCAGCATTCCGCCGGCAAGGATCTGCTGGAATCGGTCCGTCTCGGCGATCTGCCCGGCGTCGGCATGGTCGTCATCGACGGCGTGCCCCGCATTCAGCGCAGCCGCAATACGCCACCGGCAACGAAGATCCCGGATCTGGTGAAGGGGAAGCTGGGGTAGTTTCACCCAAACGTCATGCCCGGGCTTGACCCGGGCATCAGCTTGCAAGTGATGGAAGCAAGGCAAGAGAATTCGATAGATGGGTGGTTGGGTCTACATTGTCACCAATCGTCCACACGGCACGTTGTACGTTGGTGTAACCAGCGATCTTCCACGGCGGATCTGGGAACATCGCGAGGGTGTCGTTGAAGGTTTCACATCGCGCTACAAGCTGCATCAGCTGGTTCATGCAGAGTTCCACGACGATATCCGCGGCGCGATTCAGCGAGAAAAGAATATCAAAGGCTGGTCGCGCGGGTGGAAACTAGATCTGATCGAAAAAGAGAACCCTAATTGGGAAGATATCTTCGAGCGACTGCAGATTTAGCAGCATGGCGGAGTACAGCCCAGTCGCACCTGATCCCCGGGTCAAGCCCGGGGATGACGAAAGAATCCGGCAAACCCAATCTGATTAACTCAACGCCTTCAACAGCGCGATCAATTGCGCCCGCTGCCCGGCATCGAGTGGTGCCAGCGTTTCTTCGGTGATGGCGGCGGCGATGGGAAAGCCGCGTTCAGCTTCCTTCCTTCCCGCATCGGTCAAGGTCACCAGCACACGGCGGGCGTCGACGGGGTCGGGGCTGGTGATGGTGAGCCCGCGTGCCGCGAGGCGATCGACCACGCCCTTGATCGTTGCGGCATCGAGTGCCACCAGGCGGCCGAGCAGGTTCTGCGAGGTGGGGCCATTCTCATAGAGCTTGGCGAGTGTGGCCCATTGCGGGGCGGTAAGGTCGCTGCCGAAGGTGGCGGCAAAAATCGCCGTGTGGCGCTGGCTCACCTTGCGCAGGATGAAGCCGATCTGATCGTCGAGGCTATAGCCATCGACCGGCGCGGCGGGTCGCGTGCGCGGCTGGTTTGCCATCAGCGCAATCCATCCTCGCCCTTGATCTGATCCTTGGTGAGGCCACCCACACGCGGCAGCGGGCGACCGCTATCGGTGACGGCCACCGCCACCATGATCTCACCCGCACGCGGCGCGTCATTGATCTGCACCTCCATGCCGTCGAAATGGCTGCGCACGTAAGCCGCATCCTTGTGCCCCAGCGGCACGTCGAGCACGCATCCAAGCCCGCCGCGCTTCTTCGAGGAGGGGATGAGTGCCGCCCCCTTTTCCAGAACCTTGCGCACCGGCGTCCCCATCTTCGGGTGCAGGATGGCGGCGGCATGTTCCAGTTCGCCATTCTCGCCGACGGCAGCCGCCTTGCCATAGCTCTCGGCTTTCGCCCCGTCGATGCCGAGGGCCGCCACGGCCTTTGCCGCCAGCAGCGCGCCCAGTTCCTCGCCGATATCCATGAGGGGCGTCAGATCCTCGACATATTTCCCGGCAAAGGGATTGGCGATCACCGCGACCGCGGCGGCACGGCGCGTCGGCGGCGCGATACCCTTGTCCATCTCGCGGTGGGTTTCCTCGACGAAGGTGACGATCTTCCTGATCTCGGCTTTCATCGCAATCCGTCCTCTCCCTTGATCTCGCTGGCCTTGAGGCCGCCGGCGCGGTTGTGGATGCGGGCACCCGTCGTCATCACCAGCGCCACCAGCATCTCGTCGGCGCGCGGGCCGTCGGGGAGACCCACTTCTATGGAATCGAAATGGCTGCGCACATAGGAGGCGTTGACATGGGTGACCGGCACGTCGAGCCGCGCACCCAGGCCGCCCACTTTCTTCGACGAGGGCACGATCGCCTTGGTGTCGCCCAGAACCTCGCGCATCGCATAACCGCCCGGTGCGTGCCACAGCGCGCCGTGTTCCAGTTCACCGGCGGCGCCGACGATGATACCCTTGCCATAGCCTTCGACGATCGAGCGATCGCCGCCCAGCGCCTTCACCATGTCGCGGGCGAGATCGAGGCCAAGCGGGCGCAGATCTTCCATGAATGGCGTGATCTCCTCGACATAGCGGCCGGCGAAGGGATTCTTGATGACGGCGAGGCCGACGACGCGGCGCAGCGGCTTGTTGGCACGCGGGCCGCCTTCATGGAAAATCTCTTCGACCGAGATGAGACGCTTGCGGATATCAACCTGCGGCATGGATCTTCACTTCCTTCTGGTGGCCGATAAGGCTCATCAAACCCGGATTATTGAGAACGAGCCGGGTCTCGCCGGCAAGATGCAGGGCCGCTGCGTGAATGCGGCCGAGCGCCAGCAAGTGCTCGGCAAAGCGCACGCCGCGCATCAGGGCGCGGGCCACATCCTGTGGCGCCAATGCGCCGACGGAACGGGTCACGAGCCGCGAACCCAGGTCGCTGTCCGGCTGCAGTGAATCGGCTGGCGCGCGGATGATGGCCGGATGATCGGGGAGATCGACGGCATTGGCGATCATGGTGGCGGCGGCATCGGCAGTTGGCGCATCGGCAGCCAGAACGGTCACCGCATCGGCGATGCCGAGCGAGAAGCTGCGGCCATGGCGACCGCTGGTGGCGATCCCGCGCACACCATCGCCGGGCGCCACGAGGAGTTTGCCAAAGAGGCGCGGATGATCCGGGCGGTCTACCATGCCGATCTCGAAATGCGTTCCAGCCGTGAGATGCAGCGCAATGTCACCGCCATTGTTGACATAGGCCCGGGTAAGCGGTGCGGCAGCGGTCATGGCATCGAGGACCGCTTCGGCGCCGGCCCCGGCCACCGCCACCATCGGCGTGACGAAATGCTTGTCGGAATAGAGGCGCGCGACGGCCGCCATGCGGCGGGCCACAGGCCCATGGGGTGCAGCACTTTCCGGCGTCATGGGCCGGCGCAGCAATGGCAACTCGACGCAGAGTTCATCAAGCAGTGTGGCAAAGCGATCACAAGCGGCGTCATAGGCGATGGTGACCGCCGCATCCGGCCCTTGCGCCTCGATGATGAGGTCGATGGGACCGTCCTGCAAATGCAGGCGGCGCCCGTCCGGCAGGAACTTGGCCTGTTGCCGGCGGCTCATGACGCCTTGTCCGTCCGATTGTGGAAGGTGAGCGGCCAGGGCGCTTGCGCGTGTTGGCCCACCTGCTGGCGCTTGAAGCCGTCGCTGGGCAGCGCGTCGATGCGCTGCACGAAATCCATATGCCCGCCGAGCGCTGCGTAATCATCAAGCCGCATGGTGAATTCGATCGGCGCCACCAATGCTGGCGTCGGCACATAGCCAAAGGCGTTCTGCGGCAGCAGGGTGACATCGACCATCAAGGTGATGCCGCCACCGGGCCAGATATAAGCCGGGGCACCGCCGCAGGTGACATAGGTGAGGGCACGCTTCACTGATTGCGTGAGGCGCACAGGGTTCTCGGTCACACCAGCGCGCAAGGATCCGCCGGCACCGCCCATGAACAAGACGGTCGACAGGGCTGGCTCGCAATTCTCCTTGATGCGCGTCACCGAATCCTGCAGCGGTTTGGGCATGTCATGCTCGATCGGCTGCAGGTTGTCATCGAGCACGTAATAGCCGGCATGCTCGCCGGTCGTGCTCACCATCAGCATGGTGAGGCCAGGCTTTGCCACCTTCGGGTCGAAGGGCTGCAGGATGGAGAGCGGGTCGGAAATATCGGTGCCGCCCCAGCCCGTGCCGGGTTCGGCCACCTGGAAATAACGCCCGGGCGTCGAGCGACGTCCACGCATCTTGATGCCGGTGTCGGGAATGCCAAGGAGCTTGCCCGCTTGGTGTTCCGAGAGCACGCCGGTGATGTGGTCATCGACCACCACGACTTCATCGACCTTGCCCTGCCATTGCTTGGCAAACATGCCGATGGTGGCCGACCCGCAGCCGACGCGCATGCGCTCCTCTGGCACATGGTTGACGATGGGTGCCTTGCCCGCTTCGACGATGACGGTCGCCCCGCCATCGATGGTCAGTTCAACCCCCTGCTTGTTGCAGAGGGCGAGGAGCGTGTCGCAGGTAACACGGCCTTCCTTCTTCGACCCGCCGGTCAGGTGATGCACGCCACCCAAGGACAGCATCTGTGAGCCATATTCGCCGGTCGTCACATGACCGACCGCCTCGCCTTGCGCCCGCACAATCGATTGCTCGGGGCCAAGGAACCGGTCGGTATCGATTTTGATCTTCACGCCGCAATAGCTGAAGATTCCTTCCGTCACCACCGTCACCATGTCGACGCCTTCGACTTCCGCGGCGACGATGAAGGGGGCGGGTTTGTAATCGGGGTAGGTCGTGCCGGCGCCGATGGCGGTCACGAACGTGCCGCCGGCATGCAGGATGTCGCCGTCCCATTCCGACATCTGGCCGCCGAACGGCACCACCGCCTGGCCATCGGCCAGGGCCTGGCTCAACAGGATATGCGCATCGACACGGATCAGCTCACCGCCCTTGTTGGCGTAACGGTCGCAGGCACCGGTGGCGCCGTCGCGGATGTAGCACAGGACGGGGCAGGCATCGCAGCGGATCTTGCCGTCGACGACCTTGGGCCCGACGCTGCTGTCGACAGCGGCGGCTTGCTGGGTTTCACTCATCGCGCGGCCTCCTTGATGGCGGTCCGGATGCGGTCGGGTGTCGCTGGCACGCGCATGATGCGCACACCGGTCGCATCGGCGATGGCGTTGAGGATGGCGGGCGCGGTGGGGATGAGGGCCTGCTCGCCGATGCCCTTGGCGCCGAACGGACCGACGGGCGATGCATCTTCGATCAGGATCGATTCCACCGGTGGCACATCGCCAATGGTCGGGATGAGATAGTCGTGAAGGTTCTCGCCCCGGCCGGGGTGGAACTCCTCCATCAGCGCAAGCCCGATGCCTTGGGCGACGCCGCCCTCGATCTGGCCTTCGATCAGCGTCGGATTGACCGCGCGGCCAACATCATGGGCGGCCGTGATCTTGATCAGCTGCACGGTGCCAAGTTCAGTATCCACCGCCAACTCCACCAGATGCGCGCCGAAGCCATAGAGCGCATAGGGATTGCCCTGGCCGTTTTCGTCGAGCGGGCTGGTCGGCGGATCGAATGTCTCTTCTGCCGCCAGCACATAGCCGCGCGCATCTTTGGCCAAACCGGCAAGATCGATCGGATGGGCGATGCCATTGCCGACAACCAACAGCTGGCCATCTCGGAACGACAGGGTGGCATCTTGGCCGGCATTGGCGAGACGCAGAATCTGCTGGCGCAAGGCCGCCCCCGCCAAGGTCGCCGCCTTGCCGGTGACGAAAGTCTGCCGCGACGCGGACGTCTTGCCGCAATCCGGCGTGATATCCGTATCGGCCGAGAGCAGATCGAAGCGGTCGATGGGTGCGCCCAGCGCATCGGCGCAAAGCTGGGTAATGACGGTGTTCGATCCTTGCCCGATATCGACGGCACCCTGATGCAGAGCCAGGCGGCCATCGGGTTTAAGGCCCAAGCGGATCGTCGAGGGGTTCGGCAGCGAGGTGTTGCCGCAGCCATACCACATGCCGGCAACGCCAACACCGCGACGGATGGTCGATGGCTGTGCGTTGGCCGCTTCCGCGTCGCGATGCGCGCGGTCCCAGTGCGGCTTCAATGCCTCAAAACAGGCGCGGATGCCGGTGCCGGCACCAAGGATCTGGCCGGTCACCGTCGGCTGATCCGGGCCCAGCGCATTCTTCAGGCGGAAGTCGAGCTTATCGATGCCCAGTTTCTCCGCCAGCATGTCAAAGAGCTGCTCTTGCGCGATGCTCGCCTGCGGGACGCCGAAGCCGCGGAAGGCACCGGCCGGCACGGCATGGGTATGCACGGCGCGGGTCTTCGCCCGATAATGTGGGACGTAATAGGGACCAGAGGCATGAACCGGGACGCGATTGGCGACGGTTGGCCCCCAAGACGCGTAGGCGCCGGTGTTGAAATCGCCGGCAAAATCGATCGCGGTGAGAGCGCCGTCCTTGCTGGCGCCGACCTTCACCAGCATGCTGCCGGGATGGCGCTTGGTCGTGGTGGCGATGGATTCGGCCCGCGAATAGACCATGCGCACCGGCTGTTTGAGGTGCCACGCGGCCACAGCGATGAAAGGCTGCACCGAGAGATCGAGCTTCGAGCCGAAACCGCCGCCCACTGCCGTCGGAATGATGCGCACGTCTTCCGGCTTCAGGCCGAGGATCTTGGCGACATCGTCGCGGTCCATATAGGGCGCTTGCGTGCAGGCCTGCACCTCGATCCGGTTGCCGACGCGGCGCGCGATGCCGGCTTCGGGTTCGATATAGGCGTGCTCGACAAAGCCAGTTTCAAAGAGACCCTCGACCACGGCATCGGACGTGGCCAGTGCATCTACCGCTTCGCCGCGCTTCACCCAGCCGCGTACCAGGACATTGCCGGCGCGTGCATCGTGAAGGAGCGGCGCATCGGGCTTGAGCGCCGCATCCAGCGTGAGCATTGCCGGCAGTTCTTCCCAGCTCACGGGAAAATGCCGCAGATCCAGCGCCTCGATGATTTTGGGATCGCCCACGATCGCCGCCACCGCTTCGCCTTTGAAGCGCGTCTCATTCACGGCGAAGACAGGTTGATCGGCGAAGGGGCCAATCACGCCATAACAGTTCTCGCCCGGCACATCCTTGGCGGTGAAGATGCGGACGATGCCCGGGTTGGTGCGCGCGTAGGCGTCAAGATCGCCCAACGTGAAGCGCGCATGGTGATAGGGCGCGCGAATGGCGCGAAGCAACAGTGCGTTCGTCTCATGGCCATCGGCGCCGAACAGATCCGTGCCGCTGACCTTGCGTTGACCGTCCAACCTGTCGATACGTGCGCCGACGGCCGCACCTGCACCCGGCAATTCGGCCGCGCCACGTGCCGTGTCAACGTCCAGCACAGCGGCGATAATCTTGCGATAGCCTGTGCAGCGGCACAGGACGCCGCCAAGCGCATCCTTTACCGCCGTCTCATCCGGCGTCGGGTCTTTTTCGAGAAGCGCTGTCGCGGCCACCAGCATGCCCGGCGTGCAGATGCCGCATTGCGCGGCGCCGTGGCGAAGGAAGGATTGCTGCAGCTTCGCGGCGACCGGATTTTCGGCCGGCAACCCTTCGACGGTGACGAGTGCACGACCGCTCACCTGGCCCACGGCCATCAGGCAGGAACAGACGGCGTCACCATCAAGCAGGATGGTACAGGCACCGCAATCACCGGCGTCACAACCGACTTTGGTGCCAGACAGCCCCAGATCGTCACGCAACACATTGCTGAGGCGACGCTCAGGGGGAACGGCGACGGCAATCTTCTGGCCGTTGAGGGTGAAGGGGATGGCGGCGTTATCCTGCATGTCTCAAGCCTCGCCGCATTTGACGAAACAATCCTGCACGGCACGGCGAATGAGGGTCGCTGCCGCATCGCGCCGATAATCGGCGGTCGCGCGCACGTCATCGATTGGTGAGAGGGAGGCGAGCCGGACCGGCGTCACGGCAACGGCAATGTCGGTGACGGACCGCGCGCCGATCAGGGCCTGCTCGATCTGCGGCAGGCGCTGCGCCACGGCCGAGCACGACCCAATGGCGACGCGGGCCGTCGAAATGGCACCGTCGGCTGATCGCTCGAGCGCCACAGCGATCATGGCGATCGAAATCACCAGATAGCGCCGCGCGCCCAGCTTCACGAAATGGCTGGTCAAGCGCTCCGCCTGACGCCGGGGTATCAGCACGGCGCTGAGAATCTCGTCCGCCGCCAAGGCCGTGCGGCGGTTGCCGAGGATGAAATCGCCAAGCGGCATGTCGCGACGGCGCGATGGCGCGGCAATCTCGACCTGGGCATCCAGGGTGAGGAGCGGCGGTACGCTGTCGGCCGCTGGCGAGGCGTTGCACAGATTGCCGCCGATGGTGCCGCGATTCTGGATCTGGATGGACCCGATCTCGCGTGCCGCTGCCTTCAGCGCTTCCAGGCCGGCTGGCAGGGGGGCCGCCACGATCTCGCTCCAGGTGGCTCCGGCGCCAAGGCGAATGTGATCCGCCTCCGTGCTGATGACAGAGAGTTCCGGCACCCGCGAAATATCGATGATCGGCCGGTTTTCCGGCACCACGTTGATGCCCGGGAATAAATCGGTGCCCCCGGCCAGCAACCGACCCTGGTGCTGTGTCAGCAGGTCGATGGCGGCGTTGAGCGATGCCGGCTGCAAAAACATGGCGACGCGATGGCTCCCGAAACGGCTCGGCCCGGCGGATTTTGGCATCCAGCCGGGCTGGCGAATTCATTTGTGTGCAAATGATTGTCCCGCCGACAGGCCCAAGCGTCAAGACCCTTCCATCGCCCCGCGGGGTTAAGATGCCGATTGCGCCGCCCGCCAAATCCCTAGAAAAATGCCGACCTTATCGGCGGATCAGTGAAACGGGTTTTCATGGCGGCACGAATCGTCATCCTCAACGGCGTCGGCAGTGTGGGCAAAACATCGATTGCCAAGGCGCTGCAGGAAATCACCGCCACCCCTTTCCTGCATGTTTCAATGGATGTGTTCTGCGAAATGCTGCCGCCGGCCTATTTCGATCACCCGGACGGCATGCGATTTATCACCGAGATCGCGGACGGCAAACCTTCCGTCGCGATCCACAGCGGCCCGGTGATGGCGCGGTTGATGGACGGCATGCGGCACGCCATCGCCGCCTTGGCAAAGAGCGGCAACGATCTCATCGTCGACGATGTCATGCTGGGCGACACCGTGGACGCCTACCGCAAGGTGCTGGCGCCCTATCGCGTCCATTGGGTCGGCGTGATGGCCAGCCTCGCGGTGCTGGAAGCGCGGGAACAGGCGCGCGGCGACCGGCTCATCGGCCTGGCGCGCTGGCAGTTCGACCGCGTGCATGCGGGCCAGCGCTACGATCTGGAAATCGATACCAACGACATCACGCCGGCTGCTGCTGCGGCGCTGATCAAGGCGCGCTTCCAGCTCTAGGCGGCGAGCTCGACCCCGGCCGCGCGCATCTCAGTCAGTGCGGCTTGCAGCGAGCCGCCAAGATCGATGCCGCGGCAGGCCGCGAGCTCGACACGGGTCGTGAAACCCAGGCGCCGCGCATCGAGTGCCGAATAGGCGACGCAGTAATCGGTCGCGAGACCCACCAGGGTCAGACGCGGCAGGCCGCGTTCGCGCAAATAGCCGGCAAGGCCCGTCGGTGTCTTGCGGTCATTCTCAAAGAAGGCCGAATAGCTGTCGATGCCTGGGCGAAAGCCCTTTCGGATGACCAGCTCTGCCTTAGTCCAGGCCAAGCCGGCGTGAAATTCGGCACCGCGCGTCCCTTGAACGCAGTGGTCCGGCCACAGGGTCTGCGTCCCGTATGCGAGATCGATCGAGCCGAAGGGGGCTTGTCCCGCATGGCTGCTGGCAAAGCTCGAATGCCCCGCCGGGTGCCAATCCTGTGTCAGCACGACATGGGCGTGGGCGTCGATCAGGCGGTTGACCAGCGGCACGATCTCATCACCACCGGCGACCGCCAAGGCACCGCCGGGGCAGAAATCGTTCTGCACATCGATGACGATCAGGGCCTCATTATCGGCATTGGCTGCGGTCAAGATCCCTCTCCTGGAACGAATCCATGCGTGGCTCACGCCATCATAGGCGAGGCGAGCTGGCGGGGCCAAGGCGCCAGAATTTGGGCAGATGGCTGGACGGCTGCCTGAAATATGGGCAGGCGATCCCGTGACATGGCCGCAAATGAAGGATTTTCCGCCTTGGCCTACCTTGGCACCGGACTTGCGAAAGGGCCTTGGTCGCGGCAGCGCGACGAATGGCGCTTGAGCAAAAAGGGGATGGCGGTGGAAGGCAGTCTCGACATCCGATTTGCCGGCAAGTCGCCGGCCGAGACGCGCCTGGTCCACCTCGATCAGCGGGCGCCGCTTCGGGCGCTGTTCCCGCATTGCCCGGACATGGGCCTGCCGGTGACGGCAATCACCGCGACCTGCGGCGGCTTCACCGGCGGTGACCATCTGACCATGTCGGTCGACGTCGCGGCGGGTGCCGGGGTCATGGCGGTCGGCCAGGCGGCGGAGAAGCTCTATCGTTCGACGGGTGCCGAGACGCGGATCGACATCAATCTTAGCGTGGGCGCCGACGGCTGGCTGGAATGGCTGCCGCAGGAAACCATCCTGTTCGATGGCGCAAGGCTGCGGCGGCGCACCTCGCTCGCCATGGCCACGGGCAGCGCGATGCTGGGCGGCGAAATCCTGGTCTTTGGCCGCCAGGCGCGCGGCGAACACCTGACCCACGGCCTCGTCCATGACGGCTGGCAATTGGCGCGCGATGGCAAGCCCGCCTGGGCCGACATCTTTCATGCAGCCGACCAGGATCTCACGGCCATGCTGGCGCATCCGGCTGCCCTTGCCGGTGCTAGGGCCAGCGCCATGCTGGTCCATGTCGGCGCTGATCTCGGTGCGGCTCTAGCCTGGGTCCGTGAAAGACTGGCGTTGGCCAACAACGCCCTGCGGGCAGCGGCGACCATCGTGAACGATGTGCTGTTGGTGCGCTGGCTGGCCGATGACGCGTCGGACATCCGCCCATCATTCGCGGCCCTGTGGATGGGCCTGCGCGGCCGCGCGCGAAACTTGCCCGCCAATCTGCCCACGTTCTGGCACGCCTGAAGGATTGATCGCATGCGCCTCACGCCCCGCGAGAAGGATAAACTACTCATTTCCATGGCGGCCATCGTGGCGCGGCGGCGGCTCGAGCGCGGCGTCAAGCTCAACTACCCGGAAGCGATCGCCCTCATCTCCGATTACATCGTCGAAGGGGCGCGCGACGGCCGGTCCGTGGCCGATCTGATGCGCGACGGCGCCACGGTGCTGACCAGCAATCAGGTGATGGAAGGAATCCCCGAGATGCTGCACGAAGTCCAGGTCGAAGCGACTTTCCCGGACGGAGTGAAACTCGTCACCGTCCATCATCCGATCCGCTGAAAGGGCACGCAAATGATCCCAGGCGAAGTATGGCCCTTGGGCGGCGAGATCGTTCTCAATGACGGGCGCCCCACGGCGACGCTGCGTGTTGCCAATACCGGCGACAGGCCCATCCAGGTCGGGAGTCATTTCCATTTCTTCGAGACCAACACGGCGCTCGATTTCGACCGGGCGGCGGCGCGCGGCTACCGCCTCGACATTCCGGCCGGTGCCTCTGTCCGCTTCGAGCCGGGCCAAAGCCGCGAGGTGAATTTGGTCGCCATTGGCGGCGACCGAATCATCCATGGCTTCGGCGGTCTTGTCGACGGCAAGCTGGAGGGCTGACGGGATGGCCTATCGCATGAACCGCGGCACCTATGCCCTGACCTATGGCCCCACCAAGGGCGACCGCCTGCGCCTCGCCGATACCAATCTGGTGATCGAGATCGAAAAGGATTTCGCCATCCCTGGCGAGGAGGCGAAATTCGGCGGCGGCAAATCGATCCGCGACGGCATGGCGCAGTCGCAGCGCACACGGGCGCAAGGTGCCGTCGATACCGTCATCACGAATGCCGTCATCCTCGACCATTGGGGCATCGTCAAGGGCGATATCGGCCTCAAGGACGGCCGCATCGCCGGCATCGGCAAGGCCGGCAATCCGGATACGCAAGATGGCGTCGATATCATCATCGGTCCAGGGACCGAGATCATCGCCGGCGAAGGCCGCATCGTGACGGCAGGTGGGGTCGATTCCCATATTCATTGGATCTGCCCGCAACAGGCGGAAGAGGCGATCAATTCCGGCATCACCACCATGGTCGGTGGCGGCACCGGCCCCGCGGAAGGGACGTCCGCCACCACCTGCACGCCGGGGCCTTGGCATATCGGCCGCATGCTGCAGGCGATGGAAGGCCTACCGGTCAATATCGGCCTGCTCGGCAAGGGCAATACCTCAAAGCCCGACGGCCTCATCGAACAGATCAAGGCCGGTATCTGCGGCCTGAAGCTGCATGAGGATTGGGGCACGACCCCGGCCGCCATCGACAATTGCCTCAGCGTCGCCGACGACATGGACGTGCAGGTAGCGATCCATACCGACACGCTCAATGAATCCGGCTTCGTCGAGCGTACCGTGGCGGCCTTCAAGAACCGCATCATCCACGCCTATCACACCGAAGGTGCCGGCGGCGGGCATGCCCCCGACATCATCAAGCTGTGCTCGCTCCCCAATGTGCTGCCGTCCTCGACCAACCCGACGCGGCCCTTCACCGTCAACACGCTCGACGAACATCTCGACATGCTGATGGTCTGCCATCATCTCGACGCCCGCATTCCCGAAGACATCGCCTTTGCCGAAAGCCGCATCCGGCGCGAAACCATCGCCGCCGAGGATTTGCTCCACGACATGGGCGCCATTTCCATGATGTCGTCGGACAGTCAGGCGATGGGTCGGGTGGGCGAGGTGATCATCCGCACCTGGCAGACGGCGCATAAGATGAAGGCGCAGTTCGGCAGCCTGCCCGGCGACCCGGCCGAGAACGACAACAAGCGGGTGAAGCGCTATCTCGCCAAATACACGATCAACCCGGCCCTCGCGCAGGGCATGGCCCATGAGATCGGCTCGATCGAAGCCGGGAAGCTCGCCGATCTGGTGTTGTGGAAGCCGGCCTTCTTCGGCGTGAAGCCCGATATCATCCTCAAGGCCGGCATGATCATGGCGGCACCCATGGGCGATCCCAATGCCTCGATCCCGACACCGCAGCCCGTGCATTACCGACCCATGTTCGGCGCCTTCGGCAAGGCACTCACCCAAAGCACCGTGACCTTCCTCAGTCCGGCGGCGATTGCCGAAGGTGTCGGTGAGGCGCTGGGCCTGCAGCGGCGCCTGCTGCCGGTGCAGGGCACCCGCAGTGTCACCAAGAAGGACATGATCCACAATGACGCCATGCCGGCGATCGAGGTCGATTCCGAAACCTATGAAGTGCGCGCCGATGGCCGGCTGCTCACCTGCGAACCGGCCAAGGAATTGCCCATGACGCAACGCTATTTCCTGTTCTGACGATCATGACGGAACAGATGCACCGGGCGACGGCCGTCATTCCGTCAGGTTATTGGCCGAAGGCGCAGGAGAGCGGCACGGTGACGCTGATCTATGCCGATCGCAGCCGGCGCCGCATCCGTCTCGTCGATGATGCGGGCAGGCCGTTTCTGCTCGATCTTGAACGGCCGGTGCGGCTGGCCGATGGCGATGGATTGCAGTTGATGGGTCATGGCTTCATCCGCGTCGTCGCGGCGCCGGAGGCACTGCTGGAGGTGACGGCACGTGATCCCAGGCATCTGGCACAGCTTGCCTGGCATGTAGGTAACCGTCACACGGCGGCGGAGATGGTCGATGACCGGCGCCTGCGCCTCATCGACGACGCGGTCCTGCGCAACATGCTGAAAGGTCTGGGTGCCGAACTTGCGACCGTCGCAGCGCCGTTCCACCCCGAAGGCGGGGCCTATGCCGGCCCGGCCCATGATCACGCGCATGGACCAGATACCCACACCCATTGATCACGGCACGCATTCGGCAACGCGGCTGCTCACCTGGCTGTCGCCGAGCTTTCCCGTGGGCGGATTCAGCTATTCGCATGGCATCGAATATGCGATCGAGGCCGGCTTGGTCCGCGACCAGCCGAGCCTGGCCAGCTGGATCGATGGCATCTTGCGCTTTGGGGCGGGCCGCAATGACGGGCTACTCCTCCTTGCCGCCTATCGCGCCACGCGGGCATACGATGTGCCGGGGCTGGTGCTCGCGGCCGGTCAGGCGGCGGCCCTGCGCGGCACGATGGAACTGGCGCAGGAAGCCTCCGCGCAAGGGGCTGCGTTCCTCAAAGCCATTGCCGGCGGCTGGCCGCATTATGCCGATGCCCCGGCGGTGAAGGCCTTGGCGACGGCGGATTGCGCCATCACCTATCCCATCATCGTCGGCACCCTCTGTGCCATCGCCGGTATCGAAGAACCCGTGGCCGTTGAGGCCTATCTCACGGCCTTTGCCAACAATCTCATCTCGGCCGGCATTCGCCTGGTGCCGCTGGGGCAAAGCGATGGGCTGCGGACGGTCGCCATGCTCGAGCCGCGCATTACCGGTTATGTCGCGACCCTGGCAGCCCTTTCCCTCGACGACCTCGGTGGCGCGGCGCTTGCCGTCGACTGGTCGAGCATGAAACACGAAACGCAATATACGAGGTTGTTCCGCTCATGACCCTCCCCATCCGCATCGGCATCGGTGGTCCCGTCGGCTCCGGCAAGACGGCGATGCTCGAACGGCTATGCCGTTGCCTCGCTGATTCCTACGATATCGCCGTCATCACCAATGACATCTATACCAGCGAGGACGCGAAATTCCTGACGCGCGCGGGTGTCCTCCCGATCGAGCGCATCGCCGGTGTCGAGACCGGCGGCTGTCCGCACACCGCCATTCGCGAGGACGCGTCGATCAATCTCGCCGCCGTCGACGATCTGGTCGCGAAATTTCCGAAGTTGGAAATGCTGTTCGTCGAATCCGGCGGCGACAATTTGAGCGCCACATTCTCACCGGAGTTGGCCGACCTCACCATCTATGTGATCGACGTCTCGGCCGGCGACAAGATCCCGCGCAAGGGCGGGCCGGGCATCACGCGTTCCGACATCCTCGTCATCAACAAGGTGGATGTGGCACCCATCGTCCATGCCGATCTCGACGTGATGGCCAAGGATGCGACCGTTCAGCGCAAGGAAAAGCCCTTCGTCTTTGCCAATATGCGCGAAGGGCTGGGCCTCGAGCGCATCATCGAGCTGATCCTGGAGCTTGCCGGTCTCCCAAAGCGGAAAGACCGCTTCGTCGCGGCTCTGCCCGCCTTGCAGGATTGGAGCTAGGCGCGCAGGACCTGGCCGCCATCGGCCACCAGCGTCTGCCCCGTGACCCAGCTGGCAAGCGGCGAGGCGAGGAACAGGATGACGTTGGCGATCTCCTCCGGCTTGCCATAGCGCCCCAGGGGAATGCCGTCTTGGACGGATTTGTAGACTTCCGGCGTCTCGGTGCGGCAACGATCCCAGAAACCGCCGGGAAAATCGATCGAGCCTGGCGCCACGGCATTGGCACGGATCTTCTTGGGCGCCAACTGCACGGCCTGTGAGGTCGTGAAGTTGATGAGCGCCGCTTTTGCCGCCGCATAGGCCGGGTCGCGCGCCGACGGCATCATGCCGGAGATTGACGTGACATTGATGACCGAGGCATCCGTGGCACGCGCCAGGAACGGCAGGGCCGCGTCGGCCAGGCGGACGGCGGCCATGACATCGACATTGAGGCAATCGACCCAGCTGTCGCCGGTATTGTCGATGCCGGAGGCGTTGCTGACCAGGATGTCGATGCCGCCCAGGGCATCTGCCGCCGCTGCCACATAAGTCTTGATCGCCTCGGCGTCGGCCAAATTGCAGGTGGCCGCATGCACCATGCAGCCGACGGCAGCGATCTCGCCGCGCGTCTTCTCCAGCGTCTCGGCGCCACGCGCACAGATCGAGACATCGGCGCCGGCTCTGGCGAAGGCCAGCGCTGTCGCACGGCCGATACCGCGGCTGCCGCCGGTGACGATGACGCGACGGCCGGTGAAATCGAGCAGCATGGTCGTCTCCCCTAACTAGTTTCCCAGCTGTCAGTCCGCGAGCAGCGCCTCGATCAGTTCAGCAACCGCCAGCCCTTCGGCGAAGGTTGCCAGCTGGTGTGGCTTCCCGTCCAGCATATCGGCCAATGCGTCGAGTTGCGAGGTCGGCGGCAGGCTGGCGCCGGCATCGCCGGCATAATCGAGCTGGCTCCAATCGACGATTGCCACGTCGCCCTTGGCGCCCTTGACTTCAAAGCGGTTGTCGTCGTCGCGGTCGCCGCCGATCCCCGCATCGATGGTGAAGGCAACGCTGGGATATTGGATCGTGGCGGTGAGCTTGGTTTCCGTCCCGGCGCTGCCGCGCTCGATGGTGCGGGCCGTGATCTTGCCGGCGCCGAACAGGCGGTTGGCGAGGAAGACGAAATGCGAAATGACCTCACGCGTGAAACCGCCCTCGGCCGGCTGCGCCAGCCAGGCACCGGCATCGGACTGCCATTTGCGCGGCCAGGAGCCAAAGCGCACATGCAGATGCACGCCCTTGATGTCACCGATGGCGCCGCTCTTGACCACATGGGTCAGGCGCGTCGCCACGTCCCGCGCGGCATAGGAGAAATTGACCGCCGCCGGCAGTTTCGATTTGGCAACAAGATCGCAGCAGTCGCGCGCCGATGGGATGGTATGCGCCAGCGGCTTCTCGCATAGCAGCGGCTTGCCCGCCAAAACAGCCAGGCGCACCACCGCTTCATGGAAGGCCGGCGGTGTCGCGGTATAGATCGCCTCCACCCGCGGGTCGTTCACCACGGCCGCGGCGTCGCCGAGCAACGGGAACGGTACTTTGGGTCGTGCCGGATCGAAACCGGCCACGACATGGAAGCGGGGATGAGCGGCGAGGTCCGCCGCCATCTCCTGCCCCATGACGCCAAGGCCGATGATGCCGAAACCGTAACTCTTCATGGACCGATCCTTCAGAACAGCGAATAGAACATGCGCAGCGAGGTGACGAACAGAAAGCCGGCAAAGCAACGGCGCAGGATGATTTGCGGCATGGTATGCGCGACCTTGGCGCCGATCGGCGCAAAGATGAGGCTGCTCGGCACCAGGGCCAGCACGGCGACGAGATTGACATAGCCGACCGACACCGGTGGCAGTCCGCCTTCACCGAACCCGGTGACCATGAAAGTGATCGTGCCGGGCACGGCGATGATGAGGCCGAGAGCCGAGGCGGTGCCGACGGCGCGGCGGATCGGATAGGAGCACAGCGTCATCGCCGGCACAGAGAGGCTGCCGCCGCCGATCCCCATCATGGCCGAGACCCCGCCGATGAAGAGGCAGATCGCCTGGCGGATGGGCGTCCCCGGCAGTTTGTCGGTGAGGTGGAAGTCAGGCCGCCCCAGCGCCAGATAGAGCGCCACGATCATGCTCATGATGCCGAAGATCAGTGTCAGCGTGGCGCCGCGCACGTCGCTGGCGATGATCGAGCCCAGGATGACGCCGACAGCGACCCAAGGCCCCCATTGCCGGAACAGCGGCCAGTCGACAGCACCGCGCCTGTTATGCGCCCGCAGCGAGATGATCGAGGTCGGAACGATTGACCCCAATGAGGTGCCGACGGCGATATGCATCCGAAGGTCCAGCGGTACGTCGAATGCGCCCAGCACTTGGAACAAGGCCGGCACCACGACGATGCCGCCACCCACCCCCAGCATGCCGGCCAGGAACCCGGAGCCGCAGCCCGCGAGTGCCAGTACGCCGATCAGAATCCAGATTTCACCATCCAGTAGGCCAGAAAGATCCATTTACCCCGGCAGGACGTCGAACTTCGCGAAGTTCACCGTCACGCGCTGCCCCTTTGCCAAAATTGCACCCGCTTCGTCGGGGGGCAAGGTTACGTCAAGCGCCAGGGATGTATCAACCAATTGCACTTCGACCCGCGGCAGCGGGCTGGCGCGAAAGACATGCTGCACGATCGCCGGCACGCCACCGCCATCGGCACGGCCGATGCTGATCTCCTCAGGGCGGACATAGGCGGTCCCCGGCCCGTCCTTGAGATCGGCAACCTGCGGGGCCGCGATGATGGTGCTGCCGATCCTGACCACGCCGCCGCGGATCTCGCAGGGGACGCGGTTGGCGCCACCCAGGAATTCGTAGACGAAGGAGGTCTGCGGCTTGTGATAGACCTCTTCAGGTGAACCCACCTGTTCGATCAGGCCCTGGTTCATGATGACGACCTTGTCGGCCAGTTCCAGCGCCTCTTCTTGGTCATGGGTCACGAAGACCGAGGTCAGCTGCATGCTTTCATGGAGGCGGCGCAGCCAGCGGCGCAATTCCTTGCGCACCTTGGCGTCGAGCGCGCCAAAGGGCTCGTCGAGCAGCAGCACCGAGGGCTCGATGGCCAAGGCGCGGGCCAGGGCGACACGCTGCCGCTGGCCACCCGACAATTGGCTGGGATAGCGATCGCCGAGGCGCTCCAACTGCACCAGGCGCAGCAATTCATCGACCCGCGCCTTGATCTCCGCCTTGTTGGGGCGCTCCGTGGTCGGCCGCACGCGCAGGCCAAAGCCGATGTTCTCCGCGACCGTCATATGCTTGAAGAGGGCATAATGCTGGAACACGAAGCCGACGCGGCGGTCGCGCAATTTGCGCCCGGTCATGTCCTCCTCGTTGAACAGCACATGACCTTCATCCTGCGCATCGAGGCCGGCCAGGATCCGCAGCAAGGTCGTCTTGCCGGAACCGGACGGGCCTAGCAACGCCACGAACTCGCCGCGCTTGATGTCGAGGTCGATGCCGCCCAGCGCCTTGAAGGTGCCGAACGTCTTGACGATGCCCTGTGCCTGCAAGCCCATGATCATCTCCTATCGGCGCATCAATGGGCTCTTCCGGCACTGAGCCGGTCGCCATAGCGCCATTCGAGGAAGGATTTGGCGGCGAGCGTCACCAAGGCCAGCAAAGCCAGCAGCGAGGCGACGGCAAAGGCGCCGACGAAATCATATTCGTTGTACAGAATCTCGACATGCAGCGGCATGGTGTTGGTCTGGCCACGGATATGGCCGGACACGACCGAGACCGCACCGAATTCGCCCATCGCGCGGGCATTGCACAGCAGCACGCCGTAAAGCAGGCCCCAGGCGACGTTGGGCAAGGTCACCAGCCGGAAGGTCTGCCAGCCATTGGCGCCGAGCGAGATGGCCGCTTCTTCTTCCTCGGTGCCCTGTTCCTGCATCAAGGGGATGAGTTCGCGCGCGACGAAGGGGAAGGTGACGAAGATGGTCGCCATCACCAGCCCAGCGACATTGAAGATGACCTTGATGCCCCATTGGTCGAGCGTCGGCCCGAACCAGCCATGGGCGCCATAGAGCAACACATAGATCAGGCCGGAGATAACCGGCGAGACCGAGAAGGGCAGGTCGACCAGCGTCAGGAGCAGGCTCTTGCCGCGGAATTCGAACTTGGCAATGGCCCAGGCACCAGCGAGGCCGAAGACGACATTGAGCGGGACCGAGATCGCCGCAACCTGCAATGTCAGCAGGATGGCGGAGCGCGCATCGGGCTCGGTGACGGCTGCGAAATAGGCGCCAAGCCCATGCCGCAACGCTTCCAGAAAGACCAGGGTCAAGGGCAGGAACAGCACCAGCGCGATGAAGGCGAGGGCGAGGGCGATCAACACCCAGCGCACGGGCGCCGGGTCGCGCAGGGTCAGCTTGTTGTTGCGCAGGTCGACGCTCATCGGTCGTTATCCTCGTGCCGCCGCGCCCAGCGTTGGATGAGGTTCAGCACCAGCAGCATGACGAAGGAAATAACGAGCATCACCACCGCGATGGCCGCGGCCCCCGCGTAATCGAACTGTTCCAGCTTGCTGACGATCAGCAGCGGCGCAATTTCCGACTTCATCGGCATGTTGCCGGCGATGAAGATGACCGAGCCGTATTCACCCACTGCGCGCGCAAAGGCGAGGGCGATGCCGGTCAGAAGGGCCGGCATGATCGACGGCAGGATGACCAGGCCAAAGACCTGCAAGCGCGAGGCGCCAAGGCTTGCCGAGGCCTCCTCAAGCTCGCTGTCGAAATCCTGCAGCACCGGCTGCACCGTACGGACGACGAAGGGCAGGCCGATGAAGATGAGCGCGATGACGATGCCGGTCGGCGTGAAGGCGACTTTGAGGCCCAGCGGCGTCAGCAGGGCGCCGATCCAGCCATTGGGCGCGTAAAGTGTCGTGAGGGCGATGCCGGCAACTGCCGTCGGCAAGGCAAAAGGCAAATCGACGAAGGCATCGATGAGGCGTTTGCCCGGAAACTGATAGCGCACCAGCACCCAGGCGATGATCAGCCCGAAGATCCCGTTGATAACGGCGGCGATCGCCGCGGTGCCGAAACTCACGCGCAAGGCGGCAAGAACACGCGGCGTGGTGACGGTGTCGAAGAAACCGGCCAGGCCCAGTTCAGCCGGCCGCAGAATGAGGGCCGCCAACGGCAGCAGGACGATGATGCTGAGATAGAGAAGGGCATAGCCCAGCGTCAGCCCGAATCCCGGCAGAACGCTTGGTCGCTTCCAGTTGCTCCATGTTCCGGCACGTGCCGACATCGCTCACCCTCGTCCCACAGGCCACTGGCCCAACGTCATGCGCCATTCTGGCCCCAAGATCACAGGGCAATACAGGGCATGGGTATTTGCCGCAACCTTTATGTATTTACTCGGATTTGCTGTGGTTTAACGCCTGGGCGTCGATCAGATGCCGTCGCCCATGACGAGCTCGCCCGTCCGGCCGTCGAGAACGTCGGAGAGGCTGGTCCGGTCCAAAATGCCGGAGGATGCATCACGGACCTGTTTGAGGACGCGGCGGATGACGCAGGTCGCCTCGTCCTCGCAATCGACGCAGCGGCGATAGGCGGTGAGGCTGGCGCAGGGGAGTGCCGCCAGCGGTCCATCGATGAGGCGAATGACCTCGCCGAAATGGATCTCCTCCGGCGCTTTGGCCAGGGCATAACCACCATGTTTACCGCGAAAGCTTTGGACGAAGCCGTTGCGCTTCAGCTCCAGCAGGATCAGTTCCAGGAATTTGCGCGGCACGGCCTGCTTGGCGGCGATCTCAGCGATTCCAACGGGTTCGTCAGAGTTTGCCTTGGCCAGATAGAGCAAGGCGCGCATGGCGTATTTGGCTTTTTGCGACAGCATTCTAAAATCTCTATAGGGTAACTAGAGAATATTACTTAAGGCCGGAATGTCAAGCATCAGCCCTTAAAACTTTCTCGTGATCTAGGGTGCTTAGCGGTGATTTGCCGAATCGGGTGTGAGTTCGTCGAAGAATGCTGAAAGAAGTCCCATTCCTGCCACAGGATCGCTGCCCATGGCAATCGCCGTCGCCAGGCCGATCGCCGACGAGACGGGGTTATGGCTGCCGCCACCCGCCCGCAAATTCATCACCAGCGTCGGGCACAGGAACAGCGCGAGCTGCACGACGCGCCGCCAATCCGTCGGCAGCAACTTGCGGGCGGCGAGTTCCGCCAGCAGCGGCTTCCACAGCAGGTCGCGTTTGGCTGCCAGCAAAGCAAGGCGCACCGGGCTCGGCCGCCAATCCGTCTCGATATGGAGGACGTCGCCGATCCGTTTGGCGTTTGCCGTGAAAGTCTCGGCCGCTGCCGGGGCGTCATAGAGCCACAGCGGGTGGGCGAAGATGTTGTGGAAGGTCGTCTTCACCTCGGCGAGCAGCGCCGGCACATGGCGCCCGGCAAAGGCTGGGTCGAACATCGAAAGCCGTGCCGCGTCACCCCCATCCTCGTACCAGACATTGGCGTTGTGGGCGTCGCCATGGGCGGTGACGCCGCCGCAATCCCCCAGCCGTGCCGGCTCCAGACGCACAAAAGCCTCGGCAAAGAGTGCGCCTAGGCTGTCGCGATAGCGCACGCCATTTACCTCGAAGGTAAGGTGCTGCAATTCATCCCACGACAAAGTCTCGCCGGGCAGTGCGAAAACCTGGTCGCGATAGAAGCTCCCGAAACGCCCGCCAAGGTGGCCCGGCCGGTCTGCATCGACCAGCCGCGCATGAAACAGGCGATGGATCGGTTCGGCCGCCGATTGTGCCGCCGTGATCGGATGCAAGGTGCGGCGATAGACCGCGATCAGCTCCTCATTGAGTCGTCGTTCGGCAGCAACCGCCCGTAGAATGGCCGCTTGGTCGGTGCTGAAATCGAGCGACTTCAGCACATCGGCAAAGCGCCGGTCGTCGCGGCGGCGATAGACGAGAATCTGCTCGCCCGGCTCTGTCGAGACATGCAGCGGCTGGTCGACGGGCAGGCCTGCCTCGGCCAGCAGAGCGGCGCGGTAATATTCGCCGGCCATCGCTTCCTCGTTTTCCTCCTGGTGGAACTTGAAGAAGAACGGCTTGTCGCTGGCCGTGAAAAATCCGTTCAGCGAATTGAGGCTGTAGATGTCGACATTGATGCGGATGTCCCGGGCTTCAAGGGCGAACTTCTCCTGCAGCAGCCGCGCGATGATCTCGCCCGCACCGGCCAGGTCGCCTGCTTTGGCGCGCGCCCGGGCCTCGGCGGTCAGGGAAGGGGCAGGGATGGGCATGACAGGCGGTTCTTTTCGGTTATGCTGCGGGCGCCTCGATATCTAGCGTGAGTGTCCCATGCAAGTCGATCTTTCCCGTTTCAGCCTTGCCGGCAAGCGCGCCCTCGTCACCGGCGCCAGCCGCGGCATCGGCCAGGCCATCGCCATCGGCTTGGCGCAAGCCGGCGCCTCGGTGGCCGTCAGCGCGCGCAAGGAAGCGAGCCTTGCCGAAACGCTGGCGGGCCTCTCCGGGAAAGGCGTCGCCATCGCCATGGATGTGGCCGCCGTCGATGCCTGCCATGCCGGGGTCGCGGCGGCTGTGAAGGCGCTGGGCGGACTCGACATCCTCATCAACAATGCCGGTGTCGAGGAGGTGCGCCCCTCCCTCGATGTCGACGAAAAGCTGTGGGACCGCATCCTCGATACCAATTTGAAGGGTGCCTTCTTCTGTGCGCAGGCTGCGGCGAAGGCGATGCAGGCCGAGGGTCGCGGCGGTGCCATCCTCAACATGTGCTCGCTGACCTCCGAGGTGGGCGTGCCGACGGCCGTCCCCTATGGCTCCTCGAAAAGTGGGCTGCTGGGCATGACAAGGGCGCTGGCGGCCGAATGGGCGCCGCTCGGCATCCGCGTCAACAGCCTTGGCCCGGGCTATTTCCGCACCGCTCTCACCGATGTTTTCTACGAGAACCAGGATTGGGCTGCCGCGATGCTGCAGAAGATCCCGCTGAAGCGCTTCGGCCAGCTCGACGATTTGGTGGGTGCGGCGATTTTCCTCTCCTCGGATGCCGCCGCCTATGTCACCGGAATTTACATGCCGGTCGACGGTGGCTATCTTGCCTCGATCTGATTTCCGAACAATTTGACCGAATGGAGAGGCTGCAATGTCCCGCAGCGTCAATCTGCACGAGCTCGCGCGCCTCAGCGCCGACGACCGCGCCAATCTCTTGAAGCGCAGCGAGAGCGATCTTGGCGCCTTCCTCGACCGCGTCCGCCCCATCATCGAGGCCGTGCGCACCGAGGGCGACGTCGCCTTGGCGCGCTTTGCCAATGAATTCGACAAGTCGCCGGTGAAGGCGAATGAGATCGCGGCAACACCGGCCGATTTCGACGCCGCCTTCAAATCGGTCGAGCCCGAGGTCATCGAGGCCATCGAGTTCGCGGTCGAGAACATCCGCAAGTTTCATTCCGACCAGAAGCCGGAAGAGATGTGGCTGCATGAGATGCGCCCCGGCGCCTTCGCCGGCGATCGCTTCCGGCCCATCCCGTCGGTCGCCTGCTATGTCCCGCGCGGCAAGGGCTCCTTCCCCAGCGTCGTCATGATGACGACGGTGCCGGCGGTCGTTGCCGGGGTGAAGAACATCTGCGTCATCACGCCCCCGGGTCCGGACGGCAAGATCGACGCGGCGACGCTGGTGGCAGCGCGCCTCGCCGGTGTCGACAAGGTCTATAAATGCGGCGGTGCCCAGGGCATTGCGGCGGTCGCATTCGGCACCCAGACCGTGCCGAAATGCGCCAAGGTGCTGGGGCCGGGTAGCCCCTATGTCGTGGCCGCCAAGCGTCTCCTCTCGGACGTGATCGATCCCGGCATTCCCGCTGGCCCCAGTGAATCGATCATCTTCGCCGACGATACCGTCGATGGTGCGCTGGCTGCCCTCGATCTGCTGGTCGAAGCCGAGCACGGGCCGGATTCATCGGCCTATCTGGTGACGCCCAGCCGGAAGGTTGCCGAAGAAGCGATCAAAGCTCTGCCTGATTATTGGGCAAATATGAGCGAGCAGCGCGTCAACTTCTCCTCGACCGTGCTGTCGGGGCGCAGCGGCGGCATCGTGCTCACCCCCGATACTGACAGCGCCATCGCCTTCATCAACGACTACGCGCCGGAACATCTGGAAATCCTCTCCGACGAGCCGTTCGCCTATCTCGGCCGCATCGAGAATGCGGGCGAGGTGTTGCTCGGCAAGCACACGCCGGTCACCTTGGGCAATTTCGTGCTGGGGCCGAATGCCGTGCTGCCCACCAGCCGGGGCGCCATGACCCATTCGCCGCTCTCCGTCTTCGATTTCATGAAACGCATCTCGGTGGGTTACGTGACCTCGGTCGGTTATCCGCAGCTTGCCAAGCACGCGCGCGTGCTGGCCAAGTACGAAGGTTTCGACGCCCATGCCAATGCCGTCTCGGATATCCGCGACAGATTGCTGAAGAAGTAGGGCCATTTGCTTGACGAATGCCGGGCCGGCCATCACTATCGCCGCCGGATTGGGGAAACACGTTTGGGAGAGGGAGCAAAACACATGAATTGGACACCGAACCGCCGCCAGGTCCTGCAGGCTGGCGCCGCTACTTTGGCCGCCGGCAGCTTTGCCAAGGTTGCCTTTGCGCAGTCGATTCCGACCACGCCGGAAGAAGGCGCCATCAAGATGGCGATCGAGCCGTGGCTGGGTTACGGCCAGTGGCACATCGCCGCCAAGAAGGGCCTGTTCAAGAACAGCGGCCTTGCCGATGTCGAGGTCGTCAACTTCAACACCGACGCTGACTTGAACGCGGCCCTCGCCGCCGGCCAGGTCCAGTGCGGCAATATCGCGACGCATACCGCGATGGCGTTTGCCGCCGCCGGCCTGCCGATCAAGATCATCGCGCTGCTCGATGTCTCGATGACGGCCGATGCCATGATCACCGATGGCTCCGTTACCTCGATTGCCGATCTCAAGGGCAAGCAGGTCGCGTTCGAGGAAGGCACCACCAGCCACATCCTCCTCAACTACGCGCTGGGTCAGAATGGCATGACGTTGAACGACGTCGAGAAGGTACCGATGCCGGCCTCCGATGCGGGTTCGGCCCTCATCGCCGGCAAGGTGCCGGTCGCCGTCACCTACGAGCCCTATCTCACCCTCGCCATGCAGCAGAACAACAAGGTGAAGATGCTGTATTCGGCCGGTGAAAATCCGGGCCTCATCTCCGACGTCTTCGTCGTGCGTGAAGATTTCCTGGCCGAGAAGCCGGGCCAGGTTCTGGCGCTGCTCAAGGCCTGGGATGCGGCGCTCGCCGATTACAATGCCGACACCACCGGCGGCCGGACGATCATCTCCGAAGCCGTGGGTGCCAAGCCCGAGGAACTGGCGACGGCGTTCGACGGCGTCAAATATTTCTCGGTCGCGGACAACAAGACCCAGCTGACCGGCGATTTCGTGAAGAAAGTGGTGCCGGAAGTGAAGAAGGCCGCGACCGAAGCCGGCCTGCTCTCGAAGGACGTCGATCTCGCCAAGTTGATCGATACCCGCTTCGTCGAAGCGCTCTAAGTCGATGCCGGGGGAGAAACAGGAGCGATCCGCTCCCCCGGCTTATTCTTCCAAAATGTTCTCATTGACCGCCACCGTCTCCGGACGGCGCTTCATCGCGATTGCGATCCTGGTTTTTCTGGTTCTCGGCCTGCTGTGGTGGGGCGTGACCGAGACGGGATTGGTGACGCCGCTTTTCCTGCCTTCGCCGGCAATGGTGATGTTGCGCCTGCAGGAACTGGCGGTGAGCGGGAAGCTCCTCGACGACCTCATCGTCAGCGTCTATCGCATCTCGCTGGGCTTCCTCATCTCGACCCTCTTCGCGCTTCCCATCGGCATCCTCATCGGCTCCTATCGCGCCTGGGAAGCGGCGATCGAACCGCTGGTCGATTTCATCCGCTACATGCCGGTGGTGGCCTTCGTGCCGCTCACCATTCTTTGGACCGGCACGGGTGATGCGCAGAAATTCCTCATCATCTTCATCGGCACCTTCTTCCAGCAGGTTCTGCTGGTGATGGACAACGTCAAATCCGTGCCGCGCGATTTCATCAATCTCGGGCGTACGCTACAGATGCCGGAATGGCGCATCCTCTCGCGCATCATCCTCCCTTCCGCCATGCCGGCGATCTGGGATTCGATGCGCATCAGCCTGGGCTGGGCCTGGACCTGGCTGGTGGTGGCCGAGTTGGTGGCCGCCACTTCGGGCCTTGGCTATCGCATCACCACGGCGCAGCGTTTCTTTCAGACCGACACCATCTTCGGCTATCTGCTGCTCCTGGGCGTCCTGGGGCTTGCCACCGATCAGGCGATGAAATGGGCGCATCGGCGCCTGTTCCGCTATCTGCGGGTGCAGCGATGACCGCGCCCAAGCTCGTCGTCTCAAACCTTGGCAAGACCTTCCGCGGTGATCGCGGCGATGTCGTCGCCTTGAACGGCGTCGACCTCGTCATCGGCGAAAATGAATTCGTTTCATTGGTTGGGACCTCCGGCTGCGGCAAGTCGACCCTGCTCTCGATCGTCGCGGGGCTCGAGAGCCACGATCAGGGCACCCTCACGCTGGACGGCAAGCCGATCAGAGGCCCCGGCCTCGATCGCGGCGTCGTGTTCCAGAGCTATACCCTGCTGCCCTGGCTCACCACGCTCGGCAATGTCGAATTTGCGCTGCTCGCCGCGGGCAAGTCGCGGAAAGATGCCCGCGACATCGCCCGATCGCATCTGTCGCTGGTTGGGCTCGATGGGTTTGCGGATCGCTTCCCCAGCGAACTGTCCGGCGGCATGAAGCAGCGCGTCGCCATCGCGCGGGCCCTTTCCTATCGCCCCAACATGCTGCTGATGGACGAGCCCTTCGGCGCCCTCGATGCCCTCACCCGTCATCACATGCAGGAGCTGCTGGCCCGCATCTGGGAACAGCACCGCTTGACCGTCCTCTTTGTGACCCATGATGTGGAGGAGGCGGTCTATATGTCCGACCGCGTCGCCGTCATGTCGAACCGTCCCGGCCGCATCAAGAGCATCATCCCGATCGATCTGCCGCGCCCGCGCACCTATGAGATGACCGGGTCGCCGGAATTTGCGCGGTTGCAGCGCGACGTGCTCTCCGAGATCCGGGCCGAATCCATCGCCATCGCCGCACTCGGCGACGCGCTGGTCTGAGCTTTCCATGAACCGCGCCGACTATCTCGCCCAGGATGGTCTCGGTCTCGCCGATCTCATCCGTCGCCGCGCCGTCTCGGCCGATGAGGTTCTCGTCGCCGCGCGCGAGGTGATTGCGGCCACCAATCCCGAGACCAACGCCATCGTCGACCTGTTCGCCAATCCTGCTGAATCCAACATGGATCCAGCAGCGCGCTTTCACGGTGTGCCGTTCCTGCTCAAGGATATCGGCGGCGCCCTCAACGGCGCCAGGACCACCGGCGCCAGCCGCTATCTGGCCGGGCTGCCGCCGCTCGACACCGACGATGCGCTGACGGCCCGCTTCAAGCAGGCTGGCCTGCGCATTCTCGGGAAGACGAATCTCCCCGAACTCGGCTTCAACGTGACGACCGAGCCTGCCATGTTCGGGCCTGCCCGCAATCCCTGGAATCTGGCGCATTCGACTGGCGGTTCTTCCGGCGGCTCGGCGGCGGCGGTCGCCGCCGGCATGGTGCCGCTTGCCCACGCGACCGACGGCGCCGGATCGATCCGCATTCCGGCGGCGGCGTGCGGCCTGGTCGGCTTGAAACCGTCGCGCGGGAGCCTCCCGCAAGGTCCGGCCCATGCCGATATCTATGCTGGGCTGGTGAGCGAGGGCGTGGTGAGCCGTTCCGTGCGCGATACGGCGGCGGCTCTCGACATCGCCTACGGTCCCGATGCGGGGGCGCCTTATGGCGCACCGCCGGCACCCATTGCCGGCTTCCTCAGCGCGCTCATGCAGAACGGGCCGCGCCTCAAGATCGGCGTCAATCACCAGCATCTTGATGACGTCGCCTTGGCGCCGGAGGGATTGGCAGCGCTGGAAACGGCAGCGGAACTGCTCCGCGGGCTCGGCCATCACGTAGCGCCGATCGCCCTGCCGATCAAAGAACACGATCTCGTCCTTCCGCGCCGCGTCTACAAGGCACAGGTCTGCGCCCAGGCTGCGGCGGACGCGGCCGAACTCAAAACGATCCTCGGCCGTCCGCCGCACGAAGGCGAAATGGAACGCATCAACCTTGCCGCCGCCGAAGCGGGGCGGCGCATGGGCGCTGCCGAATACGTCGCCACCATCCGCGCCGGGCAGGCTTTCACGCGGACCATGGCGCTGCTCTGGGACGATATCGACGTGTTGCTGACGCCGGCATTGGCCGGCCCCGCACCGCAACTCGGCGCCTTCCCGACCGATCATGACGACGTCGATCTGCATGTCGCGCGCATGCTGCGTTTCTCGCCCTTCACCGCCACCTACAACGTGACCGGCGAGCCGGCGATCACCTTGCCGATCCAGCAATCGGCCGATGGGTTGCCGCTCGGCATCCAGCTTTGCGCCGCCTTAGGAAATGACGCCTCACTGCTGGTCCTGGCCCAGGAAATCGAGACGGCGCGCGTGTTTGCGCTGTCACCGATGCTGCGCCGGCAAGGCGACCTTTAGACCATCCATCGCTTGTATCGAGACAAGCTCATCCACAACTGTATCGAAGCAATAACCCGCTGGACGGGCAGGGCCGCGCCAGCGCATGCTTGGGCGTTGTTGGCGGCCCGGCCGCCGCTTTCTGGTGCTGACCGATCGGTCGGAATGCGTGAGGAGAAAGACGTTATGACCAAAGCTGGAATGTTCGCGCGGGCGCGGGTCGGGGCCACGGGCTTCACCCTGGTCGCCGCGGCCATCACGGCCATCATATCTGGCACGCTCATCGCCCAGCCCGCAGCGGCGCGTGAAGTAAAGAAGCTTGCCATTCTGACACCGGAAGATCCCACCGATTACGGCTGGAACCAGCAGGGCTATGATGCGGCGAAGGCCGTGGCGGAAAAACTCGGCCTCGATTTCATGCCGGCAACCGGCCTTGGCTATGGTGATGTGCATCCCACTTTACGCGAACTTGCCGATGACGGCGCCAGCCTGCTCATCGCCCATGCCAGCGGCTACAACACGGCCGCACCCGAAGTCGGCGCCGAAAAGAACGTAGCCGTCGCCATCGTCGACCGCCCGAACGACAGCAAAGAAGGCGCCGTTGCCGATTATACCTTGAGCGGTCATGAAGGTGCCTATCTCGCCGGCGTGCTGGCGGCGAAGACGACGCAGACGAAGGCCGTCGGCATCGTCGTCTCCGGCGAGCCGCCGTCATGGAATTCGCAATCCGCCGCTTTCGCGCAAGGGGTGAAGGCCACGCGTGCCGACGTGAAGATTCTCTACGCCGTCATCGGTCCGGCGGCCTATTCGGATGCAGCTGGCGGCCGCCGGGTGACGGACTCAGTCATCGGCGCTGGCGCCGATGTGATCTTCGGCCAGGGCGATGGTGCCAGCTTCGGCATGCTGCAGGCGGTCGAAACGGCGAAATCGACTTCGGGCGGGAAGGTCTGGTTCATCGACGTCATCGGCGACAAGACGCCGATCGACAAGGGGCATCTCCTCTCCTCGGTCGTCTGGAATCTGGAGCCGGTCTATACGGCGATGGTCGAGGATCTGAAGGCCGACAAGTTCGGGACCCATCCCTATTCAATCCAGCTGGCCGACGATTCCGTGCGTCTCTTGAAGACCAACCATATTGCCGATGATGTCTGGGCTGCGGTTTCCGAGGTGCGCCAGCAGATCGTCGACGGCAAGCTGAAGATCGAGCCGGTCTGGGAGGCGGACAAGGTCCGCGCTCTTATGAGCTCGATCACCGATGCCGGCGCGCAATAAGGGGGCAGGGGGCCGGCGGCCTGGACTTGGGGCCGCCCGGGGGGCAAGCTGGCGACATGGCAAGCGACAACGGACAGCCGCGATCGAACTCGGCGACGGGCGCAGATTCTGCGCCCGTTTTATCTGTGCATGCCCTCACCAAGCGCTTCCCCGGAATCGTTGCCAATGACCAGATCTCGCTCGACTTTCATGCCGGTGAAATTCATATCCTGCTCGGCGAAAACGGTGCCGGAAAATCGACATTGATCGGCATGCTCGCCGGCATGCAATCGCCCGATGCCGGTGAAATTCGCGTCGGTGGTGAAATCGTGCAGATCAAATCCCCCCGCGAGGCCCTCAATCTTGGCATCGGTACGGTCTTCCAGCATGTGCTGCTGGTGCCGAGCCTTTCGGTCATCGAGAATCTGATGCTGGGTGGCGCCTGGTGGCAAAGGCTGGCACGCGGGTCGGCCCTGGCGCGCTTTGCCGAATTGTCCGGCTTGCTGGGTGTGACCCTCGATCCCAATGCCAGGCTCGGCAGCCTGTCCTTGGGCCAGCAGCAGCAGGTCGAAATCATGCGTGCCCTGTGGCGCGAGGCACGGCTCCTCATCCTCGACGAACCGACATCGATGCTGACGCCGCAGGGCGTCAAGGATCTGGCGGCGGTCCTCCGACGCCTTCGCGACAAAGGCGTCGCCATCATCCTGGTCACGCACAAGCTGGGCGAGGCCACGGATCTTGGCGATCGCATATCGGTGCTGCGCCATGGCCAGCTGGTCGGCGCGGTCGCCCCTGCGGATTGCCGCAGTTGGACGGCGGCCGAGGTGAGCGACCGTGTCATCGCCATGATGTTCGGCGGCAGCGACGCGTCGGCAGAGCGCGCCATCCAGGTTGGCAGTGGCGAAGGCCATGCCTCGCTGGTCGCCCATGCCGGTGCGCCTTGCCTGCAGGTCAGCGGTCTGACCACGGCGGCCGAACGGGGGGCCTGTCCCTTGCGCGACGTGACGCTCGACCTGTGGCCGGGCGAGGTCTTGGGCATTGCCGGTGTCGACGGCAATGGGCAGAAGCACCTGGCCGAGACGCTGGCCGGGCAGCGCGCGGCCAGCAGCGGAACCATCCGCGTTGACGGGAAGGACGTGACCGGTGGCGATGTCGCCGCGCGCCGGCAGGTCGGCATCCGCTATGTAACGGATGATCGCCTGGGCGAAGGGACGGTCGGCAGCCTCTCGGTCGCAGTCAATTTGCTGCTGAAGGATATCGGAAGACCGCCCTTCTGGCGCCATGGCATCGCCGATCGCGCGCGCATCCGCGCAGCTGCCGTCGGTCGCATCGAGGCCAATGACATCCGCACGCGCGCCCCCGAGACACCGCTCGGCAAACTGTCCGGTGGCAATATCCAGAAAGTCCTCCTGGCGCGCGAGCTGGGCGAAGGTGCGGGCGCTGCGCCCACGCGGGTCATCATCTTCGCCAAGCCGACCCATGGCCTCGATCTGCAGAACGCCGAGCTTGCCCATGACCGCATTCGCCAAAGCGCCGCTGCCGGGCAAGGGATCCTGTTGCTGTCGACCGATCTCGACGAATTGCTGGGCCTGAGCGACCGCATCGCCGTCCTCGTCGACGGGCGCGTGGTCGGCATCGTGGCGAACGGTGCAGGCGCCGGTCTCGCGGTGGGGCGCCTGATGACCGGGGCGGCGGCATGAACCATCTTTGGCGCCTCTGCCTTCCGCTCCTGCTGGCCCTCGTGGCTGGCGGCCTGGTGCTGGTCATCCTGGGCAAGGATCCGCTCGCCTATTATTTCTATGTGCTCGACCGTGGCATCCTCAGCTGGGGCGGCTTGCAGGAAACGCTGACCCGCATGGCGCCGTTGTTGCTCATCGCCGCAGGGCTCATCGTTGCCTTCCGGGCCGGTATTTGGAATCTGGGCGGCGACGGGCAATATCTGCTGGCGGCGGTGGTGACGGCGGCCCTGGCTCCGGCCCTGATCGGCTTTGTGCCGCGCGGCCTCACACTCATCCTCTGCATGCTGGCGGCGACGCTCGTCGGGGCCCTGTGGTCGCTGCTGCCGGCTTTCTTGAAGGCGCGCTACGGAATCAACGAGATCATCACGTCGCTGATGATGAGTTTCCTCGGCATTTCCCTGGCAAATGTGCTGGTGAAGCTGTTCTTCTGGGACCCGGCGACAACTGTCCCCCAAACCCGTACCCTCGACATCGCCAGTCGCCTGCCGCGAATTTCCGGCAGCAATATCCATATCGGTCTCCTAATCGCTCTCTGCCTTGTCGTCCTCGTCCATCTGCTGATGACGCGCACGGCCTTTGGACTGAAATTGCAGGTCGTCGGCGCCAGTCCGGCTGCGGCGCGTCATGCGGGCCTCAAGGTGGGTTTTCTCACCGTCGCCACCTTCGCCTTGAGTGCCGGCCTCATCGGTCTGGCCGGCGCGGTCGAGATTCTTGGCGTCTGGGGCAATGTGCGGGCGGATTGGAACCCGGCCTATGGCATGCTGGTGGTGCCGCTGGTCTTTCTGGCGCGGATGAACGGCCTTGCCGTCATCGGCTTTACCTTCTTTTTCGCGGCGCTGATGATCGGCGGCGAAAGTGCCGCCCGCCGCATCGGTGTGCCGCAGGATTTCGTGCTCCTCCTCATGGGCCTCGTGCTGGCGTTTCTGGGCCTCGTCGAATATCTCGACCATCGCCACCAGATGCGGGCGGCAGCGTGACGCCATGACCGAATTGCTCTCGCAACCCTTCCTCGTCTCGCTGCTCTTTGGGGCCGTCACCGCTGGTATTCCGTTGCTGCTGGCCGGGCTCGGCGAGCAGATATCCGAGAAGGCGGGCGTGCTCAATATCGGCATCGAGGGCATGATGCTGCTCGGCGCCTATTGCGGTTTCGTCGCCGCCTATTATTCCGGCTCCTTCACCCTGGGTTTTGTCGCCGGCGGTCTCGGTGGCATGGCCGCTGCTGCCCTGATGGCGTTGTTATGCGTTCGCCTTGGCCTCAACCAGATCGTCATCGGCATCGCCTTGACGCTTGGTGCCGAAGGGCTGACCGCCCTGCTGCATCATTTTCAGTTCTCGCGCACCTATCCGCGCCTCGACCAGGCGCCGGTGCTGGCCTTCCCGCTGCTCCTCGACATCCCGGTGATCGGCCCGGCGCTCTTTGCCCACAATCCAGTTGTCTATCTCGCCGTTGCCTTCGTGGCGGTTCTCGCCTGGGTGTTTCGCAATACGCATGTCGGCCTCAATCTCGAAGCCGCCGGCACCCATCCGGCGGCGCTCGATGCCGCCGGTACCAGCGTGGTGGTGACCAGAAGTGGGGCGGTGCTGGCGACTGGCTTCCTGTCGGGTGTCGCTGGCGCCTATCTTGCCAATGTCGGGGCCGGCCTCTTCGTGCCGTTCATGACCCATGGTGCCGGCTTCATCGGCATCGTGCTGGCCATGCTGGCGCGTGGCAGACCGGTTTGGGTCTTGCTCGGCGCGCTGTTCTTCGGCCTCAGCCTGGCGATGACCACGGCGCTCCAGGTCGCCGGCATCGACATCCCCACCGACATCGTGCAGATGCTGCCCTTCGCCGTCGTCATGCTGGTGCTGGTCATCTTCGCGCGCCACGCGGTCCTGCCGCCGGCCCTGGGCCAGCCCTACCAGCGCGGCGAGCGTTAGCCTGCCCCTCACCCCAACCCTCTCCCCACTTCGTGGGGCGAGGGAGTTTCGAGTGAGTTCGTTATAAAGCCCCTCGCCCCTCTGGGGAGAGGGGTTGGGGTGAGGGGTCCGTTTCAGCCGGCGGCGATCACCGCGAGGGCCGCTTCAATTCCGGCACCGACATCCACTTTGTGCCCCAGCTTGCGCAAGGCCCCACCCATGGCGGTGATGGCGGTCGTTGCATAGATCGGCTCCGCCGCCGGCCCCATATGGCCGACGCGCAACACCTTGCCCGCCGTGGCGCCGAAGCCGCCGGAGAACACAACGCCGAATGCGTCTCGTGCCGTACTCACCCAGGCCTGTTCCGTGACGCCATCCGGAACGCGGATCGCCGTCGTGGTGGGGGAGGCGATGGCCTCCGTCTTCGCCCAGAGTTCCAGCCCCATCGCCTTGACGCCGGCCCGGGTGGCGGCGGCGGTCAGCGCATGGCGGCGCCAGACCTTCTCCGGCCCTTCATTGAGATACTGGTCGAACACGGCGTCGAGCCCGTTGATCTCGGCGACCGACGGCGTGAAGGGGAAGGGCTTGTCGTGCCGCCAGGCATCCTTCCAATCGAGATAGGAGAGGATCGAGGCGCGCGGCGCCTTCGGATTGGCTTCCATATGCGCCCAGGCACGCTCGCTCACCGCGACGACGGTGGTCCCCGGCGCACCGCCCAGGCATTTGCCGGGACCGGTGATGAAGACGTCGACATGGCAGTCATCGGGATGCACATCCATGCCGCCAAAGGACGAGACCGCGTCGACCAGCAGCAGCGCGCCATGATCGCGCACGATCTTGCCGATTTCGCGGATTGGGTTGATCGTGCCGGAGGGCGTGTCGTGATGGACTAGCGACACGATCTTGATGTCGGGGCGCTGCTTGAAGGCGGCGGCGACATCGGCCGGATCGATCGCCTCGTTGAACGGCACCTCGATCTCGACCATGTCCTTGTGATAGCGCGCCGACCAATAGCCGAAGCCCTTGCCATAGACGCCGGACGCCAAATTGAGCACGGTATCCTCAGGCCCAATCAGCGAGGCGGCCGCGGCTTCGATGGCCGGCGCCGGTTCCACCTGCAGCAGCAAAGCCGGTTCCTTGACCCGCAAGGCCGTCGCCGCTTTCTTCGCCACACTTTCGAAGAAATGCTGGAAATAGGGGTCGTAATGATAGGCGACCGGTCGCGACAGGGCGCGCAGGACGCTCGGATAGACCGCAACCGGTCCGGCGGACAACGTGACGACGGCTTCCTTGATGGTGGGCGCGCTCATGATCTGGGCATTTCCCCTGTGGTCGAGACGGCTTATTCTGATGCCGCCAATTCTAGACTGCGGCCGCGCCCATGAAAATACATCCGCTTCTGCTTTCGCTCCTTCTTCCTGCAGCTTGTATGCATACGCTTGGGGATCATGCCGTCAATCTGCAGCTCACCAATGCGGGGGCAGAACCGCTTTCATGCAAGATCGTTTATGGCCATTGGGTTGAGCGCGACCTGGGGCGCCTCGATCCCGGCACCACCTTCGACATCGCTTTGCGGCAGCAGAGCGAGGACCACGCGCTTTTCATCTACCGCGACGACATGCAGCGCCGATTGATGATTGAGAACATCCTGTGCGGCCGCGCGGGGAACTGGCATGAGACGACCGGCCAGGTCGATCTGGCGCGCCCGCGCCAGGCGGATATCGCCTATCTCGAAGCCACTTGCGCTGCCCCCGCAGGACCGGGCAGGGTGTCGTGCCAACTGACCGACATTGCGCCTTAAGGAATAAGATCGATGACCACCGCGACCCATGTTCCCGCTCTGCTGCAGGGCGATCCGCAGGCCGACGCCATCGGCGCGCCTGAGCGCCGCACCATGACGCGCGGCGAACTCGCGGCACTCGTCGCCCGCATCGGCGGTGCCTTGCGGGCGATCGGCATCGGGCAGAAGGATGCGGTGGCGATCGTCATGCCCAACGGCCCGGAAATGGCGGCGATGTTCGTGGGCGTCGCCAGCTATGCCGTGGCCGCCCCCTTGAACGCCGCCTACCGCGCCGACGAGTTCGATTTCTACTTGAGCGATCTCGATGCCAAGGCGCTCATCATCCTCGGCGGCCCGGACCAGCCCGCGCGCGCGGTGGCGGCGAAGCGCGGCATCCGCGTCATCGACGTGACGCCCGATCTCGCCGGTCCCGCCGGCGCGCTGACACTCTCCGTGCCCTTTGCCGATCACGGCGCCCCCAACCCGTCGCCCGATGATGTGGCGCTGGTGCTGCATACCTCCGGCACCACCTCGCGCCCGAAGATCGTGCCGCTCACCCATCGCAACCTCGCGACCTCGGCCGGCAATATCCGCAACACCCTGGCGCTCACGCCGGCCGACCGCTCTCTGGTCGTCATGCCGCTCTTCCACATCCACGGGCTGATTGCGGCACTCCTCTCCTCCTTCGCTGCCGGTGCCTCGGTCCATGTGCCGGCGGGCTTCAATGCCCTCAAATTCTTCGCGCAGCTCGATGAGGCCAAGGCCAGCTGGTATACGGCGGTGCCGACGATGCACCAGACCGTGCTGGCGCGCGCCGACCGCAACCAGGATGTGCTGGCGCGCAACAAGCTGCGCTTCATCCGCTCCTCTTCCGCCAGTCTGCCGCCCCAGGTGATGAAGCAGCTCGAAGAAACCTTCGGCTGCCCCGTCATCGAAGCCTATGGCATGACCGAGGCGGCGCACCAGATGGCCAGCAACCCACTGCCGCCCCGTGCGCGCAAGCCCGGCTCTGTCGGCATCGCGGCGGGGCCGGAGGTCGCCATCATGGGCACTGACGGCGCGCTGCTGCCGGCCGGCGAGGTGGGCGAGATCGTCATCAAGGGCGCCAATGTGACGCCGGGCTATGCCAACAACCCGAAGGCCAATGCAGAAGGCTTCCGCGATGGCTGGTTCCGCACCGGCGATCAGGGAATCCTGGACACGGAAGGCTATCTGCGTCTCACCGGGAGGCTGAAGGAGATCATCAACCGCGGCGGCGAGAAGATCTCCCCGCGCGAGGTCGACGACATCCTGATGGACCATCCCGCCGTGGCGCAGATCGTCACCTTCGGCATCCCGCATGAAAAACTGGGCGAGGAAGTCGGCGCCGCCATCGTGCTGAAGGAAGGCCAGAGCGCCAGCGAGCAGGACATCCGCAGTTTCGCGGCATCGCGCCTTGCCGATTTCAAGGTGCCGAAGAAGATCGTCTTCCTCGCCGAAATCCCGAAAGGGGCCACCGGCAAGCTGCAGCGCATCGGCCTGGCGCAAAAGCTCGGCCTCGTATCATGAAGGTAGCGATCTATGGTGCCGGCGCCATCGGCGGTCTGATCGGCGGTCACCTGGCGCGGACGGGTCAAGACGTCACGCTCATCGCCCGCGGCGCACATCTCACCGCCCTTAAGGAGAAGGGCCTGCACATCCATGGCATGAGCGGTGACTTCACCGTGCACCCGAAAGCCACCGAACACGCGATTGAGGCCGGCCCGCAGGATTTCGTCATCGTCGCATTGAAGGCCAATGCGGTCCCTGGCATCGCCGACAAGCTGGCGCCGCTCCTGGGCGCAAACACGGCCGTCGTCATGGCCGTCAACGGCATGCCCTGGTGGTATTTCTATGGCCAGGAAGGTGCCTTGAAGGATGCGCGCATTCCCGCCGTCGATCCGGATGGGAAGCTCTGGGATCTTGTGGGGCCGCAGCGCGTCATCGGCTGCGTCGTCTATCCGGCGGCCGAAGTCGTGGCACCCGGCGAGATCCGCCATGTCGAGAACGACCGCTTCTCCCTGGGTGAGGCGAGCGGCGAGAAGACCGAGCGTGTGCAGGCATTGTCCGCCGCCTTCATCGCCGCCGGTTTCAAGGCGCCGGTCAAGACCGACATCCGCACCGAAATCTGGGTCAAGCTCTGGGGCAATGTCGCCTTCAATCCCTTATCGGCCCTGACCGGCGGGACGCTGGCGGGGATCTGCAGCGACCCCGACACCCGCGCCGTCGCCAAGGCGATCATGGGCGAGGCCGAGGCCATCGCGAATGCCCTCGGCGTCAAGATGCCGATCGATGTGGAGAAGCGCATCAACGGTGCCGCCGGGGTGGGTGAGCACAAGACGTCGATGCTGCAGGACATCGAACGCGGCCGCCCGATCGAGCTCGAAGCCATCGTCGGCGCCGTTCGTGATCTCGGAAGGCTCGTTCATGTGCCCACACCGATGATCGACACGATCTACGCCCTGGTGAAACAGAAGGCGGGATTGCTGGGGTTGCTGTGAGGCACATCTAGCTCCACCGTCATGGTCGGCGAAGGCAGAGCATCACTGACGAGCAAACCCTTGGTAACTGTGGATCCCCGGGTCAAGCCCGGGGATGACGCAGTTGGTTCGGGAGAGACTGCAGAAACAGTATCGCACGACCTGTCCTGCAAAGCACCGTCATCCCCGGGCTTGACCCGGGGATCCACGCTCACAGCATGAGTCGGTCATAAAGGTCTTCCCAACCAGGATTGGTCTTTTCGATAAGTTCGATCTTCCAGTTTCTTGGCCAGCGTTTGATATTCTTCTCGCGTTGGATTGCGGCCTGAATGGTCTCGTGAAGCTCGGCAAAGACCAACTGCTTCAACGCATATCGGGCCGTAAACCCGTCTATACCAGCTTCTCTATGTTCCCAGGCGCGCTTGGCAAGATCGCTCGTGACGCCGACATAGAGTGTTCCTTGCGGATGATTGGTGACGATATAGACCCAGCCGCTCAATGCTTGCCCCTGTCGTCAAGAATAGATCCATCCTCAGCAACAGTGGATCCCCGGGTCAAGCCCGGGGATGACGGCTCTTTTCGAATAATCGCTTCTGCGATGCATAGACCCTGGCTGCCTCGGCCCCAAATCAACCGTCATCCCCGGGCTTGACCTGGGAATCCACTCTCATGGCACCAAAACCCGATATCGAATGCTCCCCAAAAGAAAAGCCCTCCCGCGATGGGGAGGGCGAGGAAGGGGACGTTGTTTGCGACAGGTCCCCGGCTATGCTGTGGCGCCGCTCACATCGTGGCGCCGATCTGCCACGGCACGAATTCGTTGTCGCCATAGCCCAGCTGCTCCGACTTCGACTGCTCGCCCGACGCCACGCGCAGGATCAGCTCGAAGATCTCCTGGCCCTTCTCCTGCACGGTGACACCGTCGAGGATGTCGCCGCAATTGATGTCCATGTCCTCGACCATGCGCTGATACATCGGCGTGTTGGTGGCGAGCTTGATGGAGGGTGTCGGCTTGCAGCCATAGGCAGAACCGCGGCCGGTGGTGAAACAGAGGATATTGGCACCGCCCGCCACCTGGCCAGTCGCGGAAACGGGGTCATAACCGGGCGTGTCCATGAAGACGAAGCCCTTGGCCGTCACCGGTTCGGCATATTCATAAACGGCGGTGAGGTTGGTGGTGCCGCCCTTGGCTGCAGCACCCAGCGACTTCTCAAGAATGGTGGTGAGGCCACCCGCCTTGTTGCCGGGCGAGGGATTGTTGTTCATCTCGCCGCCGTTTCGGGCGGCGTATTCTTCCCACCACTTGATCCGGCTCACCAGCTTTTCACCCACCTCGCGGTTGACGGCGCGGCGGGTCAGCAGATGTTCGGCGCCATAGATTTCCGGCGTCTCGGACAGAATGCCCGTGCCGCCATGCTTCACGAGGAGGTCGACCGCGGCACCCAGCGCCGGGTTTGCGGTGATGCCGGAATACCCGTCCGACCCGCCGCATTGAAGGGCGAGAATGAGTTCGGAGGCCGAGATCGTCTCGCGCCGCACGTCATTGGCCTTCGGCAGCATTTCCTTGATCGCGGCGACGCCGGCTTCGATGGTCTTTCGCGTGCCGCCGGTATCCTGGATGGTCATGGTGCGGAAGGTATCGCTCTCGACGATGTTGTAGAGCTCCTTCATGCGGCTGATCTGGAACACTTCGCAGCCCAGTCCCACCAGCAGCACGCCGGCAAGGTTCGGATTGGTGGCGTAACCCCACTGCGTGCGCTTCAGAATGTCGAAGCCTTCGCCCTTGGCGGCCATGCCGCAGCCGGTGCCATGGACGAAGGGGATGATGCCGTCGATATTGGGATACTGCGCCAGGATGCCGCTCTTGGTCACCGCTTCCGCCATGAAGCGCGCCACCGACGCCGAGCAGTTCACCGAGGTGAGGATGCCGATATAGTTGCGGGTCCCCGATTTGCCGTTGGCGCGGCGATAGCCTTGGAAGGTGGCGCGCGCCTCGACCGGCAACACCTCGTCGTTCTTGGCACCAGCAGCGAATTCATAGTCGCGGTCGAACTCGCCCATGCTGGTGTTATGCTCATGCACCCAATCGCCCGGCGCGATTTCCTCCGTCGCAAAACCGATGATCTGGCCGAACTTCAGCACCGGCTGTCCCACGGCAATCGGCGCCACTGCCATCTTGTGGCCGCGGGTGACGCGCGCATTGGCGGCGATGCCGCCGGCCGCCAATTTGCCCTTCTCGATTTCGTCGACGGCGACGACGACATTGTCTTTGGGCGACAGGCGAATGGACCGGGGTTCGGCGGCGACGACGCTGAGATTGCTCATGGCGGTTGTGCTGGCTCTGGCAAAAAGGGGTTGCGTTTCTTCGGCTACATTCTAACATGTTAGTATGAATGTCAAAGCGGAATCCTATGCGTTTTTGGGCGACGTCAGCGCATCGGCGCGTGGCGGCACGACCGCGCGCGTGGTCAGCGCCTTGCGCGAAGCCATTGTTTCGCTTGAACTCCTCCCGGGCACGCCGATCGACAAGGCAGCGCTCTGCGAGCGGCTGGGTGTTTCCCGTTTCCCCGTTTCAGAGGCGCTCTCGCGTCTCCAGGCCGAGGGGCTGGTCGATATCCGGCCGCAAAGCGGCACCACCGTCTCGCTCATTCGCTTAGGGGATGTGCGCGAAAACCTCTTCATGCGGCGCGCGCTTGAGGCGGAAGCCGTGCGCTCCCTCGCCCGCAACCTGGCGCCCGATGTGCTCGCGGCCTTGCAGCGGAACATCCGCTACCAGAAGGCCGCGGCCGGCGCCGGCGATCCGGTGGGCTTCCACAAGCTCGATCTGGAATTCCACGAGATCATCTTCTCCGCCCTCGGCTTCCCGCGTGCGCGGGCCGCAGTGGAAAGCGCGCGCCTGGGTCTTGATCGCATCCGCCGTCTGCTGGCGTCCAAGCGCCGCCACAAACTGACCTATGATGAACATGCCAAGATCGTCACTGCACTCGAAAGAGGCGATGGCGATGCGGCGGCCTCGGCGATGATCGTCCATCTCGACGCGGTGATGGGCGAATTGCTGAGCCTGGCCGAGAAACAGCCCGAAATCTTCGCCGACCGCAGCACCCAGCCCGTCCGCCGCGCGGCACTCGCCGCCAAGCCACAAGCGAAGAAGCGGGGGACGTGATGCAAACTTTGCTCATAGTTCTTCCCCCTCCCCCCTTGAGGGGGAGGGTCGGGGAGGGGGGTATCTCTCAACTGCCGAGATGCATCGTTACTGAAACGAACCACACCCCCCTCCCGCGCTAACGCGCGACCTCCCCCTCAAGGGGGAGGTAAGGGGAAGACGCCGAGAAGAATAGAAAGCCAGGGGAATGACATGAAATCGAAGATCTTCAAGGCGCCATCGGGTGCCGAAATCCCGTTCACCGAGCTTGGCTTCGGCACGGCGCCCTTGGGCAATCTGTTCCGTGCGCTTAGGGAAGACGAGGCGCAGGCGACGATGCAGGCGGCCTGGGAAGCGGGCATTCGTTACATCGACACGGCGCCGCTTTACGGCCTGGGGCTCTCCGAAACCCGCATCAATCATTTCCTGCGCGGCAAGCCGCGCGATTCTTATGTGCTCTCCACCAAGGTCGGCCGCCTGCTCGAGGTCTGCCCGCCGAGCGAGCGCACCGGCATCGGCAAGTTCTTCGACACGCCCTCGCGCCGCGAAATCTACGATTACAGCCATGACGGCATCATGCGCTCGATCGAATTCTCGCTGGAGCGCCTTGGGGTCGACCGCATCGATATTCTCTTCGTGCACGATATCGACGTTGCCAATCACAAGAGCGCGGCAGTGCGTGACGAAAAGGTCGCCGAGCTGATGAAGACCGGCTATGGCGCGCTGGTGAAACTGCGCGACCAGGGCGTCATCAAGGCCTTCGGGGCCGGCGTCAACGAATGGGAAGTGTGCGAGAACCTCGCCAAACAGGGCGATTTCGACATCTTCCTGCTGGCCGGCCGCTACACGCTTCTCGAACAGGAAGCGTTGAACTCCTTCCTGCCGCTTTGCGAACGGCGCAAGATCGGGATCGTGATCGGTGGCGCCTATAACTCCGGCATTCTCGCCACGGGTGCGAAGCCTGGCGCCTTCTACAATTACGACCCGGCGCCGCAGCATATCCTCGACCGCGTCGCCGGCATCGAGAAGGTGGTGGCAAAGCATGGTGTCAAACTGGTGGAAGCGGCCTTGCGCTTCCCGCTGGTGCATCCGGCGGTCGTCACCGTCGTTCCCGGCGCCAGTCGGCCGGAGGAGGTGGCCCTCAACATGCGGACACTCGCCGCCGATATTCCGGCAGCCCTCTGGGCCGATCTCAAATCCGCCGGCTTCATCCGCGCCGAAGCGCCGGTTCCGGGCAGCAAGTGATGCGCATCGACGCTCATCAGCATTTCTGGGCGCGTGCGCGCGGCGATTACGGCTGGCTGGAGACGATCGAGGCGGTGAAGCCGATTCGCCAGGATTACTATCCGGCCGATTTTGAGGCGATCCGCGCGCGGCACGGCATCGACCGCACGGTCCTGGTGCAGGCCGCGCCCAGCGTCGAAGAAACCGAATACATGCTGGGCCTTGCTGACGCGACGCCCTGGATCGCCAAGGTCGTGGGCTGGGTCGATTTCGAAGATGCCACCCACCGCCGGCACCTCGAACGCTGGTCGCATCATGCCAAGTTCTCAGGCGTGCGGCCGATGATCCAGGATATTGCCGATACCGATTGGATGCTGCGGCCGGATGTGCAATGGGGCTATGCCGCCGTCTGCGCACTCGACCTCACTTTCGATGCGCTGGGCCTGCCGCGCCATCTCGACAACTTCCTGCGCCTGTTCGACCGCTACCCGAAGATGCGCGTCGTCATCGATCACTGCCTGAAGCCGGAAATCCGCAACGATGCCTTCGACGACTGGGCGGTAAAGATGGCGTCCATCGCCGACAAGACCGGCGCCTTCTGCAAGCTCTCGGGCCTTGGCACCGAAGCAAAACCGGGCTGGAGCGCCGCGACCCTCAGGCCCTATGCCGAGCATGTCATCAACAGTTTCGGGCCCTCCCGCGTCATGTGGGGCTCCGACTGGCCGGTGATCAATCTCAACGGCAGCTATGACAGCTGGCGCGCCGCCGCAGAAGAGATCGTAAAACCCGCCGACGCTGCCCGCATCTTCGGTGGTACTGCGAAAGAGTTTTATCGGATTGCTTGATGCCTATTATTGAGTCGTCATGCCCGGGCCCAGAGTTTATCCCATTGGCCGGGCATCCACTTTCTCCAGGCCATCAGTGGATCCCCGGGTCTTCGCCCGGGGATGACGGAATAGAGAAGGAAACAGAAAATTGACCAACAGACTTTCCGGCAAGATCGCTCTCGTCACCGCTGCCGCCCAAGGCATCGGTGAGGCCTCGGCGCGTGCATTCGCCGCTGAAGGGGCGCAAGTGATCGCCACCGACATCTCCGCCGCCAATCTCGAAAAGCTGAAGGGCGTTCCCGGCATTCGCACGCGTTTACTGGATGTGACGAAACAGGACGCCGTCGATGCCTTGGTGAAGGACGAGCCCAGGATCGACGTGCTCTTCAATTGCGCCGGCTTCGTCCATAACGGCACGATCCTCGATTGCGCCGAAAAGGATTGGGATTTCAGCTTCGACCTCAATGCCAAGGCGATGTACCGCATGATCCGCGCTATTCTTCCGGGCATGCTGGAGCGGGGCAAAGGCTCGATCGTCAACATGTCCTCGGTCGCCTCGTCGATGATCGCCGTCCCCAACCGCTTCGTTTACGGCGCCAGCAAGGCTGCGGTGATTGGTCTCACCAAGGCGGTGGCGGCCGATTTCGTGACCAGGGGCATCCGCTGCAACGCCATCTGCCCGGGCACGGTGGAATCTCCCTCCCTGCAGGACCGCATGCGCGCGGTCGGCGAGACGATGGGCGGCGATTACGACAAGGCGCGCGCCGCCTTCATCGCCCGCCAGCCCATGGGCCGGCTGGGCACGCCGGAGGAGATTGCCGCCGCAGCGGTCTTTCTTGCCAGCGACGAATCTGCTTTGATGACTGGAACCGCTCTGGCCGTCGATGGCGGCTGGACGAATATCTGAGGAATAAGATGAAACTTTTGCGTTACGGCGCCCGCGGTGCCGAAAAGCCGGGCCTCCTCGACAAGGACGGCAAGATTCGTGACCTCTCGCAGCATGTGCCGGATATTGCCGGTGCGGTGCTTTCGCCGGAGAGCCTCGCGCGCCTCGCCAAGATCGATGCGGCGACCCTGCCGCTGGTCGAGGGCAACCCGCGTTATGGCGCCTGCGTCGGCAATATCGGCAAGTTCATCTGTGTGGGCCTCAATTATTCGGATCACGCCAAGGAAACCGGCGCCGAGCCGCCCAAGGAACCGATCCTGTTCATGAAGGCGACCAGCGCCGTGGTCGGTGCCAATGACAATGTCATGATCCCGAGGAATTCGGTGAAGACCGATTGGGAAGTCGAGCTTGGCGTCGTCATCGGCCGCGAGGCGCGCTATGTCGACGAGAAGAGCGCCCTCGACTATGTCGCCGGCTATTGCGTCATCAACGATGTCTCCGAGCGCGCCTTCCAGACCGAGCGCGGCGGCCAGTGGGTGAAGGGCAAGTCCGCCGACACCTTCGGTCCCACCGGCCCCTGGCTGGTGACCAAGGACGAGGTGAAGGATGTCCAGAACCTCGGCATGTGGCTCGATGTCGACGAGAAGCGCTATCAGAATGGCTCCACCAAGACGATGATCTTCGGTGTGGCACATCTGGTGCATTACATCTCGCAATTCATGAGCCTGCAGCCGGGCGATGTGATTTCGACCGGCACGCCGCCGGGCGTGGGTCTGGGGCAGAAGCCCAATCCGATCTATCTCAAAGCCGGCCAGGTCATGCGCCTTGGGATCGAGGGCCTGGGCGAGCAGCGCCAGCAGGTCATTGCGACGCCGTAAGATGTTCCTGTCCTGCGGCGACGCGCTCTTCGACTGTTTCTCCGTTCCGACCGACGGCCCGGCCACCATCCGTTTGGATGGCCGGGTCGGCGGCTCACCGCTCAATGTGGCGCTCGGCCTCGCCCGTCTCGGCCGGCCGGTCGGCTATTTCACCAAGAACTCGACCGATCTCTTCGGTCGGCGCATCCTCGCCTTCCTGCAAAAGGAAGGGGTCGATACCAGTTTGATCGTGCCGACATCCCGCAATTCGACGCTGGCGATGGTCGAACTCGACAAGACCGGCAGTGCATCCTACGCCTTCTACACCGGTGGGACCGCCGACCGATCGCTGGAACAAAGCGAATTGCCGGCACAATTGCCAGCGGCCATCCGCGCCATTCATATCGGTTCCTACACCACGGCGACCGAACCCACAGCGTCGACGCTGGTGGCCCTGGTGAAGCGCGAGCGCGACCGCCGCTTCATCTCTTATGATCCCAATATCCGCCCGTCGATCGAACCCGACCTCGATCTCTGGCGCGCCCGCATCGCGTCACTCGTCGGTACGGCGCATCTCCTGAAGCTGAGCTCAGAGGATGCCGAGCTGCTGTTCCCGAAACAGTCGCTGGAAAGCCTCGCCCAGGATTGGACCCGTCGCGGCGTGCGCCTCGTCATCGTCACCAAGGGCGGCGAGGGGGCCATCGGCTTCACCGGACATGGCGTCAGTGCCGCCGTTCCCGGTGTTCATGTCAATGTCGTCGATACGGTGGGGGCGGGCGATACGTTCCAGGCAGCGACGCTGGCCTGGCTCGAAAAGCACGACGCCCTGGGCGGTGCCGAAGCGGCCGATCTCGATTCCGACGCGCTGCGTGCGCTGCTTTCTTTCGGCGCCCGGGCTGCGGCCATCACCTGCAGCCGTCGCGGCGCCGATCTGCCGTTCGCGGCCGACCTCAAGGATTTCTCATGACTTACCGCCTCTTCATCGACAGCGCCAACCCGGCCGATTGGGATCTGGGCTTGGCTCGCGGCTGGTTGCATGGCGTCACCACCAACCCGCTCATCATCTCGCGTGCCGGCAAGAAGGTCGACCTCGCCACCGCGCAGGATCTCGTTGCCAATGCCAAGAAGCGCAATCTCCATGAACTGCAGCTGCAGGTGACCGGCCACACCGCCGGCGAGCTACATGCCAGTGGTGCCGCCTTGCGCGACCTCTGGGACAAGGTGACGATCAAGATCCCGGCGACCGCCGCCGGTTTCGAAGCCGCGGCACCGCTCTGCCGCCAGGGCTACAGCGTCACCATCACCGCCTGTTACACCGCGCATCAGACCATGCTCGCCGCCAGCATCGGTGCCAAATATGTGGCGCCCTATTACGGCCGCATGCTCGATGCCGGCCTCGATGCCGATGCGCGGTTGAATGCGATGCTCGAAATCAGCCGCCGCGAGGATGTCCGGGTGCTGGTCGCCAGCATTCGCTCGATCGACCAGTTGGAGACCCTGACGGCGCGTGGTTTCGACACCTTCACCATCACCGCGGCGCTGGCCGGTCAGCTCGGCACCGATGCCCAAAGCGACGGGGCGGCGGCCGATTTCATGGCGGCTGCCGAGGCCAGCCTGAAATAGCCCCCTCGCGGGGGATGCAAAATCCGCTTTTAGCCTGAATATCTGTTCAAAATTTGAACAGGTATTCAGGCAACCGCTGCCCTTGCCGATTGTTCCTGATCACCTCTTCATTGATCGGGTCCGGCGTGAAATTTTTCCTGCGCATCGTTCTTGGCCTAGTCGTCGTCATTCTCCTCCTCATCGGCGGGGCGGTGATCTGGCTGACCCAGGCCGATTTGAAACCGATCGCCGAACGGGCGGCGAGCGAAGCGTTGGGCCGCACCGTGGCCGCCGAGAGCTTCAGCGTCGACTGGGGCGCGCCGCTCCATATCGAACTCACCAATCTGCGTATCGCCAACGCGCCGTGGGGCAGCGAGCGTGACATGATCACGCTCAAGAGCTTCAACGCCGATGTCGAGCCGATGTCGCTGTGGCGTGGCGTTCCTGTTTATCAGCATATGCGGGCGCAAGGCCTCAAGGTCGTCCTGGAACGTGATAAGCAGGGCATCGGTAATTGGAAGTTCGGCAGTGAAACGTCAAGTGGCGGCTTTGCGCTTATTCCGAAAAACCGGACTCAATTTCCGACACTGCTCGACATGGTGCTGAAGGATGCGCTTGTCACCTACCGCACCTATTCAGGCAATACCTTGCGCATCCAGCTGGACAATGTCGCCATCGCGGCACCTGACGACGTCTCGGCGGTCACGCTGAAGGCAGCCGGTGCCTATAACAACACGCCTTTGGGCCTTGATGCGACGACTGGATCGTTCCGGGACATGCGCCTGGCGGATAAGCCGTTCCGCACTGATTTCGAAATTTTCGGCAAGACTGCGCGCCTCAGCTTCAAGGGCACGCAGATGGAGCCCTTGGATTTCGACGGTGTCGATGGTCAGGCCCATCTCAAGGCGGAGGAACTCGACAATCTGCTGGCAAGTTTCGGCGCCGATCTGGTCGCCGACTATCCCCTGGTCATCGATGCGCATTTGACCAAGAAGGGCGACCATTGGGAACTGACGCGTGCCAAGGGCCAGTTGGATCAAGGAAATTTCAGTGGCCAGCTGATCCTAGACGAGGGCAGCAAGGGCGCGCCGGACCGCGTTGCGACAGAACTCTCCTTTGACCGATTGGATGTCGATCGGCTTCTGGCTGGTCAGTCATCGGGTGCCGAGCCCAACCTGTCGGCGCCTGGCCAGTCGGGCGTTGTGCTGGATGCACAGCTGCGGGCCGATCAGTTCGTCTACCGCTTCATCAGGCTGCGTGATGTCGAGGTGAGCGGTCACATGGGGCCGGGTGTCCTGGCATTGAAGTCGCTGCGCTTTCCCTATGCCGGTGGGCGCGTGCAGGCGTCGCTTGACGTCAAAGATCGCATTGCTGCCACGGCCATCGTCGATGGCGTGGATGCCGACAAGCTGGCGCGCGAAATGGGGGCGGCGGCAGGCGATGTCACGGGAAAGATATCGGGGCGCATCAAACTTGATATGCCGAGCGGCACGCTGCGTGAGGCCCTGGGGCAAAGCCAGGGTGCTGCCGTCATCAGCATGAGCGAGGGAGGCTTACGCCGCGCGATCCTCGAACAGATGTCGACCGATCTGCGGTCCTTGTTTCGCGAAAAGGAAGGCAGTTCGCCGATCCGCTGCATGGGTGGGATCGTCATTCTGAAAGATGGGATCGCCGTGGTGGCACCGCTGCGCCTGATGGCCAAGGGGGCCATCCTCAATGGCGGCGGCACGATCGATATGGCCAAGCGACAGGTCGATCTGCGCCTGCGGTCGGAGCGCAAATCCACGGGCTTTTTCGCGCTGGATCTGCCGATCGGGATCAGCGGCAGCTTCGATAATCTGTCGGCGGGTCTTGCCGGGGATGGGGCCAAGAAATGGGCGCCACCGCCGGGGCCGAAGGCCACTGCGCTCGATCCCGACATGCAAAAGCTCGTGAGCGGCAATCCCTGCCTCAATTAGCGCCAAAAGCGGCCGAATGTCATGGCCGGGTCATGGACAGAAGGCGGGCAGAAAGGTTAAAACCCGGCGCGCAAGGATGTTTGCGCGAGGGAGCCTTTTGCCATGTCGAATGCGTTGCTGAACGGCCGCCAGGTTGCCGATACCATGCTGGTGCAGACCCGCGCCCAAGTGGCGGATCTCAAAGCCAATGGCTGGGCACCGCGGCTGTGTTCGATCTCGGTCGGCGACGTCAGCGCCGTGCAGCTCTATGTGCGCAACCAGAAGCGCACGGCTGAAAAGGCCGACATCCAGTTCGAAGAAGTCCATTTCCCGGCCGAGATCCATCAGGAGCAGTTGCTGGCGGCGATCCACGGCATGAACGCGGATCCCCGCGTGACCGGCATCATCCTGCAGCGCCCGGTGCCGCAGCATCTGTCGATCAAGCAATTGCAGGGCGCCATCCATCCGCTCAAAGATGTCGAAGGCATGCATCCGGCCTCGATCGGCAACATTGTCTATAACGAACTGGAACTGGGGCCGTGCACGGCGATGGCCTCGGTCGAGTTGCTGCGCCAGACCAGCCTCAGCCTCGCCGGGCTTGAAGTCGTCGTCGTCGGCCATTCGGAAATCGTCGGCAAGCCCATCGCCTTCCTGCTGATGGCGGAAGGGGCCACCGTTACGGTCTGCCATCATATGACGCGGAACCTGTCGGTTCATTCGCGCCGGGCCGATGCGCTGTTCGTGGCGGTGGGGAAGCCGGGCCTCATCAAGGCCGAGATGGTGAAGCCGGGGGCTGCCGTCATCGATATCGGTATCAATCAGATCACGCTGCCGGACGGGTCGACCAAGGTGGTCGGCGATGTCGATTTCGATTCCGTGTCGCAGATTGCCGGCTGGATCACGCCGGTCCCGGGTGGTGTCGGCCCGGTGACGGTCGCGGTGCTGATGCGCAATGCGGTCATCGGCGCCACCCGCCAGAAAAAGCACTACGAGAGCCTGTTCGGCCCGCAGGCACAGTAGCCAATCTATGAAGTCACCCTGCATCGACATCTGCAAGTTCGACGGCCGCACCGGCTGGTGCGTCGCCTGCGGCCGCACCAAGGAAGAATGCCGCGGCTGGAAGAAAGCGCCGCGTCCAAGACTGATTTCCTTGAGCGCGGAACTGCCGCGCCGGCTTGCCAAGCTCGCGGCAAGGGACGCAGGCTGACCTTTTCTTTGAGGACGCCACATGCTCTAAACGCCTGATCAACCGGGCGTGAGGATGCGATGAGTTACGGGCTTTACATCGGCAAGAATCTGACGGCGGACGGAATCGCCTATCTTGCCGGATATGGCGATGAGCCGTCGAGCCACTGGCTGGAGATCGTACCGCGCGCGCATCATCCTGCAGGCGCCACGATCCATGTCGGTGTCACGCCACAAGCCGATCTGCCTGGCGTCATGAGCACCATCCCGCAGGTCGCCGAGACGGCGCGCAATATCCGTGTCAGCTATTCCTATTATCTCGGCGTGCCGGCGCCGCTCACCAATGGCGGCTTGAACGAGCATGGTGTTGCCGTGCGCGATATCTGGTCGACCTCGCGCGACGAACTCATCGCGCTGACGCCCAAGGACCAGAGCGGACCGAATTACAGCGACCTTGCCCGCATTGTGCTGGAGCGGGCGCGCTCGGCGCGGGAAGGCGTCGATCTCATTGCGGATCTCATCGCCCGCCATGGTTATGCGGATTATGGCGGCAATTCGCATCTCATTGCCGACGCCAATGAAGCCTGGGTCGTGATCGAATGTTCCGGCGGCAAGGGACTTTGGGCGGCGGAACGCCTGGGCGCAGACAGCGTCCGCGCCTCACGGCCCGGTTATATCGGCGTCATTCCGATTGATCAGCCGAACCATCCGGACTTCCGCTATTCGCCCAATCTGGTCTCGTTCGCGGTCGAGCAAGGCTGGTTCGATCCTGCCGCCAAGCAACCGTTCGATCTCAACAAGGTCTATGGCGACGGCAAGGGGCGCTGGGCGGGGGTTGCTTGGATCGAAGGCGAGATGACCCGGCGTGCCGCGCGGCGTGAGAAGATCGGCATCGCGGATATCTTCTGGGCCGTGCGCACCGAGAAGCTCACCGGCGATACAGCGGGCTACGGTCAGGTGGTGCCACTTTACGGGAAGGTCGCGCCCGAGCTGCGCATGCTGTGGCACACCCAGGTCGGCGCCATTGCCGCACCCTTCGCGCCAGTCTTCATGGGGGTAAGCGAGGTGCCGGAGGAATACCGCCAGCATCGCTATCTGACGACCGGGGAATCGGCACGCTTCCTCGATCTGCGTCATGGCGATGCCGTCTCCATCGTGCCACAGGGCATTGAATCAACGCGGTCGGCGAGCGCGGTCTTCAAGCGGCTGCAGAACCTCGTGGCCCAGCATGACGATCTGTTCCGGCCGGAAGTGACGGCGGTCTGGGAGGCGATCGAGCGCAAGTTGACGGCGGATTATCCGGGCGTTGTCGACACGGTGCAGACCTTGATCGATGCCGGCAAGCCGCAACGCGCCGCAGCCTTTCTCACCTATTACTGCCGCACCGAATTGCTGGCCGCCTTGGAACTGGGCGAGACCCTGACGCGCAGCATCGAAGCGCGCACACGGGCGCTCTTTGGCATCAGTGCCGATCCGGTGCCGAAATCAGCCGCGCAGATCTGGTAGGCGACGACTGTGCCGTCATCCCCGGGGCTTGACCTGGGGATCCAGTTTCGTCCGCCAAGCAGTGGATCCCAGGGTCAGGCCCGGGGATGACGAACTTAATATACTGTGGTGCCGTCGTGTCGTTACTCCGCCGCCACCTGGACCGGCTTGACGTGCTTCTTCACCGTGATGACAAGCACCGAGGCGACGAGGCAGAGGGCGCCGGCGGTGAAGAAGGCGGGGAGATAGGTATCGAGTTCCGTGCGAGACCAGCCGGCGCCATAGGCCGCCGCCGCTGCACCCAGTTGATGCGCCGCAAAGACCCAGCCGAAGACGAGGTTGGCGCGCTCGCGACCGAAGCGTTCGGCGCAGAGTTTCACGGTCGGCGGGACCGTCGCGATCCAGTCGAGGCCGTAGAACATGGCGAAGACGCCGAGGCCGACGAAGGTGAAGTCCGACGCCGGCAGATAGAGCAGCGAGAGACCGCGCAGGCCGTAATACCAGAACAGCAGCCAGCGATTGTCGAAGCGGTCGGAGAGCCATCCTGACGCCACCGTGCCGAGGAAGTCGAAGATGCCCATCATCGCCAACAGATTGGCGCTGGTCTGTTCCGGCACGCCGAAATCGAGGCAGAAGGGGATGAGATGCGGCTGAATGAGGCCGTTGGTGCTGGTGCCGCAAATGAAGAAAGTGAAGGCGAGCACCCAGAACACCCAGGAGCGCGACGCGTCCCGGAGGGCGTGCAGGGCCGCGAAAGCAATTGAATGCGAGGCCGCTGCCGCTTGCGCCGCAGCAGCACCGGCGACCGACGCACCTGTATCGCCATAAGGAACGAGGCCAAGATCCGATGGCCGATCGCGCATGAGGGCGGCAACGACAATCGCCACGATTGCGAGCAGGATGCAGAGCAGGCCGATCGACCAGCGCCAACCGGCAACCTCGGCGATATGGATGAAGAGGGGGATGAAGACCAACTGGCCGGTGGCGGAACTGGCGGTGAGGAAACCCACGACCAGGCCGCGACGCCGGGTGAACCAGCGTGTCGCCACCGTGGCGCCCAGCACCATCGCCGTCATGCCGGTGCCGAAGCCCAGCACCACGCCCCAGAGCAGGATCAACTGCCAGACCTCGGTCATCGCCAGCGAGGCGGCGAGGCCGCAGATGATGAGCGCCAGTGATGTGAGGATCATGCGCCGCACGCCGAACTTGTTCATCAGGGCGGCGGCAAACGGGCCCATCAGGCCGAACAGCACCAGGCGCACGGCGAAGGCGCTGGAGATGTCGGAAGTGGTCCAGGCAAATTCCTTCTGCAGCGATATCAACAACACCGCCGGGCCGCCCATGGCGCCAGCCGTCACCAGCATGGTGAGGAAGGTGGTCGCCGCCACCAGCCAGCCGTAATGGATTTGCCGACGGGCGAGGCTGGCTGCAAGGATATTGGAGATCATGGCGACATCCTGGTATGAAGCGCGGGACTTAGGAACAAATGCGGCTTGCGACTGGATCCTGAAAAGAGATACAGGCGTCCTGCGGCACGATGCCAATGTCCATATTCGATGGGTGCTCTGCAAATAATCATGATGGGCGTCATGATAACCATGGTATCATCGTGGGAATAACGATACCGGTGACCCAGTCGCCGCGCGGCGTCGGGTTGCCTGGCTGAAGGGTTAGGGCGATGAAGGTCACGCGAGAGAAGGCAGCAGCACATCGGGCTGCGATCGTGAAAGCGGCGGCGGATTTGTTCCGCGCGCGGGGCCTGGGCGGTGTCGGTGTTGCCGAGATCATGCAGGCGGCCGGGCTCACCCATGGCGGCTTCTATGGGCATTTCAAATCGAAGGATGCGCTGGCGGCCGAGGCCTGCACGGAGGCCTTCACCGAAGGGTTGCAGCGGGTCGCCGCTGATTCAGACCTTGCCAATTATGTGGCGCGTTATTTCACCAAGGCGCATCGCGACCGGCACGACGGCGGCTGTCCCATGGTGGCGCTGGGCAGCGAGATCGCGCATCAGGAAAAGGATGTGCAGGCCAAGTTCGCCGACGGAATTGCCGCCTATCTCGCCGGGATCGAGGATTTGCTGCGGCGGAGCGATGACGGCACGGACCCGGTGGCCCAGCGTGCCCAGGCGATTGCGACGGTGGCGACGCTGGTGGGCGGTATGATCCTCGCCCGTGCGACCGCTGAAACGAAGCCCGAGCTTTCGGCCGAGATCCTCGAGACCCTGCCGCGCGTCATCACCCACTGACTTTTCCGCACAGCCGGGCAATCCGCTTCAGGGCGTTGGGAAGGCGCCATCTTCTTATCTTGAACATTGTATACAATATTCTATTCTGCTATACTCTTATCCAGTCTTAGAGATTTCAAACACTTAAGGAGCGACGATCTTGAGCAGCAATGTCTTTGCGGGCTGTATCCCGGCCTTGATGACCCCCTGCAAGCCCGACCGGACCCCGGATTTCGCGGCCCTGGTGAAGAAGGGGCAGGAACTGATCGGGCTTGGCATGTCGGCGGTGGTCTATTGCGGCTCGATGGGCGATTGGCCGCTGCTCACCGATGAGCAGCGCATGGAAGGTGTCGAAAAGCTGGTGAAGGCCGGCGTGCCGGTCATCGTCGGCACGGGTGCGCAGAACCCGGCGCGGGCGGCGGCGCTTGCGGCCCATGCCAAGAAGGTCGGCGCCAAGGGCCTGATGGTGATCCCGCGCGTGCTGTCGCGTGGGCCCGTCGTCGCGGCGCAACGCGCGCATTTTGCCGGCATCCTCGAGGCCGCCGTTGATCTGCCTGCCGTCATCTATAACAGCCCCTATTACGGCTTCGAGACCAAGGCCGATCTGTTCTTCGATCTGCGCACGAAGTATCCGCACCTCGTCGGCTTCAAGGAATTCGGCGGCGCCAAGTCGCTGAGCTATGCCGCCGAGCACATCACCGGGCGTGACAAGGCGCTGACCCTGATGGTCGGCGTCGATACGCAGGTGGTGCATGGCTTCGTCAATTGCGGTGCTGCCGGGGCCATCACCGGCATCGGCAATGTGCTGCCCAAGCACGTGCTGCATCTCGTTGAGTTGTCGGCGAAGGCGGCGAAGGGTGACGCGAAGGCGCGCAAACAGGCACAGGAACTCGACAACGCGCTGATGGTGCTCTCAAGCTTCGACGAGGGCCCCGACCTGGTGCTGTTCTACAAGTATATGATGGTGCTTGAAGGCAACCCGGAATTCACGCTGCACTTCAACGCCAGCGACGAGCTGTCGGCCAGCCAGAAGCACTATGCCGAGACGCAGCTGAAGCTGTTCAAGGATTGGTACGCCAATTGGGACGGGAAGAAGTAACCGCTGGCGTTTTCATATCCCCCGGCAAATTGCAGAAGGGAGATGCCATCGCCGGCATCTCCCTTTTTTTCGTTGAAAGCCGTGCCGGCGGATGCGGCGCGCTTATTCCGGCGCGCGGTAGGGGACCTGGGTCACGCGGTCGATGGCAAAGACCATGCAGGGTGCGCCTTTGCTCTGGCATGTGCTGACGGCGTCGGCCTGGACCTGTTGCGTGTCGGCGCAGGCAGCGGCGTCGCAGGTCGCTGCCGCCGATGCCGAGGCGCCGTCGTTCGAAATGGCGAAGGCGCCGCGCTTGCTCTTGTCGATGCCTTTGAGATAGGCCTGGAACGAACTCCAGACATCCGGCCCCAGGCGCAAGCTGATATTGACTGGGGCGTTGGGGTCGCTGGAGGTAGCGGCGGCCGCAGGGGCATCGCCCTGGCCGTCGGTTGCAGCAGTGGAGCAGGCGGCAACAACCGCCAGAAGAGCAACTGCCAACGCCGCTCGAAGAAACGCCATGTCGACCTCCACATTCGCGAGGTGGGTAACATGCCATAGATGCGGACCGGCGCAAATGGCACGGCGGCCAAAGGCCAAAGTTGTTCGCATCACTTATGGGGGAAAATGGTGGGCGGTACAGGGATTGAACCTGTGACCCCTACCATGTCAAGGTAGTGGATTATTCCAAGTAAACCGCATTTTCTGGGCTTTAATCATCCTGCTTTTTTTATCTGCACGTTTTTTGCACGTGAAGCCATCCCGAACTCAAGCTCGTTGGCGAGGTCTTTGGCATGCTCGGGGGAAAGGTGCTGGTACCGCTTAAGCATCCGGGGGCTAAGCCAACCGCCCGCTTTCTGGACGTGTCGGTCCGAGAAGCCGCGCATGGTCAGGTGGCTGGCAGCGTTATGCCGGCCCCAATGGGGCGTAACGGTCCTGACTATTGCCGCCCGACCCCGGAGGCGCAGCGCGGCCGCCGCGTCGCCCTGGTGGGCCTTCTGGCTTGCCAGACGCTCGATAACGATCGCCGCCCGCTCCCGCATGGCTTTCCAGGCAGTCTTCACCACGAACCCGGTCTGCTTCTTGGGACGTTTATAGGGTTTGCCGTCATCGGCCAGGAATAAGGCGTCGTGACTATCCGTCCGCTTCTCTAGGCTTTCCCGGATCATCTCGGCATACCAGTCCGGGATTGTCCGAAAGATGGGCTTCTTGGACTTTGAAAACCCGAGAAATATATGTTCATGGCCGGGCTCCATGCTGATCCCGGTGCCGTCCGGACGCTGGTAGTTGGGTAGCCGACGAGGCACAAACAGTAATTCTCCGCCGCGGATGCCCGTCGCGAATACGCCGGCCACGAACAGTTTAAGATGCTTTGGCGCCTTACGGATCAATAGCGCTATTTCCTCGGCATAGAGCCATTTATTAACGGGTTGCTCCGCAATATCGTATTCGGGAAGGTCGGGGCGTTCGTATTCGCTTATCCACCGCTGCGCCACGGCATGGTTCATGATGGTGCAAAAGACGGTTGCCTCACGTTGCATCGTGGAGAGCGAATTGCCCTTCGCAATGTGCATCTCATCGAAATAGGCCGCGAGGTGTCCCTTCGAACTTTCGACGAACTCTTTGAGGGGGATGTCGGCCACCCGCCTCGCCCGCAAGAAGTTGACCCATTTGATAACGTACTCGATTTCCTTATCTGGCTGGCCGGCAAGGGCGGGGTTTCCCGCTACGCGGCGTCGATTCCGAACATCGGCGTAGTCTGCCGCTGCTTCGATGAATGTCTTGACGGCTGCTGCACCATAGAGAAGCTCATTGTAGATTTCGCCTTCTCGGCGGAGGCGGATTTCCTCGGCACGGGTTGCAGCCCCGGGCTCCCCTGCGCCAATGCCTGTAGTCTCATAAACGGATCGCGATTTTTTCCCTGCGCGGACCGTGCCACGGAGGTAGTACGTCGAGCGACCGGCGGGGATGCAGACCTTGAGAGACATGGCAGCAACTCGATTATAAGGTTGTAGTGGTGTTTCTCAAAAAGCTTGTGACGCTCGGTTCCCGAGTAGAAGACAGTATCAGGGAACCGCCTGCGGAGATTCGCAAGCCAGTTCTGTAGCGTGCGAGGTGAGCACTGCAATTTGTCACGCAATTGCGCCTGAATCAGTGGCCAGCGGTCGTTTAGGCGATCCGCTTCTTGTTCCTGATGCACGGCTCAGGCCTGCACCGGGTTGGCTTGATTTGCTGCAATTGCGAACGCGCGGCAGTTGCAGTGTTGCAGCACCGGACCAGGAGGCATTTAGGCTTGTCCTCTTTGGCTTGTCAGCTCAGCGAACCTCTGCCTCGTGCAGTTCCAAGTGGATTCATAGAGATCTGCCATATAGTCAAATCGCTGATCGGCTTCCAAGTTCGCGACATGGTTTTCGTCGATCGCCATATCAAACGTTCTGAGGACTGCTCTTAGGAACATGAGCATTGCCTCATACTTGTCGTCAAAGTCTGCGGAGGTCAGGTCCTGCCCAGAGCGGAGCTTCGCCATGCGTGTTCCGCTAGGGTCGGGCGCCGGAGGCTCTCCTTGCCAAGGGTGACGGGTATGGATGTCAATCACGTTCATCTCTTCTCCAATTCTTCGTTTTGATGAAAGCCGAATCAGGGAACCACTGGCACCGCTGCAACTGCTAACGCGACATTTGGCGCAGCAATTGCAGCAGTGCAGCAAGCCGGTCTCTACTTCACGATCTGCCAATGCCCCCCGCCGGGAAGCTCAATGACCTGGCCGTGGTCCTTTAGGACACTCAACCCGCGGACAACGAGATCTTTGGCTCGGATCCGGTTGTGGCCGTGAGTGTAGATATCCCGGAGGCTGGCTGTACCGCCCAGATTCTCTATTGCTGAGCGCACCCTTTCCGCCAGGACGATGTCGGGGTGTACGGACATGACGCCAGACAGCCGCAATGCTTCAGCCCGGTAATACTCCATGAGCTCAACACTCCGCTGCATGGACTGGCCAGATACTTCCATCGCATCCGGGTTCCCCACCAGTTCGATGATGGCTGCTATTCTGGCGGCATTCTCCGTGCAGCGGGCACTGAACTCTAGGATGTCATCAAATGCTCCGCCGGGTGCACGTTGAGCCTCGTTGGCATCGTGGAACTTGATCGCTATCTCCTTTGCCTGCGGTGACATGGTTAGGTTCTTGAATTGCAGCCGAGCAGGTTCTCCGATCGCAGGCAGGTCGATCCGGCTTAGCAGTTCTTTCATGGCGCGCTCGTAAGTCTCGATTGCGCCCGGACTTGCAGCTTTCGGTGCACGGTACATCCTCGTCCCAGCGACCGAAGGTGGTGCAGATATGAGCATGCGAGCCATTAGACCCTGAGATTTCAACAAAGGGTCGCCTAGCAGCATGTCGGCAATACTTGGCTGCAACATCAAGTGAAGGGCGAACCGAACGCCCCGTACAGTCTGCAACGGCTCACCAGCTCTTGTGCGCATGAACGATCCACTGCTCCACAGGCCGGACAGATGAGCCGCTGTCTTTGTGCGGTTGTCTTTGTTCATCGCGAAGCCGCCCAGAAAGCTCCCTCCTTCGTCCGAGAACAATCCCGCGCTACCAGGATTGGATGTCAGTAGCTTGAACGCTCCCTCAATTGTCGGCTCCGAGCAGAGAAGGTATGGCTTGACGGGCGGGACGGGTTTTGCCCGAAGCGCTTCCAAGTCACATTCCGAGCCTGCCCGTTGCTCCTTCGAGCCCTTTCCGGTGCCATCCAGAGCGTCATTAAAATCCGCCTCCCACTGGGCGAGCATTGCCTGATAGCGGGTGTCGTCCAAGCGTCCCATACGTTCGTGCTCAATCTCCCAATTGCGGATTGGACGCATGGCAATACTGTCGCTTGATGATTTCCCCTCGCCTGAAGCAGCGATCGTCACCAAGAACAACGTCGTCGGTGACTGCCCACCTACAATCGGAGTAACGTCGGCAAAGCTCTGGACGCACAGCGATGCCGCTCCCAAAACCGACTGAGCGGCGACCGCAGGCGGGGTTTGAGTTACGTCATGAATCGCTTCCGCTGCCGGACCCAAGATGGGGCCGAGAGCGTGAATCGGGAACGGCGCGCTTTCTTCGACCGGTCGCCGCAGTGGCAAAGGGCCGTTGGCCGAAAGTGCCTCGGTTGCTGCTTGCTGCAACTGCTGCAAACCGTGAACGGTGACACCGTCCGGCAACTCATCGGCCAGATCCCATCCCTCAGGGTAGGTTGAAGGGACATTGACGATCTTGATGGACTTTGCACCGCTAATGCGGCAGGCGCGAGCAACGTCAGCCGAGTAGCGCCTCCCAGCATCGTCGTTGTCCGGCCAGATCCACACGTCCCGGTCCTTGACGGGTGACCAGTCAGACTTGTCCGCCCCATTTGAGCCCCCGACCGACGTGGTGACTGCCATTGCCGGAAACTTCTCCGCCGCGGCGATGACCGTCTTCTCTCCCTCTACCACCAAGATACCTTGTGACGGGTCCTGCAAGAGTTCTGCCAACCGGAAGAGGGGAATGTTCTTCGGTCTGCCGGTCCATGTCAGACTGCCGTCGCCATTCAGAGACGCAAATCGATATGTCTTGCCTGCCGCCGTCTGGAAACGAAGGACATGGCCAACCAGTGACCCCTCCCTATCCCGGTAAGGCCAACCGGCGGCAGGGCTGCCCAGCCCCCGGTGTTCAAAAGCTGCCAGTTGTGCCTCATCAAGAGCCGAAAGAAGTTCGACGGTGGGTGATGAGGGGGGACCAAGCAGCAACGCGGTGGGGCTAGTACCGTCCAACGCGTCAATACGACTATTCAATTAATAACTCCCATGAAGTTGATTCAGAATCTGACGAGCCGCTTCGGCTGGGCGACAGCGGTTGAGGTACGCAAACAGGGCGACTAGATCGCCGCCGCGGTCTTTCGTGGCAAAATCTGCCCATTTGCCGCTCTGAACATTCACAGAGAAGCTTCCGGCAGCGTGATCTGTACGCGTGGGATTCCTGACGACGTACTCATTTCCCTTGAACACGCCTCCGGGTAGCCAGGACGGCACAAGCCATCTGGCGCAGGACAGCGCCTTATCCGCAGCCATGCGGATAGGAGAGGGCAAATGCCCTCGTACATTGTTCATGTGCTCTCACGAAGAAGTCAGATGCGCCCTGCGGGCGACTATCTGACGAGTTCTTGCGCATTCGCGTGGACGGCGCACAGCCTTGGTGCCCACTTACGGCGCGACCGCATTTTATCGCGGGTATTGACGCTACCGAGCGGAGATTGCTCGGAGAGTGCGGCGTCTCTATTGGAGGCGCCAGGTACGGCAACATGCGTATCAGCACGTCATGTTGCACTAACTCAGCGACCTTGACGGAAATGGTTGGCGAGATAAAGCCAAAAATTCGTGCCTCGATCATTTCGCCAACAGAATCGCAAAATAAAGCATCAACTGGATTTTTGTGAGCACGGAGCTTCAAATTTCGTTCGAGAAGCGTCCGCGATACGAATGAGGAGTATGCCCGCCGGAAGCGCTTTTAGAAAAAGATGTTGGCAGCGGGTGCCTTGTGTCCGCTGCCATTTCTTTCTCAGCAATTTCGCTCGTTGGTATGAGCGAAATGACCTCACGGAAACCCCAAGGACAGCTGGTTTACGGCTATGATAATTGGCCAGATCTAATCAATCATCGGATGCAGCAGGCGGGCCGTCACGGTCATTCCCGGAACGCCGACGCCAAGACGGCCTGACATAGCCTTCGTAGCCCAACAGTTGGAAAGCTGTGTCCGCGACATCGTGCAGCGACTGCCGAATGCTATTAGCCTCCAAGAGGGAGAAGTGCTCCGCGCCCCTCTGAAAGACGACGTAGGCGGCAGCCAGAGAGAACATCACTGCGTGCCATTCCCGGTCGAATTTAGGGCCGGCAAGCGCCTCCCTGGCTCGGAATACGGCAGAGAGGTCGTCGTAGTAGGCTGCGAACGCGGCCGCTTGCTCTTTCAGTAGATCAATTTGGCTCATCATATCCTCACACATGCAGAACCATGCCCTAACGGCACATCTTCCAATGGTGGGATAACGGGATGCGCCTATGTAGAGGCGCTTGGCTCATATGCTACGCGGAGGAAATACAGGTCGCTAAGACATCGCTAATCTGACTCCGCAGCGTCAAGCTTTGTCGGTGTCACCAGAAGCGTCGGTTCCAGCGCGATTGCGCCATTCCTGCAAGGACGTAACCGAACCTTTAGTCTCATCGGGCCCCTCTGAAGCGGGTGGGCGCGGAAACGACGCCCGGATGATCTTCCATGTGGTCAGGAAGGTCGCGTGCTCAGCAGCTACCGCACTCATTGCTGCTTCCAATGTGTCGGTCTTAGGCCAGCTGATACTCCGCTCCGTGGGAAGAGCGTGTTTGATGAAGCCGGACCAGGGAACGTCGGTTGCATAAAACTGACCAAGGAGATACCTAGCCGCGTCGTAAATCGAATCATAACAGTCCTCAGGCGGCAATCCCTTCGTCGCCCGGCGAGCGCGCGCCGGCTCGTACAATGACGCAGCAGTCAACACAGCGGCGATTGCGACCGGTGACCCATCGGCGGACGCGAGAAGCTGTAGAGTCATAAGGCGACCTTTACCACCTGACACTCGGTCCTGGATGATACGACCCGGCGTGCCTGGTGCCTTGGCCCAGAATGCCCGATTGCGCTCTAGCTCGGCCGCGATTTCGTCGGTCTTCCAGAAAACGAATTCGTCGGCCCGCACATAGTCCCTGGTTGCATTGCCGCCGTCGTCCAGCTCGATATGCGTAACTAGCTGGTTTAGGTCGATCCCGGCCTGGTCGAGCGTGCGACGCCAAATCTGGAAGTACTGATGCCAAACGGCCTCTAGGGTGCTCATTAGCCTCTCCTGGTCAATCGAGCGCATATGGCGCGGTTCGGTTGGCTGCATAGTGGGATGGCCATGCCTGCGCGCGGACGCTAGCTGAACCTAACGCAACCGAAGTGGGTCATAAAGACCCAATCGGTGGAATCGACATGTTAACCCGGCTTTTCTCTCGCCATGATCACCTCTGGCGAAATCCGGGCAGCAAGAGCCTATATGGGTTGGACTCGGCAGCAATTGGCTGATCGGGCTAAGGTGGCGCTTAACTCCGTTACCCGTATGGAGATGGAGCAGGTTGATCCCCGTTTGGATACGCTCATGGCAGTTCGGCGCACCTTCGAGAAGCATGGTATCGAATTTCTGTCGGTGGTCGAAAGCCGGGAAGGTATACGAATTCGGCAGAAATCGGACCGAGCCACGAAACGCTGACGGCATCGCAGTTTAGCCACAATCCTGTGTCAGCTTCTCATTTCAGTGCAGTGTATTCGCGCGCGGGTAGGGGATCCATGGAACACGGCCGAATCAGACTTCTTCTTCGCTGCGAATTTATTGGCGCGGTCGCTCTAGCTTCGCTGCTGGCGACCACGCTATCGCCGAAATCAAGCCGCGCAGACGAATACTATAATTTTTACTCAATCCGGTGCTTCGAAGAGCTTGGGGCAGCTCGAATTGAACGGGTCGGCCTATGGAACGTTCGAAGTGTGGTGTGGCCAATCGGTGGCATTGACGAGGTAAATCGGACGATGGAAATGCCTAGGGCGCAGCGAATGCAACACCGATGGGATTCGCATAGTCAAAGTTTGAAGCGGCTTGAGGAAGAGCAGAGCCTTTACGTCTTTGGTGAGGGGTACGGGCGCTACGAAGAGCCACCGATACGCTGCCAGTTTCCGAACGGCTTTCTCGAAATTACGTACGAAAAGCTAGACCGCGATTACGTCACGTCGGGCGACCCAAGAGTTTACTATCGAGGGCCGATGAGTCTCAAAGTTCAGCGGAGCGATGGGAAAGTTATATTTGAGAACAAGACGTTCATACCTGAGAGCTTCCAGGTTCAGGACACCGACGGCCATTTTGTCTATTCGGTCTGCGGGCAGACTGGTCCGTGCGTCGAAAAAACCGTTTTGCTCAACGATCAATAAGGAACTTAAGGGCTGCCGAGCAGCCGATAGATCGACGCTTTTGAGAGGCCAAAAGAGGTCATTAAGTCGCGAATTAACTCTCCCTTTTGTCGCCGCGCCTTTAACTGTGCAATCTGGTCGTCAGTCAGGACTCGCTGCCTTCCGAAGGCAACGCCACGTTCCTTTGCCTTTGCGATGCCCTCCAACTGGCGCTCCTTGCGGATATCTGCCTCAAACTCGGCAATTAGAGCCAAGAGGCCTACCATCAGCTTGCCGTGCTTGGTGGTTGTATCCAGCCCGCTCTGGTCCAGGCAACGGAAGCCCACGCCCTTGTCCTTTAGACGGGCCAGGATGGCGTAGAAGTCGGTTGTGGAGCGGGCTAGGCGGTCAAGCTTGGTAACTAGCAGCACGTCGCCTTCTCGGACGTAGTCGAGGCACTTGGCGAGTTCGACGCGCTTGCCATCGAGTCCAGATTTCTTTTCGGCATAGATCTTTTCGCAGCCGGCGTTCTTCAACATATCGTGCTGCACTGCGAGCGTTTGGCCGGTGGTCGAGACGCGGGCATATCCAACTATTGCCATGACTCGAATATCCTAGACGTTGCGAGAAACTACTTATAAGACACCAATTTGGACACTGCAACCCTAGGTTCTCATCTAGTATAAAATTCGAGACTGTCAGGCGACGTGAACGAGTCTGTCGATATCGAAGATGTTTCAGCCGACGGAATTGGTAGTTTGGCGGCGTCCTAGCCCGCTGAGAGCCAATCAATGACAAACATCTTCTATGCCCTAATTTTCTTCTCGCCCTACGCGCTAGGCCCTTGGATCCTAGTCGAGGGCCTGGTTCGCTTGCTGGCAGGAAGGTGGATGGGGTTGGAATGGAGGCTTTGTGCTCTGGCTCTGAGCATCCTGGCCACGCCGTTCACAGCGATTGCATATCTGATAGCTATAGATGCCAAGTGGTAAGTGCCAATGGCAATGGCCTGAGCCAAGTGAGTTCCCTTGTCGGAGCGCTAAGGCTTTCCTCAACCTTCTTCGGAGTCTCTACCTTCGATAGCGTTAGCGCGAAATGGAACGCCTGGTGGGTACTATTGTGGGCGTCGATCAGCATTTACCGAGAGGGGCCAGGGGGTAAACGCGACTGCCAATAGATCTGCCCGTGCATACGATTTCGCGCGGGCATCGAGAATTTTTTGCAAAAAAATTGAACCGTATCCGTGAGCGGCGTTGAACTCCTCCCTTGGGCTGAGGCTTCTTTCAGGCTTTCCGGCAAGCAACCAAGGGCTGTAAGATGGGGCGGTAACAACCAAACAGGGAGAGTCGAAAATGCCTGCACTTGGAGAACCGGACCCCGCCGCTATGCGCCAACAAATCCAGGATCACGAGAACAGAATCAAAAAGCTTGAACGTGCCTTAGTAGATTTGGAAGGGCTGGTGGCGAGGTTGAAACGTGAGGTCAGGAAGTAAGCGACGGCACAGAAACTAGACGGGAGGGATGCAGGGTGGCTATCAAAGCGATTTTCCAACCATCAGCAAGAGAACTGAAGTTGCTTGAAGACTTGGCCGCTGAAGTGAAGGCGATTGAGGACGCACATTGGGAAGGGTACCGGAACCACCTGAAGACCGAGCAAGGCATGAACGATGAACAGGCTGATGCACATATAGCCAGTCTGAAGAGCTCACAGTCCAGGAGAAGGGCACTCAAAAGGACAGCTAAGAAGGTCGTCAAGAAACCCACCGCAAATAAGGCAGTCAAGCCCAAAGGCAAGCTACCCAGCAAACCAAAGAAGCCGAAGAAACCGAGTAGGCCGAAGTGAAGGGGTAGAGGTCATGGCATCAAGAGTTAGATACCCGCTCCAATGTAAATGCGGGCACACTGGCGAACTGGTGATGAAGGAGAATGACACTCCCTATTCAGCATCTTGGGAAGAATACTCGACAACTGGCTTCGATAGTGCCGGCTATCAAGTCCAAGGCAGGACAGCGGGTTTTCAAGAAGTGTTCAAGGAAATGACGGTCAAGTGTCCACAGTGCGGGAGTCAGTTATCGGAAGCGAATGTTGTGGAGAAGTAAGGGGTAGGGAATGAAGTGGCTGGCTTTGATCGTGACAGGGCTTTTCATTTCCAGCACCGATCAAGCCCAACAGGTTCAAGAACTCCATTATAGCAATGGGATGCTGCTTTCTTACACGTGCAGCCAACCGGACAAACCGGGTGCCAGCATATCGGGGCAAAACCGCTGCATCATGCTCTTGGATGGGTTGATCGGTGGAATAGCCTATCGAGCAAACAAAGAAGGCACTTGTCTGTTCAACATCGATGCGTTGCCGGAAATGGAGAAGGTCAGGAAGCAGGTTGTCGCATGGTTTGAGTTGAACAAGACGATTGATGATCTAAACCGGTCAGATGCTTCCATTGTCGAAGAAGTGTTGATGAAGGTCTATCCGTGTAAGTGACAGAGTAGGGTCAGGGGGACAGGATGAAGTGGGGATTGATTGCGTTGCTGCCTCTGATCTTGGCTGGCATGATGTTATTGCCTTGCGGGATGGCCAGTGCTGAGACGCTATTCGAATTGGTCGCTTCCAATCAGTACCAGTCATTGTGGTCCGGGTACGCGACGGTCGAGACGTGCACCAGTTCGAAGGAAAGCATCGAGTTGGGACCGTACCTTTTTGTCTGTGATCAATATGAATACGCCTACCCCTACCACTACGGCGATACTATGCTTCTGGGCAAGCAGGTGGAGTTAAACGGGAACAAATTCTATATCTTTTATCTGTGCATGAAAGGTGAAGACGATTGCATTAAAGGATCGGTCTACAAAAGATAATTCGTCTAGCTCTTTTGGTGATCCAAAGCCAAGGCCAGTAAGTCCCAACCCAGTTGGTTATCGTATATCTGTTTGCCGGCTTCTCGCAGCACGGATATCCGCCATTTTCTGAGCATGCTCTGGCACGACCTTTCCGTATAGAGAGCCGGAGGTATCTCAATGTGAACAAGTCTCGCGTGATGCCAGGTGCATAGAAGCTGTAGATCATTCATCGTGCTGCCCAGGAGCCCATTTGCTCTAAAGGAGCGCCACATGAAGATCGTTCTATGGAGCGTAGGTATTGGCTGCGCGCTATTGTACTTGTGGCTCAGCAGAATTTCATTCGTGTTCTAACGCTCACAGCCACGTGAAAGCGCTGCTCGGTGGCTGCACATATCAGCGGTTTCGACAGCATGAGACATTTCTATGAGAGTGATGGCAGATGACCGGGCTGGCGTTCGGCATAGCACTCTTCGCGCCAATGTTTGTGCTACTGGCCGCGACCAAGAACATTCAGTCAATGACCATCAGGCTCTTGGTGTCGCTGGGTGGCGGATTGGTGTTAGGCGCACTTGGGGTCGTCGCTTTATTGCTCTACGAGTTCCTTAGCTGCCCATTCATAATGGGGTGTCAGTAGGCGCAGGGTGAGGTTCGCAGTTGGGTCCGATATTTGGGCGAAACAGTGGCCGATTCCCTAGGATCGTCCAGGTGCGGCGCAATGGGGGGGGGACCCCCTAAGCACCATCGCCAATAGATCAGCCCGTACATACGATTCCGCACGGGCAGCTACATTCCATTTTTGCATGTGTCTTCTGAGGTCACCCCCTGAGTCTTCAAGGCCCGCGACGAAGTAAGCGACCCGGTCGACCGCCAGTTGATGAATTTCTATCGGTCAGGACTTCGTATAAACCGGCATTATTTCGTCGTCGTGAGTTCTCTGCATTGCTACCGAGCAAAATGTTTTAGACACTCATTCTGATCCAAAGATGTCGAGATGAGACACGCTACAGGCTTTGGCACTAACCTGCTCTGCGATAGCCGGCTTTCTTTGTGAGAAAAATCCCGGGCTCGCAGAATTCGTGGCGCAGCATACAGTGATCGCTCACGGCGGCTGATCTTCGCAAGCCCGATCATGAGGGCGGTATATAGGGGTCGATCAGTGGACATTTTGTAGACTAGTAGACCAGTCAGATTTCGCTCAATCGAGAAATTGCGTTTCCCCAACGTCGCATCCTCCCGTGGTGTCAGTTGGGCATAGCTTCGTTCCCAATGGACTAATACGGATGAATGGATGATTCCGATCCGCGCGTGCTTCGAACGCCGGTCGACTTGGAAAGTCTGCTTGCTGCTAAGCGTCACCGGGCAATCAGCGTCGTGTCACATCTCCATGACCTCCCCGCCGTTTATAACTATTAAAGTACCGGTGTGTCCATAATACAACTTGAGGTTACATCCGTTCTTGCTACAATTACAAAGGAACTTGCGCAAGGGGCACCTTGTCGAACATGGCTGGCAATTCGAATTTGCAACGCTGGAGTCTTTCCCGACGGTCCTTCGGACTGAGCGTCTCTGTTGGGATGGCGTTATCGTGGCGGCAGGCCCTCGCTCAGGATCAGACATTGGAGTTCAACGCAACACCGGACGAAACGCCTACGACTTCGGAAGGCACGCAGGGCACTTCGCACTACAAAGACTCCAATGACGAGTCTTCTAGTGAAGGCGGAGAAAGCGATTCCGCAAACCGTGGCGACCCATCGCAGGGTTTACACTATCGCGAGCGTGTCGATTTCTTTGACGACCGAATAACAATGGAATCTCTGGGGCAAACGTCGACGACGCAAGGTGGTCAACGAGGCACTCGATCAGACAACGTAACAAGCGCGAGAGATGCAGCCCTTATAGGCTTGGTTCTTGCCAAAATGGCTGTTGATATACGATCTGGCCAGTTGGGGAATCTAGCGAGTGATCTCTACCTAGGCCAGAATGCATTCACATACGGTAATCTTTCTCAGGCGGCGCTAGTCAAGCAAACTGACGAAGCGTTGGCGGACCTTGCATCAAATCTGCTAGTTGACGGCACATTATTTCTCGCATCCGACATGTTAATCGGTGCGGCAGCCGGCGGCGTTACTATTGCAAGCGCCGCTGTTGCCTTGGGAATCTCCCCTGCCATTCTCGGTGCTGCAGGGGCGGCCGCACTGATTTATTCCAGCATTCTTATCGGTAACGCGGCTCAGCCCCTAAAAAATGAGATCAAACAAGGAATCAAAGGTGATTTGCAGAAGCTGCGTCAGAAAACTACGAAAGATGGCAGCATTCGTCCTGATATTGGATTCAACCGCCCTGGCGGCACTCGCGCAACTAAGCATCTTTGATGGCATTCCAACGACCTGGGAAAATGAGCTTTTGAAGTGATGGCAACTGCTTCTACCTTTTGGACGGGGAGAACATGGCAGATAGTAAATTCGAGTGGCCAGATGATGAAGCGTTCCAACAGTTCCTTATAAAACGGGCGCAAACGTATCCGCCATCTATCGTTGATGTGGATCTCTACAATCGTGTCGCAGAGGGTTTGGAGCCGTTTGTAGACAGTACCTATCAGGCAACGCAGGCACTTTTCGAAACCGGCAATGCCGGCTCCGGCGCTCACGGTGTCGAAAAGCTCAACCCGCTGCATGTCGAAATTTTATTGGATCAAGCAGCGGATTTGTTAGAGAGGGCAGCCGCGGCGACGAGGAATCTTGATGAGCTTAAGCGGCGGCAGTTTCAGCAACGCCTTGAGTTCAGCGAATTTGAGCAAGTGGACAAGATCCACGCCAATGAGATTAGAGAGAACAAGTATAAAATTGACGGACTGACGGCGACTGCTGAGTTTAATGGAGTGAGTTCAGCCATATCTTCGCTAACTCTAAATCTTGAAGCCCTCGCGGCTCACCGCAATGACTATTGGGTTGGAGAAAATCTCAATAACATGATCTCTAGAGCCGCTACCTTGCTGACGATCCAACAGTTTCCAAGCGAAGGGTTTCCTGAGCAACAATTTAGCTTCGAAGACGCCGCGAGTCCGAAGGCGACTAACCCTAAAGCCCAAGCAGTATGGAAACTATCTCCATATCTGATTGCACCAGATCTTGGTGAACGAGCATTGCAATTGTCGATTCAATATCAAGAGATGTTTGGGCAAAGAGTAGCCTTGGAGGCGAAGAGGGAGGCACTTTCGGTTAAAAAAGATTTCGAAACGGCTAATGAGAACTTTCAACTCAGCCGCATCAAGGTGGCGCGCGACCTAGTATCGAGAAAGCTGGTTGAGAGCGCGATACCTGGGAGCGCGTTAAATTACGATTCGCAAGTTAAAGTGCATGAGGAGTTAGTTGACCAGGATGTTCGCCGAGCCCTCTTTCGAATGATGGCCAGTCAGACAGGCTTAAAACGAATTTATGGTTTTGATGAAGCATTACCGGGGGGGGCAGGAAGCAACTCAGGCGCCGATGTCTACTCGCTGCTGAATTGGGTGCGCCGAGCTATTGACTTCCTGAGTATCTCGGCCGCAAGCGATCAGCTCACCGTGATGCCAGTATCCATTCGTTCGCTTCTGAATGACGATACTGTGTGGGAAGAAGGAAAGAAACACGGGGTATGGACTTTCTCCATACCTGAGAATGGATCAGTGTTCGGCGCGCTTGGAAGGATGCTTTCAGATCTTTCCTGTCTTCGGATTCGTGGTGTAAGTGGTTTTACAGTCGGTTCGACTGAGTATTGGCAGTTGCGCATCGAGCGGCCAACTGAAAGCTGGCTCGGCGCACCCCTGTTGCCAGTGTGGCTCGGCCGCGTGACGGACCGTGGTGCCAATGCGGACGCCGAGGTTGCGGGGACTGCGACGTGGTTTAATGCTAGCCTATATGGAGACTGGAAGGTGTCACTAGCGAAAGCCGCTCAGGCGACATCGTCGGATCTTGCAGCAGTTAAGGATGTATATCTCGAGCTCATGACCGTGGCGCGACCAGCCGTTGCGCCAAAGTGATCTAGGCGCTTAGCCTTGTCAAAGGTCATAGCCATCTTTCGCTGGCCACTAGTACTCGCAAGTGCTTGTAGCCAGACGCTTCAAAGGTGCCGGGCGAGTGGATGCGCTGGCGCGAATCATTGACCTGGACCCCAACATTCACGCCCTCTGGGCGCACTAATCCTTTCATGAGGTTGGAAGCGATCCGTAGCGCTCAAACCACGCCATCGTCGGACGCCACTTCCCCCCGGCCGGGATAGATCTCTTCAGGTGTTTTCCATTGCAGAAACGTCTTTAGCGCATCCGTTTCACCGATCAATGCTTGAGCCCGGTCCAGTCGCTCTCGGAGGGCTCCCTGCTCATCAATTGGCATAAGGGAAAGCTGCGCCCGCGCATTTTTGAAGAAAGCTTCAAGCTGCTTGCTCTTGGCCCAATCCTCGATGATCGAGCGCATCTCTTCCGTGCTCTCTTCGAGCGCTTCAGCGCGCTTTTTGGCTTCTTCCTTGCGCTTCCATTCGTCCATTTGGGCCCGCCAGCGCTGGTGCTCGCGCTCGGCCTCTCGTTTTCCCTCCTCGATCAGCCGTGTGATTTCAGGAATCGAGTTTTCGAGTTCCTCGACGATCTTCCCGCTTTCCGGAAGGGGCGTGTCGCGCTCCTCGCGCCATACTCGGCTCCATTTCGCGAACCCGTATGGTGAGTAGGCGAGGACAGAGAAACGGCCAGTGGGAAGGTCTTTTTTCGTGGTCCAGGACCAATCGCCGGGCCGTTTTGCCAGTCTCGCTGTGACTTCCGTCTCGCGAACGTACTGACCGCCGACGTATCGCATCTCAACGTCTTCAGCGAGCTCTATAATCGTAAGCCCGAACGCCATCTCGCCCACGCGTGCAACGGTTATGCGACGTGGCCCCCAGAGATGATGGCGGCCGTGGCGGTCTGTCTTTCTCGGAACCTCACGCTCGTCGATTTCAGGACGGTAGTGAAATTTATCCTCACTTTTTGCAATTGAGACGCGATAGCCTCTTGCTTCGAAAGCGGAGAACAGTCGATTGGCGACACTCAACCCCTTATCAAGGCCGCTTTCTGTCACGACCAGATCGACAAGCAGTTGTTTGGTGGGGCGCAGATACTGAGAATCGTATGCGGTCCTCGACCCATGAAATAGTTCTCTTGCACCCGCCAGGAGCGGATGTGTTTTCGGTACTCTGGATGCGCCCGCGCTGGATGTTTCGCGAATTCGAGTCCGTTGCATCTTCGGCGGACGCTTCGCCGGAACTTTCGATCCCGGCTTCCACTCAGCAGGTTGTCCGGGGGCCGCAGGTGGCAGTTGTGGCCGCTTAGGTGCCCGTCCGACAGCATGCTTGCCCCAGTACCCGGGGGCAGGGCGAGGGATTCGGAGCGCGTCACAGGCCTCGGCAAACTGGATTGCCGACACACCAAACTGTACCGCCAATCTATTCAGCGGTTCCGACCATGCCAGTTCATAGAGTTGAACTCGCGAGATTGTTGAGTTCTGCAATTTCATTAGGTGCTGGGACTTCCTTGGCGAAAGGGAGAAGCCCTTCTTGCATTACTTAACGGCGCTACCGGAACTACGCGATTCGTCATCTCGCCTGGTAATCCGCAGTGGGGCCTTGAGCTGAAGAGTCTTGGCACGACGTCCGATTCCCCAACTAGTTGACCAAGTTTCGGAAAGCAGGCGCTTCAGCGGTTTGCGCTCGCACCAGCGATCGATCACGACGCGCCACGGATCTGCACCGTCTTTCCGGCTGATCTGATGCCGGGTCTATTTTCCAGTATGAATTTCTCGCAGGCTTCGAGGACATCATCTGGTTGGCGCCGCCTCGGTCCCCTAAGCGCACATTCCCAAACAAGCATAACGCGCCAACCGGCTGAGCGCAGCCTGTCGAGAATTTGCTCATCTCGCTTTCGATTGCTGTCTATCTTCGACTGCCAGAACGCCTGACGCGTTTCCGGGAGCTTAAACAATGAGCAGTTGTGACCGTGCCAAAAGCAGCCATGAACGAAAATGACAGCCTTATGCCTAGGAAAAACTAGGTCCGGTCGGCCCGGGAGGTCACGTGAGTGCAATCGGAAGCGAAACCCCATTCGATGCAAGCCTCGTCGGAGAAGCCATTCGGGCTTGGTGTCTTTACTCCGAACACGGCTCATATTGAGCCGCCGCTGCTCTGGTGTCAGGACGTCAACCAATTATCCATGTCCTTCTCAGGCGTAGCTTGGATTGGCAGCGCCAACGATTGTTTTTAACTCATTGGAGTCCAGCGTTGGTAGATTGGCCAAATCGATTGTGTAGCGAATAGCAACGATCCCCGTCGGTAATGCCAGATTGTCCGGGAACCTGGGAAACTCATCATCGACTTCATATGCTGAGACTTCACGAAGATTAAATCGTAATAGCTCCCCAGAATCACGCATCTCTTCTGACCAACCCATGCTGACCATCTTAGCCAGAAATAGATCCAGTGACGCTGCGTCCTTCCGCATTGCCTCGATAATGGAATCTACCCGCGTAGCGATCGTTTCTCGCCCCCCAATCGTTTCCTCCAACTGAACCGATATCATCAACAGCTGGCAACCTGACGGCGCTGTCAATTGATCTAAGCGCGAAATCTCGTGCTCATGTCGGCTCTTGCGGGTTGTCTTCACCTCTATATGCAATTGGTCACCGACAAAATCGTGTCGCTCAGAATCTGGCCCGCTCCATTGCTCGACCGCAGCTGACCCAAGGCATGGAATCATTAGTGTTTCGAGAACGAAGAGCTCGCCAAACAAGCCAACCTGAGTAGTCTTGTCCATTTGCTGTCGCGAGGGCTTCCAAGCCGACTGCCAAGCCCGAATAGTTGCGGCCACTGCAGCCCATGGCTCACGATAGTCCACTAGAATTGCTTCGACGAACTCTCTGCAGAATGGAGTGAATACCCGCTCATGGGAAGGATGTGCCGTTACAACGAGAAAATCTCCGGTCTCAAGGCGTCTATATCGAACTTTCAGCCCGTTCAGATCCGGAATCTTTTGGGTGGTCGGGCCGCGAGAGACTGGCACTAGCAAGAGAAGATTTCCCGCGTCATCTATCGCCATTGAAAGCGAAGTCTCCGCACCATCCGCCAGGATTGGAGTGGTTACCAAGGTGTCCCTATTAGAGGGCCTCTTGGTCCGAAGTGCAGCCCATTGCGCCGGAGTGGGACAATCAGCCATTGGCGACCATCTCATTAACTACCCAAGGCGCGTCGGCATCTGAGGTGTGTGGCAGACTGAGAGCCAGAGCGATTACAGTGTCGGCTTTCTCAGTACCCAGTGGTTCAGGGTCCAACGGATAGATTAGCAGCAAGCCCTGCGTCGCAGGTCTTGCTGCACGCATCGCGTCTGAATCATAAGTATTGTTCTCACGCTTGTAGGCTTCGGGTCCGTCAACGAGATCAACGCCTTCGTGACGAGGGTCAATCAGAATTCCAATGCTTTCGCTACTCTCGCGACGGCGTCTTACGAGGCCAATGTTCTGGTTGCCGATCGTTATCCGCCGTCCTTGCTCCGGAGACGCGATGAAGATTGTCCAGTCCGTGAGTTCGCCAAGAACAGAACGTGACATGATCCAATCAGCAAGCTCGTAGCTGCGAAACGCGACAATGTCGTCATGAGTTTGATACCTGCGCAGTATAGCGCAGACTGCTTCCGGAGCTACGTCGCGTATAATCAGGCCGCCGTGCCGTTGCTGGGGACGCGGAAGTGTCTGAATGGACTCGTCAATAAGGGTTCGATTCTCCAAGATTTTTACGGAGTCCGACAGAGGCAAAAGAACGGTCTGGGGATGTTCGCCCGACCAGGAATCTTGCTGAGTCACCGCGGTTGCCGACTTATTTCGGGCAGTGAGCAGCAAGTCGCTATGACCCCGGAGACGGATGGCCATCTGATCCGGTCTTCGGCCGGCGCGTTCCAGGGCGATGATTGAGTCTCTCATCGCCTGCTCAACGATGGCCAACTCTGAGAACCACCTTGCAATCCCGTCTGTTGTCCAGACTCGTATCAGATCCTCATATCCGCGTCTGAATCCGTACCAGCGTGCCATCTGGAGAAGCGTATCGCACATTGACGCGGTGCGCAGAAAGTAGGAGATCGTTAGCCCTTCAAGTGTAAGGCCGCGAGATAAACGGTTTCCACCCACGGCAATAAGGTGTCGGCCGGGTTTCTCGTCATATTCGAGATTTTCTCCAGTCGCACTGTTCAGCACGACAATAACGATCCGACGTAGAACCGAAAGTGCCTGTTCGACGACATCGGCATCATCCGGTGGCGATTCCATCCCAACCTTCAAATTGGCCCAGGCAGCCCGTAGGAGTGCTTCGAGTGGCTCGCGCTGACCCAGTTCTTCCGCATTACGCCACAGTCTTATGTGTTCGCTGATTGTCTTTGCAATGCGCTCCTGATCATCTGTTCTCGCGCTGACATGTACGAGCATAGTGTGGCTTTGACCGGCCAAATTTGGCCGCAATTGACGTACCCCGCCCGCTACGCAGAACGATAGAACTGCGTCGGATAGCGACGTCGGCAGACTCTGTCCGCCAGCTTCAATCACGATCTCGGCGCTCTTCCGACGGCGAGGCGCCCGAAGTGCTTTGACATCCTCATCCGGGACAACACGCAGAACCTCACGGCCCTGAGCCGAAACGCCAAAAAGCTCCTCGGTGCCGGTGTAACCAGCCGGACGAGGTAGCTGCACTACAAAATCCTTTGGAAACAAGTCTTCGCCCACCCGCCGATCCACGGCACTGGGATTTATAAAGATGTTTGCGAATGGCGTGGCAGTATATGCGACGTAGGCCGCTTTCGGCGCACGAGACAATATTGAGCGAATTAGCGCGTTCGTTCTGGACGGCGCCAAATTCTCGTCCGCTTCATCGTCTTCGGTAATAGTAGGGTCGGGCGGTCTGTTGCCTTTAGTGTTTATGGAGGCTTGGTCAGCCTCGTCGTCAATAATCAAGACGGGCATCTCGTCGAGATAGCGTCTGGCGGAGTTCAGCCAGTGGTCCAGCTTTTTCAGAACTGCAACATGCTTTTTTACCACTGCCAGGAATGGCGCAGAGGATTGCAATATGCGGACATCTTGCTCCTTAAAATCCTCCGTTGGGGTCGTAAGTCTTATCCATTCCCGACCCCTCTCAGCTGTCGGCGCATCAGCTTGGTGTCCGGTCAGCTCTCGTTCAAGCCGGTTCTGTGTTTGATTTCTGAGAGAGTCGTGGATGCCCGACAGAACAATCACAATTCTATAGCCCGCGTCCGCAGCGCGCGCGGCAAGGGCAGTATAGTTCGCTGTCTTCCCACTCTGGACATAACCGACCACGAGGCCTCGACCTTGAAAGGGAGAATCGCTCTCCGGGTCGCGTAAGTGACGCAGCACTCTTAGAGACTCTGCTGCGACAGAGGCGATCTGCTGAGGTTGCCATTTCGGGTCGGCGCGCAATAGCGCTTCTAGCCGTGTCCAATGATACCAGGAAGCATCACGGACAAGACGGTCAGTCCAGTTGGGCCTTAGAGGAAGGCTCCCAATGACGCGCACATTTGGCATCAGTCGGCTTTCTTATTGAGAAGGTGCTTCTGCACCTCCATCTGATCCAACCGGTCGAGAAAGGCCGCCAGGTGGGAAAGCGTCGCTTCGTCCTTTCCAATCTGCCTTACTAGCGCTGAAAGCGCCGGATCTGCTTCACTGACCTGTACGGCAACATCCCCGGCCAACCCCCGGGTCACCTTCCAGACAAATTTCGTTGTCTTCACCTCGCGGACCGCGATCTTTGGCGTAGGGGGCGCAGCTACACCTGTTCCCGTGCTACCGGGCGGCGGGTTCGGTTTACCCGCACGACTGACTCGGGGGCCAGCGTCGCCCGGCTTACCGGTCGGGCGCGACGCCTTCCGATACTTACTCTGGCTATCCCGACGTGCGTCGGTGGCAATCTTCTTGATTGCTTCCTGTAACTGTAAGGGGAGCTGGACAAACTGTTTACTGATGTTGACTTCCATCGCGTCATCGAGAGCTTGACCGAAGTTCACAACCACTCGCGCGAGCTTCGTCTTCTCGTCGCTCGTGGCCCACATCTGATGCCAGCCTCCCCATTTGATGAGGCGATCATTTCGGTATATGAAGAGCCCCTGGCTCTCGTTGCGTTTCCCGTGAAGTCCGATCTGGTCGAGCGCCGCGTTTATTGATTCCTGGCCACCAGCTTTGTGATGAGCCTCGATTTCATCCTCACTCGGCAAAAGAAAAGCTTGCACCTCAACCTTCGCGTCACCGTTCTCGGTAGGAATCTTGATCGTCTTCCTATCATACGCAGCGGTAAGCGGGTGCCCGACAGGATTGTTGGCCGCAATGGGCTTCCCGTTTATTGAGATAGTCACGCGCTTGCGGCCAGCGGCCTTACCTTCGATAAATCGATGAAAGACCAGTGCTAGGTGTCGCTGGAGTTCCATGATTTCCCAGGAGTACGGATCAAGTCCGCGCAGTCCTCTTGATGCCTGGGGTGGGCGCATGTTTTTCCATAGCACAACGGTGCCTTGTTTCCCGAGCCGGGTAGCCTCCTGTTCCCACGCTTCGAGTGGATCGGAAAGCACATCCCATTCCCCAAGACGATCTTTGTCCCACGTCAGATGGTGAGCCTGCTGACCATCCTGCTTTGTAACTACCGTCAGAACTTTCGCCTGTGACCAGGATGCTCCCTTCAACCCGTAACCATATTTCCCCAGCGCATTATCATCGTAATCAGTAACGCTCCCAATGCGCATCGCTTCGTCGAGCGTACTTGGGTCCATGCCCTTGCCGTCATCGGCAATTGTCAGCCAGCGTCCGTGCCCTGTGTCGGGACGGCCGAAGAATATTTTGATATTGGTGGCTTCGGCTCCAATAGCATTGTCTACAATGTCGGCAACGGCGCTTGGCATCGAATGCCCGACCGACGACAAGATGTCGATTAGCCGTGGGGCATTTGGAGGCAGCTGCTTCCGTCCTGAAGAATTGTCTTTGTGAGAGTTAGGCATAACCTTTCCCTTACCCTTCCTCGAAGTTCCGAACAGATCCGGCCGACTCTCACACAAAATCCTTCGGACCTTCTGACCTTCTTCACCGTGAAGCGCGATCATCCCCGATTTCGATTTTGCTAGATTGCTTGTCTCGCCGGTCGCAAAGATTGCCCGGGTCGTCCGATCGTCCGGCGGGAAAATCGCCCAGGCTCCCGATGCAGGAGTCTTACTGGAATTGATTTCCATTGCGAACAAGCATCCGGGCTCTACGAAGTGAAAGCACTTGTCTTTTGGGCAATTTCCTTCAAGCCGCCAGTTCTTATCCTGTCGCTTCAGCCAATGCTTTTTCTCGCTGACACCGATGTCCGTGTCATACCGCAAGTCCATGTAAATCAGCTCTGAATCTTTCGCGGCCGGGAAAACTCGGTCTACGACATCCCAGTCAAAATTTACTGCGCGCTGCTTCGAGCCTTCCTTGCCCTGGCGCCGATACTCATGGAACATCCCAAGTTCGCTATGCGTGAGGCGGCGTAATATAAGGAAGATCATTTGTCTTCCTTCCCGGTCGTGGTGTGCAGCAGCCGCCTGTCGACTCCCAGGACATCACTGCGAATATCCGGAAGGTGCCGGCACCCCAGCATTGTCCTCATAGCCATGGCAATTGCGTATGCGACAAGAGGAGGAACCGCGTTACCTATCTGCTTCAGCGCCGGATTCATTGAACCCTTGAGGGAAAAGCCGTCCGGAAAGGATTGAAGTCGCGCAGCCTCTCGCACGGAGATTGTGCGAGCTTGCTCACTGTCGAAGTGAATATGACTGTAGGAGTCTTTCCCAAGGTGAGCCATTAAGGTACGCACGGGCCTGTCGCGATAAAGCTTCCACCATTTGTTCGGAAATTTCCCGGGATCGTAGGGAAGGGTCCATTGCCTCGCAAACTCCTTGGCGTCCTGACTGTTCGAAAATCCGTTCACCCCCGCGCGCCAGCGGCCGTTCATCAGCTGCTCGCGCTTGGCTTCGACGAAACGCCATATCTGCGGGTATTCCCAGCCTTCCTCCATCATCCTGAAGATCTTGTAGTCCCTCGGCAAATATCGGATGACATGGCCAGTCGTATGGCCACTTGCTCCAAACCCAGGCCATTCACGCATGAGGCGAGACCATTTTGTCGTCGGCTTCACCGACAAGTAAGTCACCGGCTCGGAAGGATCCTTTCGGCCGCGAGAAAGCTTTCCTGCCTCCAGCAACTCAAGTGCGTGGATTGGTGGAAGGTCTGCGAGGGCCTGTTCAGCCGTAGTCGCAGGTAGAGCACTTCCTTCGCTTGGATCATCTATCCATCGGTGACTTTGCTCTGAGGCAAAGGGAAGGCCGATCGCTTCAGAGATCAGCTTTCGCGCAGTCGCCCGGGTGCCTTCGTAACCAGGTGGCAATGGCGTGTGATGGGTAGGCGCCGGAAAAAGTACGTCTTCGTCGAGATCCCGATGAACGCCAACGAGAAACATGCGTTCGCGGATCTGTGGCACTCCGAACCATGACGCATTCAGCAATGTGTAACGAACTCTGTATCCTTCTTTCCGGAGGTGCTCCGAAACAGTATCCGCGACATTTTTCCCTCCATGATTCAGGATGTCGGGGACATTCTCCATGAGCAGGGCGAGGGGCTTGGTTTTTCGGACGTAGTGGAGATATCTTCTCCACAGGTTCACCCGCCCGTCGACAAGAAAGGCCACATCGGCATCGTCCTCATCGCGACGGTGCGCTTCGTGCCTCAGCTTCGCCCGCCCGACCCTGGCGAATGCCTGGCATGGCGGCCCGCCTACTAGAACGTCAACCTGGTCGTCGGCTGCGCCATCAATTCCCAGGTCGCGGAAAATCGAACTTGGCGTTTCGATCATTATGTCGCGGGCCTTGAAATGGCCTTGTTGACGCGAGCCATAGGAAATGTGGGCGAAATTGGCGCCGTGTGATTCGGCTGCCCAGGGATCGGAATCAACCGAAGCTACCAGTTCAAATCCGGCCGTGACAAAACCAAGAGTGATACCGCCACAACCCGCGAACAAGTCCATGAAACGGGGAGGATTACCGGCTCTCAGCCTCTTAAGTTTCTTTTTAATTGTATCCATGTCCGTCCGTATTGCTTGCATCACCAGGTTAGGGCCGAAAATGCGTCGATTCGGCTGCTAACCGTCACTCTTGGGCAAATCTAGAAAACTCGCAATTGGCTAGCTGCCAGTTTGTTCGCAAGTTACCTGCTGAAGCCACAGCTAATATTAGCAGTTTGTGAACGCTAAGCTCCATCACTTCCTGTAGACGGTGGCTAGGTTTGCAATAGAGCGCGTCTCCAGAGTTGCCGTCATCTCAAAGTCAGTTGGGGCGACGCTTATGTAGCAGTATGCAGATGGAATATTAGGGTGGAGCGAGACGCGCTCATAAGGCAGTTTTGTTCCGCCGGAAGCTGGCATGCACGCCTTCGTTCGGCCAGCTGTAAGAGCAGGTGCAAATGACGCCGGTCGAAAGACTTGGCACGGCCACGGACCCCAGCCGCGACGTCGTGAGTCAGAGCGAGGCATTCTTCGCGCACCCGGATCCGGGACGCATCCCGCGCGCGAGGCGGAAACACCCCTCGTCGAATAAGCTCCGGAAACATTCACCATAAGATTTCGATCGAGAGCCCACACCTCCGTCGAAGACTCTTCTTCGCGCAAGAGATGTGCCGGCAAGCCGAGAAATGCCTCATGGCGGACGTACCGATAGATTATGACGAGCGGCTATATAAGCGGATCTGTTGTGTGGAACGACCGGGCAACAAGTGCACGGCTTCTGCACGGCTTCAGCTGCCGGTTCATGCCGTGTTCTGCCTTATCTTGCCGGATCGCTCTCAATCGCCCGCGGCACAATTGCGAGGAAGTGCTGATTTTAATTGGAAGGAATGGTGGGCGGTACAGGGATTGAACCTGTGACCCCTACCATGTCAAGGTAGTGCTCTCCCGCTGAGCTAACCGCCCGCCGTGACCTGCGACCAGCCCGCCTGGAACTCGGGGGTGGTGGCGTGAGCGGGCAACAAGGGAAGGCCCGTTCGGTCGGCGGGTGGCGAAATAGCATCCTCGCCAGGGGAATGCAAGCCTTGCCGCTGCGGCGATCCAATTGCGTGCGGATTTCCACTGGCTAGCAAAGGGGATAGGCACGGGAAAACGGCGCAAAAATCGCCGCTTTCAACGCTCCCGCCCCGTGACAGCGGCGGTAAATTTCTCTAAACCATCAGTGGATGCCCAACGGTGATTTCCATCGCGAGCCGACCGGGACAGAGACGGGGCATGATTCCGTCGCGCCCGGTCACGCCATCCTCAATCTGGTCCGCCCCGAGACGTGGCGGGCCCCGCTGATTGTCGCCTCGCCACATTCGGGCCAGCATTACCCACCGGACTTCCTGGCCAGCACCGGTTTGACGCAACAGGAATTGCGTCTCTCAGAGGATTGCTATGTCGACGAATTGGTGAGTGCTGCACCCAGCGTTGGCGTGCCGCTGCTGGCGGCGCTGTTCCCGCGCAGTTTTTGCGACGTCAACCGAGAGCCGCTGGAGCTTGACCCCAGCATGTTCAGCGACCGGTTGCCGGCGGGCGCCAATACCGCCTCGCCCCGGGTCGCCGCAGGCCTTGGCGTGGTGCCACGGCTTGGCGCCAATGACCGCGAGATCTATCGCCGCAAGCTCTCCTTCGCCGAGGCAGAGGCGCGCCTTGCCGTCTATTACCGGCCGTATCACGCCGCCCTCAACGCGCTCAGCAACGAGGCGATCGCCAAGTTCGGCGCCTGTCTCATTCTCGATTGCCATTCGATGCCATCGGTCGGCGGTCCCGGCGAGCGGGGCCCGGGTGGCCAGGGCCGGGTCGACTTCGTGTTGGGCGATTGCTTCGGCGCTTCCTGCGCGCCAGCAGTGACCGCGGCGGTCGATGCCTTTTTGCGTGCGGGCGGCGCCAACATGCGGCGCAATTCGCCCTATTCCGGCGGGTATGTGACGCAGCATTACGGCCGACCGGCAACCGGCGTGCATGTGCTGCAGGTCGAAATCAACCGCGCGCTCTATGTGAATGAACGCTCGCTGGAGCGTAGCGCCGGCTTTGCCGCGATGCAGGCGAATATGACCGGGCTTATCAGCATGTTGGCCGAGAAGACCGCCGACTTGCTGAAAGGATGAGGGCGCGGTGACGGCATTTTCATTGCGGCCCACCGTTGCGGGCGATCTTGGCGTCATCCAGCGCATCTATGCGCACCACGTTCTGACGGGCCTCGCCAGCTTCGAGGAGACGCCGCCGGATATCGATGAACTGACGCGCCGCTGGCGGTCCATTGCCGAGATGGGGCTGCCCTATGTGGTGGCCGAGGGGCCGGGCGGCGAGATCGCCGGCTATGCCTATGCCAGCCCCTACCGGCCGCGCAGCGCCTATCGCTTCACGGTCGAGGATTCGATCTATCTGGATCCGGCGTTCCAAGGCCAAGGCTTGGGGCGGGCGCTGCTCGCGCGTCTCATCGCCGATGCGACCGCCTGCGGCAAGCGGCAGATGATCGCCGTCATCGGCGATTCGGCCAATGCGGCCTCGATCGGCGTCCATCGGGCGCTGGGGTTCGAGATGACCGGCACCTTCAAGGGGATCGGCCGCAAGTTCGGCCGCTGGGTCGATACCGTGCTGATGCAGCGGGCACTGGGCGACGGCGTCGCCTCTACTCCGACAAATTAAGGATTTTGGCCGGCTCGGGGGCCGTTTCTTCATCGGCAGAAAAAAAGGCCGTGCCTGACGGCACGGCCCAAGTTCTGGGAGGAAACGCCCATGAGGGGCGCCTTGTGACGACGCCTGTCAGGGGAGAAATGCGTCGTCACGAGGCAAAGATGGCGATTTTGCAGTGCAATGTCAAGTCTTTGGGCAGTGGTTAATTAAGCGTCATCATGCTGAAAAAACTAGCAAATTTGTGTTGCTGCCATGCAACACTATTCAGTTGATAGAGTATTAACGGGGACCGCTAATCCTCTGACAAAAGACGGCTTTCAGCGATCTTTTTCACCGGTTAACCAAGCGGCATTGCGGGCCGGTCCAGCGCCCGGTAACGTCCATGTCATGACCGAAATCCTTCTTTCCGGGCCCCTCAACGGCACCCATGTGGCTGCCGCGCGCCTGGCATGCGAAGAAAAAGGTCTCATTTATGCCGTCCAGGAGCCGGATCTGCTGAAGGCAGGCGGTTTTCGACTCGCCGAGCTCCTCACCTATCTGAGCGAGCGCCAGCCGACCCTCGCCCATGCCGGGCTGATGCTGTTCGATCTCGAGGCGATCCTGCGCTATGTCGACGAAGGCTTTCCGGGGCCGATCCTGCAGCCGGAAAACCCCCGCGACCGGGCGCTGATGACCCAGATCATGGCGGTGATCCGGGCCCATCTCGCCCCCTCGGCCGTCGGCGTCGTGATCGCGCAGCGCCTGTTCGTGCCGTTCCTGGGCGGGGCGCCGGATCTCCACCTCGTCACCCGCATCATTCCGGCGATGCAGGATTCGCTCTATGCCGTCGAACAGCTGTCGCTGCTTTCCCATGACGGCGAACGCTCGGAATTCCTGATCGGACATGATCTCAGCCTGGCTGACATCATGCTGATGCCGATCGCGGGCTATTTGATGGCAACGCCCGAGGGGAAGACGGCACTCAATGCCTCGACCAGGCTGTCGCGCTGGTGGATCAGCCTGTCGCGCCGTGCCGCCTGGGCGCGCTGCAAGCCCAAGCTCGGCTAGATGGCCTGGCGCTTCACCAAAGCGATGAAGCGCCATACGAAGACCAGGCCCAGCATCGGCGCCAGGGCACCCACCGACAAAACCCAGGTCACGGCATGGGCGACATCGGCCGGTGCGAGCGCATCGGTGAGGCCGGCGGCATTGGCGATGGCACCGGCCGCTGCCGCACCGAAGGCGATGCCGAGCGAGCGCATGGTGGGGATAGAGGAGGCGGTGATCGATTCCTCGCCCTTGGCGGCGTGGCGCATGGTGGCCGCGACGACATGGAGATTGGACGAGCCGAGGCCGATGCCGACCAGGCCGTTGAAGGCGGCGATCGCCAGGGGCGGCAGGACCACGACGCCCAGCGCCAGCGAGACGAGGCCGATGACGCAGAAGGCGAGACCACAGACCATGGCGGTGAAGGCCTTGGCGCCCTGCCATTTCGCGGTGAAGACGGAGGCCGCCGTCCAGCCAATGGCGAGGATCGCCATCATGTAACCGGCGGCGATCGGGGTCTGGCCGTGCAATTCCTGCAGAGCCAGCGGCAGGAAGACGCCGATGACGGTATGCGTCATCGACGCCAGGAACATCACCCAATAGCCGGTGCCGGTTGTGGTGCGCCAGGACAAGGGCTGGCTCGGGAAAATGCGGTTGAGGCCGCGCCGGTCGAGCGTGAAGGTCACGAAGACGAGGACGAGGGCCAGCACGATGAGGCCGACGCGCTCGGCCAGATTGGCGCCTTCGCTGGCGATACCGATGCTCATGACACCGGCTACAAGCAATGCCAGGCGGCCGAAGGGGAATTGCGGGATCTCACCTTTCTGCGTCTTGTCGGCAGGGAGGCGTGTGAGCGCAACGCCGAGGAAGAGCAGCACGAAGGGCAGGTTGAACCAGAAGGCACCACGCCAGAAATGGAAGGCGGCGAAACTGCCGCCCAGTGCCGGGCCGATCAAAGCCGCAACGCCCCAGGTAGATGAGATGAGCGCCAGGATCGGCTTCTTGAGATGTTCGGGAAAAAGCTCGCCCACCATCGCCATCGAGCGCGACAGCACGATGCCGCCGCCGAAGCCTTGCACGAAACGCGCGATGATGAAGAGCTCCATATTCGGCGCCGTGGCGCAACTCACTGAACCGATCAGAAAGAGGATGGCGCCGGCGCAATAGGCGCGGCGACCACCGAAACGCAGGCGCAAGGGCGCCGTCGCCGCGGCGCCGATGATCGAGGCCACCATGTAGAGCATGGTCGACCAGGCATAGAAATGCGCACCGCCCAGGTCGCGCACCACATCCGGCATGACGGTCGACACGACGAAGACGTCCACCGCATGCAATCCGATACCGAGATTGAGCATGATGACGTAGAGGCCGAGGCCATGGCTGAACAAGCTGCGCCAGGTGGCTGGTGCGGTGGAATCTGGTGATGTCATCGGGCGATCCTGCGGCGGCATTGATGGGCGCGGATCGTAGAAGGGGCAGGCATCATCGTCAAAGCGGGATGGGCGCTGGGCAGCCATGTTCGCAAAGCGGGCGCGGTGAGCGATTGGCCGAGCCAGGACCGGGGGCCAGAGCGCCACAACCTTGTGAGGTGCCGCCGGTGGCGCCAACCCGCCGATGATGCTAAGAATCTCCGACGTTTTGGGCGCCCGATGGGCGCATTTCGGGGGAATGAGATGAGCGTCAAGTTGATCCGGTTCGGAGCCAATCCGCCAGCCATCGAGACCGGCGTGCCGGGGAATATTGTCAGCGGCAATCCCAGCACGAAACTGCAGAACTACTATACCGACAAGACCGGCCAGTTCTTTGCCGGCATCTGGGAATCCTCGGTCGGCAAGTGGCAGGTCAATTACGGCGAGGAGGAATTCTGCGCCATCCTGGCCGGCAAGGCGATCCTGACCGGCGCCGATGGTGTCGCCGAGACTTTCAAGACGGGCGATGCCTTCATCATCCCAAAGGGTTTCAGCGGTACCTGGGAAACCGTCGAGGCGGTGAAGAAATGGTATGTCATCCTGGAGCTGAAGGCGTGATCCCGACACCCCGCCCGAACGAGCGGTGGTGAGGTTGCCATGCCGGAGGTGACGGCCGGCTTACGCGTGCTCGTGATCGATGAGCAGAACGTCACCCGCCGCATGGCGGTGAAGATGGTGCGCGACAGTGGTGCCGCCGAAGTTCTGGAAGCGGAGACACCGCTCCAGGCGCTGACCCTGCTGGATGCGCAGGAACGACCGGTCGATCTGGTCATCACCGATGTCAAAGCCGCAAGCGAGAGCGGGGCCATCGACGGCGTCGAATTCGTGCGGCGCGCGGCGGAGCGGCGCCTGGTCGGGCATGTGGTCATTGCCTCGGCCCTCGACGATGCGATCATTCGCACGGTCGAGACGATGGCGCGCGGATTCGGGATCGAATTTGCCGGTCACGTCAAGCGCCCGATCAGCCCGGAGAGTCTGCGCCCGCTGATCGTACGGCTGGTGGCGCGGCGCGCGGCAGCACCTTTGTTGAAGTCACGCTCGGTCCACGTCACGGTCGAAGACCTGCGCCATGCGATTGCCGACAAGCAGTTCGTGCCGCATTTCCAGCCGCGCGTGCGCCGCGCAGACGGCGTGGTGACGGCGGTCGAGGCGCTCATCCGCTGGCGCCATCCCGATCGCGGGCTGGTGTCGCCAGGGGCCTTCATTCCGCTCGCCGATCGGACCGGCCTCATCGACGGCATCACCGATGTGGTGCTGGAAAAATCGATCGCCTGGGCGCGCATCTGGCGCGACAGCGGCATCGACATCGCCGTCTCGGTCAACCTCACCGAGAATGCGCTGAGCGAGCCGGATCTGCCCGAGCGGATTGCCCTTTTGGCCCGGCAGCATGACGTGCCGCATGAGCGGATCCTGCTCGAGGTGACGGAAACGGTCGCCATCACCGAGGCCGCCACGTCACTGGAAGCGCTGGCGCGGCTCCGCATCAAGGGGTTTGGTCTGTCGATCGATGATTTCGGCACCGGCATGGGAACGCCTGAGCAGCTGGCGCGCACGCCGTTCACCGAAGTGAAGATCGACCAGGCGCTGGTGACCGGCGTCTTCGACCAGCCGCAATTCTACGGCGTGCTGGAATACTCGCTGAAGCTAGCCAGGCAATTGGGCTTCAAGACGGTGGCCGAAGGAGTCGAGGGGCCCAAGGACTGGCAGCTCCTCAGCGATCTCGGCTGCGATGAAATGCAGGGCTATCACGTGGCCCGCCCCATGCCCGGCGAAGAGGTCGAAGGCTGGGTCCAAGGCTGGCACCGCGACGCGCAGTAGCGACGCGCTATCCCTTGGCGTGGGAGCAGTAGATCACGGCCATCACGGCACCCTTGAGATAAGGGAGCAGTGCCACCGACATGACGACGGTGGCCGGCAGCCAGATTGCCAGTTGCACCCAAGTGGGCGGATGGGCGTAGCTTTCCAGCAACAATAGGCCGCTCACCACGATATGGCCGACGATGAAGATGGTGAAGTAAGCCGGCGCGTCATCGGCGCGTAAGGGTTCGAATGGCAGATGACAGACGGCGCACGTCTCGGCGATGGTCAGATAGCCGCGAAACATCGACCCCTGGCCGCAGCGCGGGCATTTGCGCCGGCAGCCGCGAAGGAAGGCGGTGGTCCAACGCGATGTTTCAACGGGCGCCATTGTGGGTCCTTCAATCAACAGAGGGTGCTGACCATAGCGGTCGCGCGACACATCGCCATGCGTCCGATTGTCACCAGCCGGGCCATGGCGAAACCGTCGTCCCGTCAGAGGGTTGGGTGGTGGAAGGGGCGGCCCTGCTCGAAGGCGCGGGCCGCATTCAACACCGCACGGTCGCCATAGAGCGGCCCCACGATCTGCAGGCCGATCGGCAATCCGGCCGCAGTGAGGCCGCAGGGCACGGATATCGCCGGCTGGCGCGTGAGGTTGAAAGGATAGGTGAAGGGCGTCCAATCCGACCATTGCTTGTCGCCGCCTTCCGGCGGGAAATCATGGCCGGCGGCAAAGGCCGGAATGGGCATGGTCGGTGTCAGCAGCAGATCATAGCGCTGGTGAAAGCGGTTCATGGCCGTGCCCATCGCCTCGCGCGCCTTGACGGCGGCCAGATGATCCATCAACGAAATGCGCCGGCCCATTTCGACAACGCCGGCGAGGCCCGGGTCGAGCAGCTTCTGCTTTTCCGCCGGGAACTGATTCACCAGGAAAGCAGCACCACCGAACCAATGCGTCTGGAAGGTGGCGAGACTGGAGTCGAGTACGTGCTCGACCAACTCGACCTTGGCGCCCAGGGTTTCGAACACCTTGGCGGCAGTCGCCACGCTGGCGGCAATTTCGGGATCGACCTTGGCGCCGGCAAGGGTCGGCGCATAGGCGATGCGCCAGCCGGCGATATTGCCGTTGAGCGTTTCATGATAATCGGCCGGCTCGACCGGCAGGGTGTAGCAATCGCGCGGATCCGGGCGCGAGATGACCGAGAACATGAGGGCGGCATCAGCCACCGTCCGGGTCATCGGCCCGACATTGGCGAGGCTCCCGAAGGGCGAGAGCGGGAAGGCGGGGACCCGGCCGAAGGTCGCCTTGAAGCCGACGATGCCGCTGAAGCTTGCCGGAATGCGGATCGAGCCGCCGCCATCGGTGCCGATATGAAGGGCGCCCATGCCGGCAGCCGCCGCGACCGCAGCGCCGCCGCTGGAACCACCCGGGGTCTTGCCGGCATCCCAGGGGTTGCGGGTGATGCCGGTGAGCGGTGAATCGGTCACACCCTTCCAGCCGAACTCCGGCGTGGTCGTCTTCCCCAGGATGACAGCGCCATGTTCCTTGAGCCGTGCAGCGCTTGGCGCGTCATCGTCCCAGGCCTGCGCGGGGTCAACCAGGCGCGAGCCGCGCAAGGTCGGCATGCCTTTGGTGAGGACGAGATCCTTGATCGAGACGGGGACGCCGTCGATGAGGCCGCAAGGCGCATTGCGCTGCCAGCGTTCCTCCGACCGGCGCGCCTGCGCAAGCGCACCGTCGCGATCGACCAGGCAAAAGGCATTGAAGCGCGGGTTGTGGCGGTCGATGGCCTGGAGCGCTGCCTCGGTCGCTTCGACGGGCGACAATTTGCCGGCCCGGTAAAGTGTTACCAGTTCGACTGCACTGAGATAGGCGATATCATCGACCATTTGTTTCCCCGCCCGGTTAACCAACTATCAACCGCTATTCCTGCATGGTTACGCTGCGCCGATCAATGCCAACGCCGCTCTGGTCCTGGCCCGCTGATCGATTTTCCGGGAGCCTTGATGAGTCTGCAGGGGACATGGGAACTATCCTTCCTGGTGGATAAGGATGGCCGCATCCTGGAAGGACGCGGCGCCTGCAGCGAACATCTGGGCCACAGCCTGCAAAGCGTCATCGGCAAGTCGGTCTTTTCCTTCCTGACCCATGACGAGCGACCGCATTTTCGCCGCTTCATGGGGCAGATCAACCGGCCAAGCGGGAAGCGTGCCGCGCTGGTGTCGCTGCAATCCTCGGTCGGTGGCATCCGATCCTACGCCATGGAAGCGCAAGCGGGGCGCTCGGCCGACGATAACTGGCTGATGTTCAGCCGCGATACCGGCGGCGCGGAAGGCCTCGACGATCTCGACCTGCCGGTGGTCATGGTGGATGAAGACCAGTTCCTGCGCCTGGTCGAAATGGCCGCATCGCAAGCGCAAGCCTCACTCGACCTCACCACGATCGAGGTCGGTGGCCTGAGCGATACGCGGCGCCTCGACGGCATGGGGCATGCTGCGATCGAAGCCTTCGAGCGCAGCGTCGGCGAGACGCTGACGAACAGCGCCCACGAAGGCATCCTCTCTAGCCCGGCCCGCGGCTATTACAACCTGCTGCATGATCCGGCCAAGGGCGGTGCCGCCATTGCCCAGGACCTGACATCGATCGCCAGCCAGCACGGCATCAATGCGGCGCAGGCTGGAATCGTCCATGCCACCCTGTCGGTGGCGCCACAGACATCGCTGGCGGGCATCCGGGAAGCGCTGGGCATCATGCAAAAGCGCATGCCGGGCTATCAAGGCTGGGCCAAGCCAGCCGGGCCGAAAATGCGCGAAGGGCAGATCGCCGCTGCCTTGGGCATCTGCGCCTTTTTGGCGGGGGTGATCGCGATCGTCGTCTGGATGATGAAGCGGTTCTGAGCGCCCCGACCGGAATCAGCTCCGCTGCAGCATGTCGGCGAATTCGGTGCGCGCCTTGTCGAAATTGTCTGCCCACCACTTGCTGTCGACAATCACCTGTTGGCTGAGGTTGTCGGGCTGGGTCGGGTCGTAATCGCGCAGGGCCTTGGGCATGGCGGCCGTCGCTTCCGGATTGGCGGGGCCCACGCGCTGCAGATTGGTGAATTCGATCTGCCGCCCGGCATCCTGCATGTGCGCAATCAGCTTGAAGGCATCGATGCCGCCGGGATTGCCCTTGGGCACCACCCAGACGCCGGGATAGAGAATGCCCCCGGCCCAGGTGAAGGCGATCTTGCCTTCCGTTTCCTTGGCGAGCGCCACGGCGCGGGTGTGCCACAGGCACGCCATCGAGATAGTCTTGTCGGTGAACATCTGCTGCACCTGTTCGCCCGTCTCCCAGGTCTGCAGATTGGGCTTGAGGCGCGAGAGGCGGTTGAGGGCCACGGTGAGGTCGATCGGGTATGGCTTGTCGCCACCTTGCGCCATCATCGCCGCTTCGAGCGCACCATTCATCCAGCGATAGACGGCACGGCCGCCGGGATAATTCTTGGTGTCGAAGAAGTCCTTCCAACTCATCGGCGGGCGGGCGGCAAAGCGCTCGGTATCGAAGGCGAGGACGTAGGAATAGGTATAGCCGCCAGCGCCATGGGTAAAGGCGAAGGGCGACATGATCTTGGCGGCGTCCACCGTCTTGTAGTCGATGGCGCTCAAATGCCCGCTGGCGCCAAGGCGCATGGCGGTGAATCCATCGGCATCGCAGAGATCCCAGGTCACGTCGCCGGAATCGACCAAGGTTCGGATGGCGCCTTCGGTCGGACCCGTGCCGTCGAAGACGACCGAGGTGCCGGTCGCCGTTTCGTAGCTTTTGCCATAGGCGCGGGTGAGGCTCTTGATCTCGTCGCCGCCCCAGCTGGCGAACACCAGCTCCTTGGCGGCGGCCTGGGATCTGGCGGGCAACATCAGAGCTGCCGTTCCACCGGTCAGGGCCGCCAGCATCTGCCGTCGCGACCAGCCTCCCGCGCGGGCGAGGGCAAAGGTATCGGCGAGGAAGGGCGAGATCGGCATTCAGGGGCTCACTAAAAACGAAACGGCCGGATCGGGTTTAACCGATCCGGCCGTCATTATAAAGCGATCTGAAGGTGTTTACTTCATCGCCCGTCACTTCATGGTGGGCATGACGAATTCGGCGCCCGAGCGGATCCCGGTCGGCCAGCGGCCGGTGATCGTCTTCAGCTTGGTGAAGAAGCGGATGCCTTCCATGCCGTGCATGTGGTGGTCGCCGAACAGCGAACGCTTCCAGCCACCGAAGCTGTTGAAGGCCATCGGCACAGGGATCGGCACGTTGACGCCGACCATGCCGACCTTGATGCGCGAGGTGAAGTCGCGGGCGGCGTCGCCGTCGCGGGTGAAGATCGCCGTGCCGTTGCCGTATTCATGGTCGTTGATGAGCTTCACGGCACTGGCGTAATCGGGCACGCGCACGACGGAGAGCACCGGGCCGAAAATCTCTTCCTTGTAGATCTTCATCTCCGGCGTGACGTGGTCGAACAGGGAGCCGCCCATGAAGTAGCCGTTCTCATAGCCCTGCAGCTTCAGCGTGCGGCCATCGACCACCAGCTTGGCACCTTCCTTGACGCCAGCGTCGATATAGCCCTTCACCTTCTCGTAATGCTGTTTGGTGACCAGCGGGCCCATTTCGGCTTCGGGATCGGTGCCCGGCGCCACCTTCATGCCGCGCACGCGGGGGCTGAGCTTGTCGACGATGGTGTCGCCGACCTTGTCGCCCACCGCAACGGCGACCGAGATCGCCATGCAACGCTCGCCGGCCGACCCGTAGCCAGCCCCCATGAGGGCGTCGGCAGCCTGGTCCATATCGGCATCGGGCATGATGATCATGTGGTTCTTGGCGCCGCCCAGAGCCTGGACGCGCTTACCGTGCGCAGTGCCGGTCGTGTAGATGTATTCGGCAATCGGCGTCGAGCCCACAAAGCTGATCGCTTCGATGCCGGGATGGGTGAGGAGCGCGTCGACCGCCACCTTGTCGCCCTGGACGACGTTGAAGACGCCATCGGGGAGGCCCGCTTTCTTCAGCAGATCGGCGACCATGATCGAGACCGACGGGTCGCGCTCGGAGGGCTTCAGGATGAAGCAATTGCCGGCGACCAGCGCGGTCGGGAACATCCACATTGGCACCATGGCCGGGAAGTTGAACGGCGTGATGCCAGCGACGACGCCCAAGGGCTGGCGCACCGACCAGGAATCCACATTGGTGCCGACGTTTTCGCAGAACTCGCCTTTGAGGAGCTGCGGCGCGCCGCAGGCGAATTCGATGACTTCAAGGCCGCGGGTGAATTCGCCCCGGGCATCGGAGAGGACCTTGCCGTGCTCGGCCGTGATCATGGCGACGATCTGGTCGGCATTGTCTTCGGCCAACTGCTTGAACTTGAACATGATGCGCGCGCGCGTCAGCGGCGGGGTATTGGCCCAGCCGGGGAAGGCACCTTGCGCGTTCTTGACGGCGGCGTCGACTTCCTGCGCGGTCGCCAGATGGACCTTGGCCTGGGCCTCGCCAGTCGCCGGGTTGAATACGTCGGAGGTGCGGCCCGATGTGCCCGCCACTTCCTTGCCGCCGATGAAATGATTGATGGTCCGCATAGCCGCCTCTCCAGATATCCAAGGATTATGCACTTTGCCCGTGGGTATAGTGCGGGAGCGGCTGTGTGGTCAAGATTTTAATCAAGACGCTAAGTATTTTGAGCGCTCGGATTCCCGCGCGGTGATGAAGCGCGGATTTCTGCCGAGAATTCGGCCTCAGGGCGCGTTGATGCCAACGACCGTGCCGTTGAAATCGACGGTCAGCGCATAGATAGCACCGCCCTTGCGCCCGGTCGCGCGCCAGACGAAGGGATTGACCTGTTCCAGATCGGCGATGCCGGCATAACCCGCCTGTTCGAGCCGTTCCTGGGCGTCATCGGCTGAGAAGGCGCCAGTTGCTGCGGTGTCGAACTTGGCAATCGTTTCGGGCGAACCCGCCGATGCCGGCAATGGCTGGCGCCAGTCGCCGCGTTCGTCGGCGTTGCTCGTGAGCGCCGGCACCAGGAGTGATAAGGTCAGCAAGGAACCGAAGGTGAGCCGGTACCGCATGATGTCTCCCTCCACCGACGCCCCAAGCGCCGCGTCGGGATGCGTCGAGAGAGAAACGCGGCGCAGGGAAACGGTTCCCCGGGGCATGCATTTTTTTTGGGGGCGTATGGGAGGGCCAGGGTCATGACGATCGAGCAGCAGGTCGCCCGGCATTACGGCAGCAAGGATCTGGAGGCGAATATCCTTGCAGCGCTCGCCGCGGCCGGGAAGGACATGGCGCATCTCTCGATCGATGACCTTGCCGGGCTGGATGAATTTCATCTCGGCTGGCGCGAGCAAACGGCGCGCCTTGCCAGCGATCTGGGGTTGTCGGCCGGCCAGCATGTGCTGGATATCGGCTGCGGCATCGGCGGGCCGGCGCGCTACTTTGCGGCACGGCATCAGTGCCGCGTGACGGGGCTCGACCTCACGCCGGAATTCGTCGCGGCCGCCCGGATGCTGACCGAACGCTGCGATCTGGCCGGCAAGGCGTCGTTCGAGGTGGGAAGCGCCCTGGCGATGCCCTTTGCGGCCGGCGGCTTCGATGCCGCCTGCCTCATTCATGTCGGCATGAACATCGCCGACAAGCCGGCCCTCTTTGCCGAGGTGCGCCGCATCCTGCGGCCGGGCGGGCGCTTTGCCGTCTATGACGTCATGGCGATGGGCGATGCCGATCTCACCTATCCCATGCCGTGGTCGGCGCTGCCGGCGACCAGCTTTGTCGCCAAGCCGGCGGCCTATCGGCAATGGCTCGAGAATGCCGGTTTCGTGCTGGAGGTGGAGCACAACCGGCGTGACAGCGTGCTGGAGCAGGTGAAGATCATGCGCGCGCGTGCCGCTGCGGAAGGCCCGCCACCATTGGGGCTTCACGTCATCATGGGTCCGCAAGCCAAGATACGGCTGCAGAATGTCATGGCTGCCCTCGAACAAGGGCATATCGCACCGGTCGAAATGATCTTGCGCGCCGCCGAGATAGGCCGTTGACTGCGGCTGCAGATCAAGGAGGCCGGGATGGCGCAGAATTTGAAAATCGATTTCGTGTCGGATGTGTCGTGCCCGTGGTGCATCATCGGCCTCAAGGCGCTGGAAACGGCGTTGGCGCGGCTCAATGGCACGGTCGCTGCCGAGATGCATTTCCATCCCTTTGAGCTCAATCCGCAAATGGGGCCAGACGGGCAGAACATCGTCGAGCATATCGGTGAGAAATACGGCTCGACGCCGGAACAATCGGCGCAGGCCCGCGTCATGATCAAAGAGCGCGCGGCCGATCTCGGCTTCGAGATGCGCATGCATGAAGGGAGCCGCATCTACAACACCTTCGACGCGCATCGCCTGTTGCATTGGGCGGAAGCCGAGGGCAAGCAGGCGGCGCTGAAGCATGCCATGTTCAAGGCCTATTTCACCGACGGTGCCAAGATGTCGGACCACGAGACCTTGGTGAAAGTGGCGACCTCGGTCGGCCTCGACGAAAAGAAGGCGCGGCAGATTCTGGCGGATGGCACCTATACTGATGACGTCCGCGCCGAGCAGGCATTCTATCGCCAACAGGGAATCAATGCCGTGCCGGCGATCGTCATCAACGAGAAATACCTGATCTCGGGCGGGCAGCCGGTCGATGTGTTCGAGCGGGCCCTGCGCGAGATCGCGCAAGAGAACTAATCGACCGCAAGCAATAACGCCGTGGCGTCATCCGCCATTTTGAGGCGCGGATGTTTGACGCCGGTCGGATCCTCGGCCTCAATGCGGCGCAGTCTGGCAAGGTTCTCCGCCGGGCCCTGGGCGATGGTCTGCTGCAGGAGGCTTTCGTTGCTGTCGTGACCATAGACGTCGACGAGCCGATAGTAGCCATCGCTGAGCAGCAACAGGTGCCGGATATCCTTCGCCGGAAAGCGGTCGCGCTGCAGCAGGCCGATCGAGTTTTGTTCGGCGCTTAGCACGCCGTAGCCGCCTGCCTGGTTGCGCCGCTGCCGGATCGCCCGCAGGGCCGGCCGCATTTCCTGGAACAGGGTCGCCGCCTCATGCACACCGCGCGCACGGTGTGCCAGGATCTGCCTTTTGAGGTCCGCCTCGATCTCCGCCAGGATCGCATCGTCGAGGAGATGAACCCGCCCGTCATGAGTCTCCAGCAGAACCGGACAATCGCCGAGGCGCGCGATTTCTATCTCGTCGCCGATCCGCCGCGCCAGCGTGAAGCTTGCGGCCGGCGTCTCGCCGTGATCACCGCTCATGCCATCGCGCCATGAGCGTTCCTGCGTGGCGCGGAGCTCGCCGATGAGCCGGCCAAGAAGTGTTTCTGTCGGCACGTCCGAACCGGCGGCGAGCAATCTCGGCAGGATCTCCTGCACCTGCGCCACGAACCAGGCGGCATCCGTCGGGCCGGGCAGCAATGGATGATCGTTGATCCCCGTGACACCATCAAGGACCCAGGCGGCACGCGCTTCCGGCCCTGGCCAAATCGCATAGGCATCCTCGTTGATGCGGGTGCCGGGAGCGGTGACGGCGCCCAGCACGCTGAAGCCCCGGGTCATCGCCGCACGCCACCGCGCCAGACGGCCTTGGCCCGGAGATCATGATCGATGAGGACGAAATCGGCGCGCGCGCCCGCCGCGATGCGGCCGATGTCTTGGCGCCCGAGGAAGTCCGCGGGGTCCACCGAGGCCATGCGCAGCGCCTGGAGGAGGTCGAGGCCGACGCCTTGCACCATGAAGCGCACGGCAGCCATCATGTCGAGATCGGAACCGGCGAGCGTGCCGTCATCCAGCACCAAGACGCCGTCCTGGCGCGTGATGCGTCGCCCGTTGAGATCGAAGCTCTGGATGTCGGACCCCACGGTCGACATGGCATCGGTCACGAGGAAGATGCGCCCGGGCCCGCGCTTGGCGCGTAGGGCGATGTCGATGGCCGCCTTGTGCACGTGATGGCCGTCGGCGATGAGGCCACACCAGAGCTGACCGGAATCGAGTGCCGCACCGACGACGCCGGGGGCGCGATGGGTCAAGGGCGACATGGCGTTGAAGAGATGCGTGACGCCGCGGGCGCCGGCATCGACCGCCGCCAGGACCTGGTCATAGCTGGCATTGGAATGGCCGAGGCTGACGACGATGCCGGCATCGGCGAGGCGCCGGATGATGCGGGGCTGCACGCGTTCCGGCGACAAGGTGACGAGCAGGGTTTGAAGCCCCAGGCCGAGCAGGAGATCGACGTCGGCATCGTTCATCTGGCGGATGAGCTGCGCGTCATGGGCGCCGCGCCGTTCCGGCGACAGGAACGGGCCTTCGAGATGAAGGCCAAGGCAGCCCGGCAGATTGGCGGCGAGCGCCTGCTTAACGGCGGCAACCACCGTGGCCGTCAGGGCCGGTGTATCGGTAATGAGCGTCGGCAGCAGCGACGTCGTGCCAAAGAGGGCGTGCGCATCGCAGATCCTGCCGATACCCGCCACATTCGGCGCGTCATTGAGCAGCACGCCACCACCGCCATTCACCTGCACATCGATGAAACCGGGCACCAACATGTGGCCAGCGAGACGTTCAGTCGCCATGTCACTGCCGAGCTGGGCTGCGGGAAGCAGATCGGCCACCCTGCCATCGCGGATGATGACGGCATGATCCCGGCGGACGCCAGTGCCGTCAAAGATGTCGACGCCGATGAACGCAAACGCTGACATCACACGGTTTCCGTCACTTTCTTCAGGAGACGGGGATGGTCGGGGTCGAGCTTGCGGCCAAGGCTTACCTGTTCGATCGCGAGATACCCGCTGGCCATGGCGGCGATGAGCGCGGTGGCCGGATGCTGGCCGGTTGCCATTGGCAGATCGCGACCCGTGACCAGCACCTTGGCTCCAGCCGCGCGCAGCGTCTTGGCGCAATGATCGAGCGAGGGGGCTGAGGCATCGTCCTGGCGGAACATGAGAACGGGAAAGCCCTCGTCGACGATTTCGATCGGGCCATGCAGCACTTCGGCGGCGCTGTAGGGTTCTGCATGCAGCGCCGCCGTTTCCTTCAACTTCAGGGCGGCTTCCATGGCGATGGGAAGACCCATGCCGCGGCCAATGACGAGGGCCGAGCGCGCGGCGTGGAAGGTTGCCGGCAAGGCTGACCAATCCATCCTGAGTGCCTTGGCAAGGTCAGCCGGAAGATCGGCGAGCGCGCGGCGCAATTCATCATGGCCGGCGAATTCGGCGAGAATGCCGAGGCCGGCGGCCATGGAGGAGAGGCAGGATTTCGTGGCGGCAACGCTCTTTTCCGGACCGGCTGCCAAGGGAATCGTGAGATCGGCAAGCTCGGCCGCCGGTGATTGCGCGTCATTGACGATCGAGATCACCTTGGCCCCGCCTGCCTGCGCATTCTTGGCCAGCGCCAACAAGTCGGGGCTGCGGCCGGATTGAGAGATGAGCAGCATCGCTGCACCCTTGGCGCGGAGGGGTGTCTGATAGATCGAGGCGATCGAGGGACCGACCGACACGACGGGCAAGCCAAGGAGGGATTCGCAGGCATATTTGAAGAAGATCGCGGCATGATCGGATGATCCGCGCGCGCAAAGCGCGATGAAAGGCGGGTTGAGTTCGCGCAGCAGCGCGCCGGCGCGCGCGATGGCCGCGCCCGATTGCGACCACAGGCGTGCCACGGCATCGGGGCTTTCCATCGTCTCCCGGCGCATCCAGCTCATCGCGGTTTCGGGCGTGTTCATTCAGTCTCTCCACTGGTGGTCAGTTCGACGACGAAGTCATAGGCGTCGCCGCGGTAATGGCTCTTGGTGAATTCGACGGCGCGGCCGTCGGCGAGATAGGAGATGCGCTCGATATAGAGCGCTGGCGAGCCGGCAGGGACCGACAGCGCCTCGGCATCCTCCGCGCTGAGGCTTTCGGCCGACAGGCGCTGCATGGCCCGCACGGGCCGGATGCCAGCTGTCTGCAAGGCTTCGTAGAGCGAACTGCCGACCGCGTCAGGCGAGGCGAGCATGCGCGCCGGCACCACCGCGAGTTCCAGCGCCATCGGCCGACCATCTGCCATGCGCAGGCGACGCAGGCGAATGACGCGCTCGTTGGGCGAGAGTGCCAGCACCATGGCTTCGTCGGGCGAGGGCGAGGCGACGGTCTTCTGCAGCCATTTGACCGAGGGCATGAGGCCACGGGCCAGCATGTCCTCGGTGAAGGAGGTGAGGCGCGAGAGACGCTGTTCGACGCGCTGCCCCTGGCCGGTCACATAGGTGCCGGAACCGCGCTTTTGCGTCAGAACCCCTTCGTCGACCAGCTCGGTCAGCGCCTTCCTGACGGTGACGCGCGAAATATCGAGCTGGCTCGCGATCTCGCGTTCCGACGGCAGCGCGTCCTGCGCCGTCAGCGCACCTTTGTCGATGGCGCCGCGGATCAGCGATTTGAGGCGCAGATAAAGGGGCCCGGTGCCGCCCCCCGCCAGGGCCTCTGCCGTGAAAATCGCCGCCGGCTCGCTCACTGCACGCGACCGCCGGCGAGAATCAGCGCGCCATCCAGCGCGTCATGGCGGGGGCTGACGAAATAGGGGCGGAAACGATAGGGGAAGTATTTCTGATAGGCCTGCCCCAGGCCGCCCATGATGCAGATGCGCTTGGCGCCGAGCTTCACCAGATGATCGAGCACCAGGGTAACGCCGGTCTGTCCACGCTCGACGATAAAGCGGGCGACCGTATCGTTCCGTTCGGCATGTTCCAGCAGCAAGGGCGTCAGCGCGCCGTAATCGCGGGGTTTCGCCGTTTCGGCAAAGCGATGGAGGTTATCCATGGATCCGTCGAAGCGCGCCCAGACCGCATCGGTGAAGGGCGTGCGCTCGATGATGCCATCTTGGGCATAAAGCGTGCGGCGGAGCGATTCACGCCCGAGATCGGCGCCGCTCCCCTGGTCGGACAGCATGAAGCCCCAGCCGCCGAAGGTCTGCAGCTTGCCGCCGACCTGGATCACATAGACAGCGCCGGTACCGATCGCGGCAATCGCCCCATCTTCGCCGCCATGGGCGCCGACGCAGGCGATGATGCCGTCATGCTCGACGCGCAAGGTTTGAAAGGGCCAGGTGTGGGCTTCGACCCTGGCAACGGCGCCGGCCATGTTGGCACCGGCGAGGCCGAAACAGGCGGCCGTCCTTCCCATGGCGTCGTCGCCAAGGCCGGCGATGGTGAAAGCGGCGTGGCAGGCGTCGGCGATGTTGGTAAGTGCCTCGGCTGGGTCCGTGAAAATGTTGGCGGAACCGCCTTTTGTTTCGGCGCGCAAGGCGCCTTGGGCATCGCGCAGCCGCACCCGGCAATGTGTCCCGCCGCCGTCAACGCCCAGGAAGAAGTCCGCCGCCATCGTGGAAACGTCCATTTTAATGCCACTTAGATACCAATATACGAAGCTTCCAGTGACAATGCCAGGGTTTCTTTTTCTGATATTATCGAATTGATATAGATGTAATTTTTCCGAATTTCGACAGCTGCAAAATTTGTGTCTCGACAGATATGGTATTATTTCGGTATTGTCACGCTCAGAAGTCAAAAAGGCGACTCAATGCTGGGACGGCAGACGGAGGAAGTGAGCGCGGCAGCGTCGGGCATCGATACCTGGCCCGATCAGCGTGCCCTTGCTGAAATGCTCGCCGGCCAAGGGCGGGGTGTCGCCGCGGTCGAAGGTGCGCTGCCGGCCCTGGCCGCCGCTGCCGAGTTGCTCGCGGCACGGATGGCTGATGGTGGGCGTCTCATTTATGTCGGCGCCGGCAGTTCGGGCCTCATTGCCAAACTCGATGCCTTGGAATTGCCGGCGACCTTCGGCATCCCACCTTCGCGGGCGCTGGCGTTGATCGCCGGCGGCGCCGCCTCGTTCGAGCATCTTAATGGCGCTGCCGAGGACGATCCGCAGCTCGCCCGATTGGACATTGCGTCGGTCGATGTCGCGGCGACGGACGTCGTGGTCGGCATTTCCGCCAGCGGTTCCACCATCTATACCTGTGCCGCGTTGAAAGAGGCGCGGACACGTGGCGCCGCCACGGTCGGCATCGCCTGCAATGCCGGTGCGCCGATCTTCGATGGCGTCACAGTTGCCGTGGTGCTGCCGAGCGGTGGCGAGGTTCTGGCGGGTTCGACCCGCATGGGCGCCGGAACGGCACAGAAGGCGGCGCTCAATCTGCTCTCGACCTTGACGGCGATGAAACTTGGCCATGTGCATGACGGCATGATGGTCAATGTGCGTGCCGAGAACGCGAAGCTGCGCGAGCGCGCGGCGGTCATCGTTTCGCGTATCGCCGGTGTCGATGTGGCATTGGCGGCGGAAAAGTTGAAGCTGGCCGACTACGAGCCGAAGCTTGCCATCCTGCTTGCCGCTGGTGCGGCTGATATCGCGGAAGCGAAGCGGCTGATTGCGGAATCGAAAGGACATTTGCGCCCGGCGCTGGCCTGGCTGGGCGCGTCGCCACGACAAACGGCGAGCGCTGCAGGCACCAAGTAGAATGAAAAAAGGGAGGTACAACATCATGCCACGTAACCATTTCCGCAGCACGATCCTGGGGTCTACGACCCTGGCGATCGGCCTCATCCTTTCTTCGGCGGCCTTTGCCGAAGATGTGACGCTGACGATTGAGAGCTGGCGCAATGACGATCTGCCGATCTGGCAGGAGAAGATCATCCCGGCCTTCGAGAAGGCCAATCCGGGTATCAAGGTCGTCTTCTCGCCGACGGCACCCACCGAATACAACGCGGCCCTCAACACCAAGCTCGACGCCGGCACCGCAGGTGACCTCATTACCTGCCGCCCGTTCGACGCCTCGCTGGAGCTCTTCAAGAAGGGGCATCTGACCAGCGTCAACGATGTGGCCGGCATGGACACCTTCAACGCGGTCGCGAAATCGGCCTGGAGCACGGATGACGGTGCCACCACCTTCTGCGTGCCGATGGCTTCGGTGATTCACGGCTTCATCTACAACAAGGATGCCTTCGCCAAGGTCGGCGTCGACGTGCCGAAGACGGAGGAAGAATTCTTCGCCGCTCTGGAGAAGATCAAGAAGGAAGGTTCCTATGTGCCGATGGCCATGGGCACTGCCGACCAGTGGGAAGCGGCCACCATGGGCTATCAGAATATCGGCCCGAACTATTGGCATGGTGAAGACGGCCGCAAGGCGCTGATCGCGGGCAAGGAAAAGCTCACCGATGCCGATTGGGTCGCCCCCTATCAGACGCTGGCGCGCTGGGCCGATTATCTTGGCGATGGCTACAAGGCACAGACCTATCCGGACAGCCAGAACATGTTCGCCCTTGGCCGTGCCGCGATCTATCCCGCCGGCTCCTGGGACATCTCGGTCTTCAACACCCAGGCCGAGTTCAAGATGGGCGCGTTCTATCCGCCGGTGAAGAAGGAAGGGGATACCTGCTACATCTCCGACCATGCCGACATCGCCATGGGCGCCAATGCCAAATCGGCGCATCCGGAAGAGACCAAGAAGTTCCTGGCCTGGCTGACCTCGGCCGATTTCGCCGACATCTATGCCAATTCGCTGCCGGGTTTCTTCAGCCTCTCCAACCACGAGGTGAAACTGCAGGATCCCCTCGCCCAGGAATTCGTCAACTGGCGTGGCACCTGCAAGACGACGATCCGCTCGACCTATCAGATCCTGTCGCGCGGCACGCCGAATCTCGAGAACGAGACCTGGGGTGCGTCGGCCAATGTGATCAATGGCAGCGAGACGCCGGAAGCCGCCGCCAAACGGCTGCAGGACGGTCTCGACAGCTGGTACAAGCCGGCCCCTTAAGGGCTTAACCGGAGCGGGACGGGCTTCCATGGCGGAAGCCCGTCTTTCTCTGTAGCCTCATCCCCCATGAGCGAACCCGTTCACATCCGCCGCCCGCGGCGCTGGCACATTGCCGTCTTCCTGGCGCCGGCCTTGCTGGTCTACACCATCTTGATGGTGGTGCCGCTGGCCGAAACCCTGCGCCTGTCGCTCTTTACCGAGCAAGACCAGGTCAGGAGCTTCGCGGGGCTCAGCAATTTCGCGACACTCTTTGGCGATCCGCGCTGGGCCCAGGCGTTCTGGAATGCGCTCCTCAACAACATCGAATTCTTCTGCATCCACATGGCGGTGCAGAACCCGGTGGGCATCGCGCTGGCGGCCCTCCTCAGCGTGCCGCGTCTGCGCGGGCGCGCTGCCTATCGCACGACGATCTTCATGCCGACCATGCTGTCCTTCGTCGTCATCGGCTTCATCTGGAAGCTGATTTTGAGCCCGCTTTGGGGTGTTACGCCCAGCATCATGGCGGCGGTCGGCCTGAAATGGCTGTTCGGTCCTTGGCTCGGGCAGGAGGATACGGCACTCATCGCCGTTTCATTGGTCTCAGTCTGGCAGTATATCGGCATCCCGATGATGCTGATCTATGCAGCCCTCCTGTCGATTCCCGAAGAAATCATCGAGGCGGCGGAATGCGACGGCCTCATCGGCGTGGCGCAGTTCTGGAAGATCAAGCTGCCCCTGATCATGCCCGCCATCGGCCTCATTTCTGTGCTGACCTTCGTCGCCAATTTCAACGCCTTCGACCTCATCTATGTGAGCCAAGGGGCACTCGCCGGGCCGAATTTCGCGACCGACATTTTGGGCACCTTCCTCTATCGCACCTTCTTCGGGCACCAGCTGCAGCTGGGTGACCAGCATATGGGGGCCACCATCGCCACGGTGATGTTCCTGATCATCCTCAGCGTCGTCGCCTTCTATCTCCTCGTCATCCAGCGGCGCATGCGTCGCTATGAGTTTTAGGGGGTGGCGCGATGGCACAGATTCCCGTCTTCCGCATGCGCCGCGCCGTGGTTCACGGCTTGCTGGGGGGCTATACGCTGATCGCGATCCTGCCGGTCCTGCTCATCATCATGAATTCCTTCAAGGACCGGAAAGCGATTTTCAATCACCCGCTGGCGCCGCCGGGGCCAGCCACGTTCAGTCTCATCGGCTATGAGACGGTGCTGAAGCAGGGTGACTTCCTGTCTTATTTCCAGAACAGCCTGATCGTCACGGTCGGCTCGCTGTTCTTCATTCTGCTGTTCGGGGCGATGGCATCCTTCGCCCTCACCGAGTATCGGTTCCGCGGCAATGTCTTCCTGGGGCTTTTCCTGGCGCTCGGTGTCATGGTGCCGATCCGCCTCGGCACCATCGGGATCCTGGAAATGATGGCGAAATCCGGTCTCGTCAATTCGCTCTTCGCCTTGATCCTGGTCTATACGGCGCAAGGCCTGCCGCTGGCCTGCTTCGTGCTTTCCGAGTTCATGCGCACGGTCTCGGCTGATTTGAAGAATGCGGGTCGCGTCGACGGGCTGTCTGAATATGTCGTGTTCTTCCGCCTGGTACTGCCGCTGGTGCGGCCGGCCATGGCGACGGTGGCGATCTTCTCGATGATTCCGATCTGGAATGATTTGTGGTTCCCGCTCATCCTGGCGCCCGCGGAAGGCACCAAGACCATCACGTTGGGGACCCAGGTCTTCATCGGCCAGTTCGTCACCAATTGGAACGCCGTGCTGGCGGCACTCACCTTGTCGCTGACACCGGCGCTGATCCTCTATCTCATCTTCTCGCGCCAGCTCATTCGCGGCCTGACGGCAGGAGCGGTGAAATGACAAAGCCCTTGCGCGTTCTCGTGGTCGGTCTCGGCAATATGGGCTTGAGCCAAGCCCAGGCCTATCACGCCAATCCCGGTTTCGAGATCGTCGGGCTTGCCAACCGGTCGGCGGTGACGTTGCCGGCAGCTCTTCAAAGCTATCCGCGCTTTGACAGCTTCGAGGCCGGCCTTGCGGCCGCGAAGCCGGATGTCGTTTCGATCAATACCCATACCGACAGCCACGCCGAATACGCCATCAAGGCGATGGAGGCGGGCGCCCACGTATTCCTCGAGAAACCGCTGGCAGCAACGGTCGCCGAGGCCGAGCGCGTGGTGGCTGCTGCCACCAGGTTCAGGCGCAAGCTGGTGATCGGCTATATCCTGCGGCATCACCCGTCCTGGATCGAATTCATCCGCCGTGCCCGTGACCTCGGCGGCCCGTTCGTGATGCGCATGAACCTCAACCAGCAATCCAATGGGGCCGAATGGGCGGTGCATAAGCGCCTGATGCAGACAACCTCGCCCATCGTCGATTGCGGCGTCCACTATATCGACGTCATGTGCCAGATCTGCGATGCCAAGCCCATCGAGGTGCGGGGCATGGGTGTGCGCCTCAGCGATGAGGTGGCGCCAGACATGTATAATTACGGCCATCTGCAGGTGCTGTTCGAAGATGGCTCCGTTGGCTGGTATGAGGCGGCCTGGGGGCCGATGATCTCGGAAACCGCCTTCTTCGTGAAGGATGTGATGACGCCCAAGGGTTGCGTCTCCATCGTCATGAAAGAAGGCGCGCGCTCGGCCGACATGGAAACCCACACCAAGACCTCGACCATACGCACGCATTGGTCCGAACGCGATGCGCAGGGGCGGTATCTGCGGGCGGATGAGGACCAGGCCATGGCTGACGAGCCAGGGCACCAGGAGCTCTGCGATCGTGAGCAGGCCTTCGTGCTGAAGGCGATCCGCGAGGATCTGGATCTGACGGCACATATGGCTGAGGCCGTGAAGTCTCTGGCCGTCGTGCTGGCGGCGGACAGAAGCGTGCGCGACGGTGTCGCGGTGAAACTCTAAGGCGAAAGGTCGGCATCCCGTGGGTTCACTCAAGCTCAAAGGCGTGCGCAAGAGCTTCGGCAAGTTCGAGGCCATCAAGGGCGTCGATCTCGACATCGCCGATGGCGAATTCGTCGTCTTTGTCGGCCCTTCAGGTTGCGGCAAGTCGACCCTGCTGCGCGTGATTGCGGGGCTTGAGGAGCATTCGGAGGGTAATGTCGAAATCGACGGCCGCATCGTCGACGCGCTGCCGCCGGCCAAACGCGGTATCGCCATGGTGTTTCAGACCTACGCGCTCTATCCGCATCTCTCGGCCCGCGGCAATATGGAACTGGCGCTGAAGCAGGAGGGAGTCGCGCGGAGCGATATCGATGCGCGTGTCACCGAAGCCTCGCGCATGCTGGCCCTCGACCAATTGCTTGACCGGCGGCCGGCGGAACTGTCCGGCGGCCAGCGCCAGCGCATCGCCATCGGCCGCGCCGTGGTGCGCCAGCCGAGCCTGTTCCTGTTCGACGAGCCGCTTTCCAATCTCGATGCCGGCCTGCGCGTCAACACGCGGCTGGAGATCGCGCGTCTCCACCGGCTGCTGAAGGCGACGATCGTCTATGTCACGCATGACCAGGTCGAAGCCATGACACTGGCGGACCGCATTGTGGTGCTGAACCAGGGTGCCATCGAGCAGGTGGGGGCACCGCTCGAACTCTACCGGCGTCCTGCCAATCTTTTCGTCGCCGGGTTCATCGGTTCGCCCAGGATGAATTTCGTGCAAGGGGCTGCGGCCGCGGCTTATGGCGCGCAGACCCTGGGGGTCCGCCCCGAGCATCTGCGATTGATGGGGACAGGCGGCACCTGGCAGGGCGAGGTGAGCCACGTCGAGCATCTGGGGTCCGACACCTTCGTCTATGTCGACGTGCCGCAGACGGGCACCCTGACCGTGCGGCTTGATGGCGAGGCGGTGGCGGCGCCGGGGGCGAAAGTGTCACTGTCTCCGGTTGCAAATCAGCTGCACCGATTTGGCCCGGATGGGCAGCGGCTGGCGGATTGATGTTGCTTATCGATTTGAAATCACGCCCATAATTCAGTCTTAACGCGATCCCGTCCTACCCGCGTCCGGAGATTCACGCCGGAGTCACGCCACCCCGATTACAAAATGTGTCTATTGGACAAAGTGCTTTCGAGCGCATCCGATCCGGGCAGGGACGTCCGGCAGGGGCGTCCGGCAGGGTTGTCCGTAACCAGGGTAGGTGGGGTTACCATGAAGCAGGGAAATGGGTCGCGTCGCAAAGTGCAGGCATTGAAGGGTCCGCGCGGCAGCCAGATCGGCGGTACCGATGGTGAGCTTGAAGTGAAGGCGTTGGAGGCCTTGCGCACCGCCTATAAGCGGCTGTCGCGGGTGCTGAGCGACGAGATCGATCGTTCGCGCAAGAATGTCGATCGGATGTCGGATCTGGGCGGCCGGTTGCGCTGGGTGGCGGAGCGGCACAGCATGGTGCATACCGCGCTTGCTGCCGGACCGGCCTACGCTGCCTATCTCTGCGGCGAATGCGATCAATTGCCGGAAGTGCGCTCGCTCGCGGAAATGGCGGCCAAGATGGCCAATGACGGCAATGCCTATCCGACAGCTCTCAACCTTCTCAACTATATCGATCACGAATTGGGTTGGATGCCGATCGAGAAATCGGCCTAGGGGCGTGAAGCCGGCTTAAGGACCTGTCACTTCTTCCCCAAGGATCGCGCCAGATCGACCAGATTTTTGCGCACCTTGGGGCTTTTGATCTGATAATAGGCGCGCACCAGTTCCAAGGTTTCGCGCCGTGCCATGGGGTCCTTTTCCGCATCGGTCACGAGCGGCACCGCACCTTGCAGGTGACCTGGGCTCTGCCCCTCCACTTCCGACGTCATGCCTTCGAAGAAATAGGGGATGCTGACATCAAGCACCTGGGCGATGTCGAACAGCCGGCTTGAACTGACGCGGTTGGCGCCGGATTCATATTTCTGAATCTGCTGGAAGGTGAGCCCGATCAGGGTGCCGAGGCGTTCCTGGCTCATGCCGAGCAGCGTTCGCCGCAATTGCAGCTTCTTGCCCACATGCACGTCGATTGGATTGGGAAAGCCTTTGCTGGCCATTCGGCCGGAGGATTTACGTTCGCGCGGCATTCTAACTGGCCCCATCCCGAGTCGTCGGAAAACTATCCCAGAAAATTAAGTGAGAACGAACTCAAGTGCCAGTCCTCGGCTGAGTGCAGACATCGCCAGCACGCTTCAGGACCTTGCTTGCACAGCGCACACCACCCCCGGCTCTGGCCAGCGCACTGAAACCGAAAACCGGCACAGGATCGAAGCCGAGATCCTGCCAGAGACCGCGGTTGGCCGCGTCGAAGCCGGTCAATTGCGGCTCCTCATCGCCATATTGGGGAAGCCAGACGAGCGGACGCGAGCGACCCGGCCGGGTCACATTTTCCAGAAGGATATTGTTGTAGGGGCGGAGGTTCGGGTTGGGGCTCCACTGCGGATGCGCCACATAGGGCACCGGGTTCCGCCTGACGGCAAAGCCGTCCGCCTCAAGACGGCATCTGGCTGCATCCAACTGGTCGGCCCAACCAGGCGTGCGCGGCGCGTCGATGGCGTGGCCTGATCTTGGATCGGCCAGCAGCAGGAGCGGGCGCCCGTCGGCATCGGCAAGTCCCGTCAGCGACAGAACCAGGTCAAGATGACTGGGCTGCTGCCGCAGATCGGCTGGACCTGTCGTCAAACCGGGCAGGGCGAAGCCGAAGATCGATAGCGGCCTTGGATCAAGCGCCTGATGCCGCGCCAATGCGTCCGCCCAGGAGAGGCCACCGATGCCGACGCGCTTGGTCATCTCCACGCTGGCGGCACCGAGAATGCGAAAATCCGGGCCGGTCAGCGTGTTGCCCCCGGCGAGATGCAGAAGGGGCCGCTGGAGATCAAGTACGTGGGCTGCTGCAAACCACTTCGCTTGCCGGCCCGGTCGATCGGTGTTGGTCGGGTACTGGATGATCCAGCGGCCATCTTGATCCGCCAGCATCCAGGGATCCTGGCTCCACATTTCCGATTCCAGGACCGGGGCATCGGCGCCGACGCCGATGACCTGCGCCCGACCGAGGCTGTGCCGTGCGGTCCAGGCTGCAAAATCGGGGTGGGCGGGATCGTCCGTCATCAGATAGAGAGAGGTTTCGGGCGGCATCGCGGCAGCGAGCGCCCCCAGGGCGACGGTCTTGGGCGCGTGGTCGGGTTGCAGCAGGCGCAGCGGAATTGTCATCGCCAGAGCGCTGATCCAGCCGCCGCAATCGGGAACCAGCTGAGTCACCGACATGGCTAAGGACGCCGCGCGGAAGCTGTCATCATTTCTCGGAAGAACAGCGTCTCATTGAAGTCGAAGGCAGGCGGCGTTGCCCGCGCTGCCGGAAGCGCACGCATGTGATCAATCAAGGCCAAGGCGTCCTCGGTCTTGATGCTGACGCGATGGGCGCGGAGGAGGGCTGTGAGATCATCCTTTGCCGCGCCGTCGATGCCGGCGGCGGCAAGAACCTGTGGCCAGGTCCGGTCCTTGAAGTGCAGCGCCGACGCCGCTGCGCCTAGTCGGCCTGCGATATCCGCATCGATCTTGGCGGTTGCCAGGAGGCGGGCCAGCGTCTCGTCCATGTCGACGAGCGCCTCAGTCAGCGGTTTGTAACCGAGGGCCGCGGGGGCGTGTACCATGGCGACGTCACCGTCCGACCGGCGCCGACCGGCCTCATAATCGGCAAAGACGCGGCCGATGCCGACCATGCCGAAAGCGGCACATTCGGCAGCCCGCAATGCCCCCATGCTGGCGGCACCGAAGACGGCGACACCCCGGCGAAGGGCAAAAAGAATCTCCTTGTGCCAGACCGACGCGCCGTATTCGAAGGAGCCGTCGATGACGCCGATCGCCTGGCCACCGGCCTGGACCGCTGCCAGCAGATCACCCTTGCCGGCCGGCGGGCGCAGGTCGATCCCCGCAAGCCTTTCAGAGGCGATGCCGTGGAGGCTGGGGCCAGCGAAGACGATCGGGGTCATGCCAGGCCTTTCAGCAGGGCATCGATCAAATTGGCGCTGCCCTGGGCGACACCACTGTCGTTACCGGTGCCAAGATCGGGCGCCAGGATGCGGACGACCTCAATGCCGAGTTCGGGTCGCGCCAGCGGAAAGAAATAAAAGTCGTCGATCCCGGCGTGGGCGAGGCACGCAAGGAAGTGTTCGAGCTGCGCGCCGGCATCGGCCATCTCGGATTGGGGCAAATGCCCATCGACATGCTGGAAACCGCTCAACGGGGTTGTCGTCTCACGCGGCAACTGCGCCTTGCTGCCGCTGTAGCCCAGCTCGCTGATGTCGTCGCGTGAGCCGGCAATGTCCGTCGCGCGCGATTGCACGCATTCCAGCAGTGCGGCGATGGCGGCGTCATGGGCATCGGGTCGGCAGGCGAACCCGGCGGTCAAGGTGGCGCCTGCACCGTCGGCGGAGGCAACCAATCGCTCGAAGAAGCAGCCCACGACCGGGACCGGCACGCGTGTCGGCAGACTGAAGAAACGTGGTTCGAAGCCGGCGCTTCTCACCTGTTCCACCAGCCGATCAAGGGTCGGATGGGCGCCAACTGCCGGTTTCACCGGGCGGGCAATCCCGGCGCCAAGGCCAAAGAGATCAAGTGACGCCGTCGCGTCATGTTCGAGCACTTCAAGCAGGCCATGGATCACCGCGCGGTCCAGGCTGTTGCTGCCCGCCAATCCAATCGACGACATCTTGAAAGCGGTATGATCCCAGGGCGTGTCCGCCCGCATGTCGAGGCCGACAAGCTCATAGGGGGCGAAAATCTCGCTGCGCTCGCGCCAGGTGAAGCCGCGCACCCAGGCATAACGTCGAGTTGGTTGGATCCGGCCAGGTTGGCAGCGCATCATGCGAGCAAAGGGGACGGTCGGGCGCGCTGCTGCGGCCATCTCGTCCGGGGTAGCGAAGCATGCGACGACATCTTCAGGCCGCTCGGCAATAGCGCCTTCGGCCGCTTCCATCACCGCCGAGATACGGGCCAATGCCGGCGTCTTTCCTTTACCTTGCGAAACCGACAGGGCGCGGGAATTGGGCCGGCAGGCAAACCAGACGGGAATGCCGATGCAATCGAGATCGGTGATGTCGCCGACTCGCGTGATCCCCAATTGACGGAGATCGCGTGGGTCGGCCTCACCGCTTTCGAAAAAAGCTTCCGTGAACAACAGGTGATTCTAAACGAGCTGGGCGTCCTTCAACTGCCCATCCGCCGGCAGCGAGGGGTTGAGATCGGCAAGCGCGCTCGACAAAGGCGCTGCGGCCCAACGATTGGACGACCAGTCCGTATCATCGATATCCGCGACAAAGCAGAAATCCGCGTCGGAGAGCACGGCGCCTTTGCCGATCATCTGACCGATCGCCTGATAGCTGGTGTCGATGTCGGCAAAAGTTTGCGGCACTTCGGTCTTGTTGATGATCGTCTTGGCACCAGTCGCGATCTGCGCGAATACCGCGTCGAATGTTGTGCCCTTCTGCTGCGCGTAGGCGGTGATTGTCGCCTTGCTGATATGCGTGAGTTTAAGTGGTTCCGTCTTGACGAAGAGAACGCCGCTCTCACGGTCGCCGATGATGTAAAGCTTGGACATATCTACCTTCCTTTGGGCGTTTATCAGTGCTCCGCCATGCGGAGTCCGTCGAGAACTGTTTGCTTGGAGCTTTCGTGTTTGAACGGTGCCAGCTTGACTGCGCTGGCGGGGTCAGTATCCGGGTATAATTCCTGAAAGCGGCGCCAGTACGCGCGTGCCTCGCTGCGGTTGCCGAGATGCGCGTGACAAGCCGTCAGAATCCTTAGAACGGAATTCTCCGACGCCATTTTTGCGCAAAGCTCGATGGCCCCGGCAAAGTCTTTCTTCTGCACCAGGATGCTGGCGCCGGCCCACCAGTAATGATCGGGCGCAAAGGGATTGAGATCGACGGCGCGTTCGAAATGCGCCCAACCAGCGTTTTCTTCACCAAAGCATGACAATGCGTCCGCATGCTGAACCAGAAAGTCGGCTGAATTCGGACTGAGCGCCTCGGCCTCGGCGAATTTCTCTGCGGAATAGTCAAAGTCACGTTGGTAGAGAGCGACTGACCCGCACATCAAATGCGTGAAACCGGCACCAGGATCGATCTTGGCAGCGAGTTCGGCCGATTCCCGGCCGTGGCGCAGAATTTCGGGATCGTTGCCGCCCAGTGCCAGCCACTCCAGGTACAGCGTCTGGGCAATCCGGGCGTGGGCCAGTGCCATGCCATTGTTGAGGTCGATCGCTTGCTGGAAGGAGCGCCGGGCGCGCCGAAGTCGAGGCAGGTCGGAATTCTTTAGGAGTTCCTGCCCATCGAGATAATGCAAATAGGCTTGGTTGTTGCCGTCCCGGCGCATCACATCGAGCAGATGCCGCTCAACAGAATTTGCGACCGTAGAAGCGACTTGCAATGAGAGCAGGCGGAAGGATCGGACCAACTCTTCTGGGCGGAACGAGAACTCTCCCGCCCAAAGAATCTCGCCGTTCTGACAATCGGCCATCCGCAATACCAGCAGTTGTTCGCGTTCACTTGGTTTGACGAACCCACTCACTGTGTAGTCAGCGCGCAATACCGAATTGTCGAGAGGTACACCGGAATCGTGCGCCAGCTTGAAGGATGAATGCGGTGCCAAGGTGACAAAGCTGCGATAGCGCGCCAGTTCATTGGCAATATCCTCGACCAAGGCACGAAGCAGCGCTGATTGCCCCGGATCGCCCGCCGGCATGATCCAAGTCGGCGCCATGAAGGCGACGCGTGGTTGCGCTTTCTGCGGTTTGGCCTGCGCCAGATCACCCGGTTGATGACCGCGCGAGGCTAGAACACGTCGCAAGACGGCGGCTGTTTCCGGCTGCGGCGGGACGCCGAATTCGCGTTCCAGCATGGCGATGAGCTGGCGGTAGGTCCGCTCGGCTTCTTCGTGCATGCCATTGCGGCCATAGGCCTCGATCAGGCTGCGATAGCTGGCTTCCCGTTCCGGGTCGAGGGCCAGCATCCGATCGGCCACGGCGCGCAGATCCTGCTCCGAGGCGCGGCCGAAGCGGGTGAGTTCAATGAGAATGGAGGAGGCGGCTGAGAAAAAGCGTTCCCGCAGCGCCGCGCGCTCGACCATCAGCCAGTGCGAAAAGGCGTCGGTCGTCTCCGTGATGCCTTCCAGCAATTCGCCGCGGAAGAGCAGCAGGCCGCGCAATGCTTGTTCCGGCGAGCCGGAACGGTAGCCGATTTCGAACAGGCTGAGATCGATGAGGGCCGCACCGCCGCCCAAGGCGACGGTCTTCGTGTCGGCATCGAGCAGATCGTCATGCGCGCCGCCGGCCTTGCGTACCCGGGCCAGGAGCTGACGCAGATTGCCCAGTGCCGCGGCCTCGGTATCGTTGTCCCATAGCAGCGCCGCCAGCTCCTTGCGCGGCAAGCGCTTCGATGGCGCGCGCGCCAGCAACGCCAAAAGCTGAAAGCCCTTGGCCGGAAAGATGACCGCACCGCCGGGCCGGACGAGTTCCGGCAGCCCTAGCAGGCGAATCTCAATGTCTGATTCTAATCCCATGCGATAAACGCGCGTATTCCCCAACCCATTGAGAATCTGACTTAAATGGTGGTGCTTCGCAAGCGCAAAACTCAGACAAATGGGAGACTTGGCCCATGTCACGGTGGCGTCACGTCACCTGCGGGACACTAGCGCGTGAAAGTAAACGAAACGGTAAGGTTGGGCCGATGAGTGGGATAAGGAGCAATGTGACGCATCTGCCGACGTGCAGAAGCACCGTTGCCGATGGTGCGATGGGAAGCGGGCAGCCGGAAGCCGTGGCTTTGCGCTCGGATATTGCCGCCTTGATATGCCCGGATTGGCGCATCGCCTCCCTGGTCATGGATGCCCGCACCGGCCAGGTCACCTTTGCCAACACGCCGTGCCTGCAATTGCTGTCGGGCGAGCACAGCATCCAGATCGTGTCCGGGCGTTTTAGTTTTATGACGCCGATTGTGACGGACCGTTTCTATGCCACCCTCGATCGCCTGGTTTCCAGCGGCCTTGAAAGCGCCACCATGGTCGAGCGCGGCGGCGTTGGGGCGCATTTCCTGGCGATCACCATCCGCAACACGCAGGGGTTTTTCCGCGACGTTCTCAACCGCAGCCTGGGTGAGCGGGGTGAGCGCACCCAGTTCGTGATCGTCGAATTCGCCGGCAGCCGCGACCAGTCGGATTGGCTGGCGATGCGTAGCTTTACCCAGAGCTTCGGCCTGTCGACCTTCGAGAGCGAGCTCTGTGACCTGATCGTGCGTGGCCTTGATCCGGCTGAGATCGCGGCCCTGAAGATGCGCGATGCCGACGAGGTCGATGCGGCCATTGATGGCCTGCTGGTCAAGCTCGGTTGCAAGAATGCCGCGCAACTGGTGCGGCTCGTGATGACGCTGTGTCCGCCGACGAGGCAGGCATGATGCGTTCGGACAATTCCTGTTTGCTCTCCGAACCGGCCACGATCCTGATGACACAGCCTACCGAAAAGCAGAAAGTCACGCAGGCGCAGGCGCAGGCGCAGGCGCAGGCGGGGCTGCCGTCCTGGCTGATTTCATGGCCGACCGCCCTTCTTGCTGCCGTTCTGGTCTTTGCCATCGCAGCGATCCTGCTGGCGCAGGATTATGGCAACGTGCTTGACGCGGGGCGCCAGCGCGCCCAATCCCTGGCCGAGATCGCGGCGGCACATCTGCAGCAGACCTTGTCCGCGGTCGAGGTCAGCATGCAGGTCCTCGACCGCCCGCCAGCCGCCCTCACAGCCGCCGGATCCGAGCCGGCGCTGGGGCCGATCCTTGCCAGGGTCATGCGCATCATGCCGGCGCTGAGCGACATGCAGGTAGTGGATGTCGATGGTCGCGCCATCGTGAAGAGCGAGCAGGGTGTTGCCAAGGGCGGGATGAATGCAATGGCCTTTGCCTATCATCGCGACCATCCCGGCGATACGATCCGCCTGGATTGGCAAGGACCGACCACCGCCGATCTCCTCATCTCGCGCCGCATCAGCAATGGCGATGGGTCCTTCGGCGGAGTCACCCTGGGCCGCCTCGATCCGACCTATTTCGCCGATTTCTTTGTGGCGCTCGGCGCGGACCGGGCGACCCTGCGCCTCGCCGACGGAACGGTACTGGTCAATTTCGGGCGGGCGGATATCGCCGACAGCCTGACCGCGGTGGAAAGCCTGCATGGCCTGCCGCTGGCCGTCGAGATCGGACTCGACCGGGAGCAGCTCCTTGCCTCCTGGTACAGCAAGCGTGATGTCGGCATGGCCCTGGCGGCCTCTCTCACCTTGTTGCTGTTCGGCGGCGTGATCTTTTTGCGGCGGCATCTTGCCCAGATCACGGACCTTGCGGCGCTGAGTTCGCATGCAGCGGCCGAATCCGCCGCACGCAGCCGTGCGGATGAGATCAGCCGGCGCAAATCCGATTTCGTGTCGCAGATGAGTCACGAGTTGCGCACGCCGCTCAATGCGATCCTTGGCTTTTCCGAGGTCATCAAATCGGCAAGCTTCGGCCCGGTGGGTCAGCCGAAGTACCAGGAATATGCCGACGACATCCATTACAGCGCCCAGCATCTGCTGGCGGTCATCAACAACATCCTGGATCTTTCCAAGGTCGAGGCTGGCAAATGGCAGATGATGGAGGATCAAGTCACCTTGGACGAACTGTTCGACGCCTTAAGGCGCCTGGCCAGCGAACGCGCCGCCCGTGAAAATGTCGAACTGAGCATCAAGGACTTGCCTGCCAATATGATCCTGCGCGGCGACAAGCGGACCCTGGTTCAGATCATGCTGAACCTCACCATCAATGCGATCAAGTTCGCGGGGCCCGATCGGCAAGTCGATTTGGAGGTTCAGGCCCAGAGTGATGGCAGTCTTGCCATCGCGGTGGCAGATCACGGCGAGGGCATGACGAAGGACGAATTGGTGCGCGCCATGCGTCCGTTCGACGCGCCGATGCACGGTGCCAAGGGCAAGAAGCAGGACACGGGCCTCGGCCTGCCGCTGGCCGCAGCCTTTGCCGAATTGCATGGCGGGCGCGTCGAGCTCGACAGCATGCCGGGGCTCGGCACCACGGCCCGCCTCATCCTGCCGGCCGAGCGCGTGCAGTCAGTCCACTAGCCGAGTTCGGGAAGGCGAACTTCCAGGAACTCGGTGCCGGCGGATGCGTCGAGCCTGTAGCCGATGTCGTTCGGAATGACGACGCTGTCGCCGACCGTGAGCGCGTGATTCCCGACCGTACCACCCAGCGCCAGCGCGCCCTTGAGCACGAAATAGAACAGAAACTCGCCGCCATGCGGTTCGGCGTCGACGCTGCCTGCGCCCGCCGCCCGCACCACCCGCACGCCGGCAAGGCCGTCGGTCGCTGCTGAAATGCCGAGATCGCGGGCCTCGAAGCCAGGCAGATGCCAGGGCGACCATGTGGCCTTGGCGGCGATGTGGCGGACGAAGCGTTGGTCGCCATAGTAGCGCGCCGGAATGAAATGGCCGGTCGGCAAGGTCATGTTGTTGTCGGCAAAGGTCTCGTGCACGGCCGGACAACCGATCTCGATCACCTCCAAGCCATCGGATGCCTCGAGCACACGGTGGCGGATCTCGGGCGGCTGCAACACGCAATCGCCCGCTTCAAGGAGGAAGGGGTCGCCCTGGTCCTCATAGACCAGCTTGGCCCAGCCGGCCTTGCAGAAGATCATCTGGAAACGGATCTTGTGGAAATGGACGTAATCCGGCACGGGGCCGCCGGTTGGAATGCGAATGTGGGAGGCGATGAAGCGCCCGCCCAGGCGCGAGGGTATGAGATCGCGGTATTGCATGCCGGCACGGCCGACACCCCAGGCGTCGGCACCACCCTTCGACAGCACGAACTCCTGCGTGCCTTCGGGCACGATCATGGGCGGCTGCACGTCGACCAATTGCAGCTTCGTGCCGCTCGGCGCCGTCAATTCTTCCGGCGTGCCGGCAGGCAGCGCGCTGAGATCGCACAGCAGGCGCAGTTGCAGCGGCGTCTGGTTGCCGGCATTGGGCCGCCGTTCCAGCCGCAGGGTCAGGCCATGCCCGGAAATGACGGCAAGCGCCGGTGAATCCGCCGGCATGATGAGATTGACCTTGAAACCCAGGCGCTGCGTGAAGAAGGCGAGTTCCGCGGCAAGGTCGGGGCAGGGCAGCACGATCTGTGCCGCGCGGATATGGGTGCCGATGTCGGCGGGAATGTCAGCGATCATCTTCCTGTACTCGTCGCATGTTTGGCAGCGTTCTAGCGCATTCAGCGATGAATGGCGATGGCGCGGGCGGGAAAGCCCGAGCCACCCTTGGGCTTGGGCCAGGTGGCGATGATGAGGGCGCCGGCCGGGGGCACGCGGTCGAGATTGGTCAGCATTTCGATCTGCCAGCGGTCCTTGGACAGCACGTAGCGCTCCAAGCCATCGTCACCGGCCGAGACGGAGAGGCCGGGATCGGTATCGAGTTGTTCGTGGCCGATCGCCGTGACGTTCCGCTGTTCAATGAGGCAGGTCAGGACCTCCTGCGACCAGCCGGGGCAATGCGACTTGCCGGCGGCGTCGTGATTGCTCATCAGAACCTTGTCTGGCCAGCGTTGCGACCAATCGGTGCGGAGAGCGACGAAGGCACCGGATGGGATGCGCCCGAACCGCGCTTCCCAGATGTCGATATCGCCAAGGGTCGGCACGGCATCGGGATTGCGGGCGACGCGTTCGCTGATATCGAGGATGACCAAAGGCAGCACCATCTCCGCCGGCGTGATCGCATCCAGCGTCCGCCCGCCTTCAATATAGTGGACCGGTGGGTCGACATGGGTGCCCCACTGGCCGACATGGGCATAGTGATGCACCTGGCAGCTGTGCCCCAGCGCGTAATCCTGCAGCAGGTGGCGTTCCTCATCGGGGAAGTCGGCAAATTTCGGTTGGCCGGGAAAGAAGGCATGGGTGAGGTCGGTGAAAGTGGCGCCGGCGAGATGCTCCCGAAAGAACGGCCACAGTCCATGTGCCAGATCGTTGCCGTCCATGTCAGCCTGCCTTCCTGCTCTCAGCCACGCGGTTGAGGAAGCTCCGCAGCACCACATTATCCTCGGCGTGCCGTTTGTGCAGCAGGAAGAAGGGCGATTCATATTCGCCGGCCGGACCCAAAGGCAATTTCTGCAGCCGGCGCTCGCGGCCGACCATTTCGGCATAGTGAATGGGGAGGAAGCCGACGAAGCGACCGGAGAGGATCAGGGCGGCCTGCGCCTCCATCTGGTCGACCACGGCGCCGGCCTTGAGATGGCCGATAATCTCGAGATCGAACAGATGCAGATAGCGGCGCGCCACGAAGGCATGGCCGCGAATGTCGGCAAGCGTCACCTTGCGCCGGCCGAAAAGCGGATGGCCTTCGGCGCAGAACATCGCCTGCCTTTCGCGGTAAAGCGGCAGATAGGCGACATCCGTGCTTGCCTGGCGCGGCGGTTTCACGAAAGGGCCGATGGCAATGTCGCGGGTGCCGTCGCTCACCGCACGGGCCATGGCGTCGGGTGAATCCGTCGACAACTCCAGCACCACTGACGGTGCGCGTCCGGCAAAGGCCCCCAGAATGGCCGGCAGGTCGAAATCCGGGTTGCTCAGCATCGCATCGACGGTCCCGATCCGCAGCGTGCCCTTCATCTCGCCTGAGACATCGGCCGTCACCTTCTGGAATCGCTCGACGGCCGAGAACAGTTCGCCGCTGGCGCCATAGAGCTTCTCGCCGGCGGCGGTGAGGGCAAAGCCCGCCCGGCCGCGCCGGCACAGGCGAAAGCCTAAGCGCTTTTCCAGTTCGGCCAGCTGGGTCGACAGCGTCGATTGGCTGACATTGAGGGCGAGTTGTGCGGGCGCCAAGCCGCCGCTTTCCACGATCGTCGTGAAGACGCGCAGGAGTTTCAAATCGAGGTCGTTGAGCTGGCGCATGATTACATCGGAGAAATCGATATATCGGCGATTATCTTCCCTTTATCGTGAATGTAAAGCCGTGGCATTTTCCCGAAGGAAAGCCAACGGAGTGATGCCATGAGCCAGAACGCCTATGAGACCGGCCGTCTCAACCTGCCCTTTGTCGGGCATTGCACTTTTGCCAAGCAGCCGATCTGCACCGATTGGGACAATATCAATGCCGATGTGGCAGTGCTCGGCGTCCCCTACGACATGGGCACGCAGTACCGCTCCGGTGCGCGTTTCGGCCCGCGCGCCATCCGCGAGGCGTCGACGCTGTTCTCCTTCGGCCATGGCGGCGCTTATGATTTCGAAGACGACGTCGTCTATCTGCCGACCGACAAGGTGAAGATCGTCGATATGGGCGATGCCGACATCGTCCATACCGACACGGTAAAGAGCCACGAGAACACTCGGTTTGCCGTGCGCAAGATCCTCAAAAGCGGTGCCATGCCGCTGATCCTGGGCGGCGACCACGCTGTGCATGCACCGGTGATCGAAGCCTTCGCTGGGCAAGAGCCCGTCCACATCGTGCATTTCGATGCCCATCTCGATTTCGTCGATGAGCGCCACGGGGTGCGCTACGGCCATGGCAATCCTTTGCGCCGCGCGTCGGAGACCGGCCATGTCACCGGCATGACGCAGCTCGGCATCCGCAATGTCTCCTCGTCAAACCGCTCGGATTACGAGGCGGCGCGGAATTTCGGGTCGAAGATCCTCTCGGTGCGCCATGTGCGCAAACTGGGGACGCAAGGCGTGCTGGATCTGATCCCGAAAGGTGTGCGTTATTACGTCACCATCGACATCGACGGCTTCGATCCGTCGATTGCGCCGGGGACGGGCACGCCCAGCCATGGCGGCTTCCTCTATTACGAGGTGCTGGAGATCCTGCAGGGCCTGACCAAGCAGGGCGATGTCGTCGGCATGGATCTGGTCGAGGTGGCGCCGCCCTATGATCCGACCGGGGTCACTGGTTTTCTCGCCGCACAATTGCTAATGAATTTCCTCGGCTTCATCTTCGAGGCGCGCCACCAGCGCAGCCGGTAAATCCCGATCCTTCAGGAGTAGCACCTCATGACTTACGACGTTGCCGCCATTCGCGCCCAATTTCCGGGCCTGAAGCGGGTGCAGAACGGCGAACCGGCTGTCTTCTTCGACAATCCCGCCGGCACGCAGATGGCGAAACAGTCCATCGACCGCATGGTCTGGGCGATGACCGAAGTGAACGCCAATCTGGGCGGTCAATTCGAAACCTCGATCCTGGCGGGCAAACTGGTGGATGACGCCCATGAGGCGGCGAAGGATTTCGTCAATGCCGCCAGCGTCGAGGAGATCGTCTTCGGCCAGAACATGACGACACTGACCTTCATGATGTCGCGCGTGCTGGGCCGGGAGTTCAAGGCCGGTGACGAGATCGTCGTCTCGCGCATGGACCACGACGGCAATGTGACGCCCTGGCTGATCATGGCGGAAGAGCGCGGCCTGACCGTGAAGTGGCTGGATTTCAGCCCGGAGACATTCGAATTCGATCTCGCCCAGCTCGGCAAGATCGTCACTGAGAAGACGCGGCTTGTGGCGGTTGGTTATGCCAGCAACGTCACCGGCACGATCAACAATGTGAAGGCGATCGCCGCGGCGGCGAAGGCCGCCAGCAACGGCAAGGCGCTGGTCTATGTCGATGCGGTGCAGTTCGCCCCGCATGGTGTCATGGACGTGCAGGATATCGGCTGCGACTTCCTGGTCTGCTCGGCCTATAAGTTCTATGGCCCGCATTACGGCCTGCTGTGGGGCAAGCAGCATCTCTTGGAAAAGCTCAGCGCCTATAAGGTGCGCGCGGCGACCAATGAGCTGCCATCCAAGTTCGTCACCGGCACCACCAATCGCGAAGAACTCGCCGGCATCATGGGCGCGGTCGAATACTATGCCTGGCTGGGTCAGAATTATGGCGGGGCTTCGGACCCGAAACTCACGCGCCGCCAGCGCATCGTCGCCGGGACCGAGGCCATGTTGCGCCACGACCACGGGCTTGCCGAGCGCCTCATCAACGGCCTGGAGCAGGTGAAGAATGTCCGCATTATGGGCATCACCGACCGCAAGTCGTTCGCGCGCCGTGTGCCGACCGTTTCCTTCGCCATGGAGGGGACCGACCCGACCGAGGTCGCCAAGTTCATGGCCGATCAGGGTATCTATGTCTGGGACGGCCACAATTACGGCGTCGAGCCGGTGACGCGCCTTGGCCTCATCGACAAGGGCGGCGTCGTACGCGTCGGCCCCACCCATTACAACACCCCGGCCGAGATCGACCGCTTCTTGAAGTCGCTCGACGTCTATCTGCAGCGGCGGTGAGTAACGCTTTGTTGCTGATGCGATGAGCATTACACTGTCATGGTCCGCTTTAGGCGGACCATCCACACATTTGCCGACGACGGCAGAAGGTAACTCGTGGATCCCCCGCCTAGAGCGGGGGATGACAGGAGGGCAACATGAGGTTGTTTGCGCCGGTTCTTTCGATAGCGATGCTTTTGGCAGCGCCAGCTGCCGCTCAGTCGACCGATGAAGCCGAGAAGCTGGCCGGCGAAGGTATCTCCAAGATGCTGCAGGCGCTTGATCTGCTGTTGAAGACCGTCCCACAATATGGCGCACCCGAAATGCAGCCGAACGGCGATATCATCATTCGCCGGCTGCATCCGGAAGACCAACCAGATGCAACGCCCCAGGAAGAGGACGATGAACCAGGCGACGGTACAGAGACATGAGGCGTGGCGGATTCTTCAGCGACTTGGTGCCCTGGCGCCCGAAGGCGAGATAACACTCGAACCCACCGGGTCCGGCCCCCTCAATGGCCTGACATTCGCGGTCAAGGATCTGTTTGATGTCGCGGGTTACGTCACCGGCTGCGGCAATCCAGATTGGAAGCGCACCCACAAGCCGGCGACCCGGCATGCTGTGAGTGTGGAGCGGCTGCTGGGTGCGGGGGCACGCGCCATTGGCAAGGTCATCACTGACGAGCTGGCCTTCAGCCTCAACGGACAGAATTTCCATTACGGCACGCCGCGCAATTCGGCGGCACCGGATCGCATCCCCGGCGGGTCCTCTGCTGGATCCGCTGCGGCGGTTGCGGGTGGGGCCTGTGATTTGGCGCTTGGCACCGATACCGGTGGGTCCGTGCGCATTCCGGCAGCACTCAATGGCATCTATGGCATCAGACCCAGCCATGGCGTGGTCGATGATCGGGGTGTGATGCCGCTGGCGCGCAGCCATGACACGGTCGGCTGGTTTGCGCGCAGCGCGGATATCCTCGCCAAGGTTGGTGACGTCTTGCTGCCGCCGGATACCGGCGAGGATACGCCCTTCAGCGAGGTCTATCTCGCACGGGATGCCTGGGCGCTGGCTGATCCCGCCGTGGCGGCTGCCTTGGCACCCTATCGCGACCGGATTTTTGCTGCCATCGGCCCCGCCATCGACATGACCTTGGGCGCCGATTGCGGCGGCCTCACCAACTGGCGCATGACCTTCCGCTTCCTGCAGATGCGGGAAATCTGGGCCGAGCATGGTGCCTGGATCGAAGCCGAAAAGCCGCGCTTCGGGCCCGAGATTGCCGAACGCTTTGCGATGTCGAAGGACGCTGCCAGCAGGACCGATACGGGAGAAGCGGAAACGCGCCGCCTGATTACCAGCCGCCTCGACGACATGCTGGCAGAAGGTGGCATCCTGGTCATTCCGACCGCCGCCGACATCGCGCCGTTGAAATCGATGAGCGCCGCAGACTCGGCCGGTTTTCGCGACCGGACCTTGACGCTGACCTGCATCGCGGGTCTGGCACGTCTGCCGCAGGTGACCTTGCCGGTTGCCGCGGTCAATGGCGCGCCGGTCGGGATTTCGCTCATCGCCCGCCATGGCCGCGACCGTGCCTTGCTGGCCTTGGCAAAGCGCTTGGCGCAAGACCTGGTATCCTGAAACGCGAAAAAAAAAATTGGGAACGCTGTCGAAATCGGTCGATCTTCAACGTCTCTCCGGGTGGAAGGCATGCGACGGGCATGCCCAAAAGGCCCGGAGGAGGGGCTAAGTCCATGAAATATATGTTGATGGTGTGCGAGAACGAGCAGAATTTCGGCGACCGGAACGACCTTCCGGCGATGGAGGGGCTGCTGCAGCGGCACATGGCCTTCCAGAACGAGATAAAGGCTGTTCATGTCGGCGGTGCCGGCCTCAAAGGGGTGTCGACCGCGACAACCGTTCGAACCAGCGGCGGCAAGCAGGTCGTTCATGACGGCCCCTTTGCCGAGACCAAGGAGCAGTTGGGCGGCTTCTATCTCATTGACGTCCCAGATCTCGATGCGGCGATCGAGATTGCGCGCAAGGTGCCGCTCATGAAGGACGGCGCCATCGAAATCCGCCCGCTGATGACCGTGGATGCCAAGGCCACCGCTTGAACTGACCGTGCGCGAGGCGAGTGGCCGCATCATCGCGGCGCTCGCCGCCCGGTTCCGCAATCTGGATCTTGCCGAGGAAGCTTTGGCCGAGGCGAGCCTCCGCGCTGCCGAGACATGGCCGCGCGATGGCCTGCCGCGGGATCCGGCCGCCTGGCTCTACCGCGTCGCCGAGCGTTGCCTGCTGGACAGTCTGCGACGGCAACGGCGGGAGGTCGGGCGTGATCTGGATCCACCGGAGCCCGCACCCAATGCCGAGGACATGCTGTTGGACGACAACCGCCTCATTCCTGACGAACGCTTGCGGCTGATTTTCATTTGCTGCCATCCGGCGGTGGCGGTCGACGCGCGGGCGGCGTTGACGCTGAAACTGGTCTGCGGCCTGACCACCGGCGAGATCGCCCGCGCCTTTTTGCTGACCGAGACCACCCTGGCGCAACGTCTGGTCCGCGCCAAGCGCAAGATCGCGGAGGCCGGCGTGCCGTTCGAGATTCCAGGGCCGGCGCATTGGCGACCACGGCTTGACGCCGTCCTGTCGACCGTGGAAATCGCCTATTCAAAGGCCCATGAAGATGCTGCAGGTGCTGGTACCCATGCGGGTTTTGGGGCCGAGATGCTGGATCTCACGCGCGCACTCGCCGAATTGCTGCCCCAGGAACCCGACGTGCTGGCGCTGGCGGCGCTCATCCGCTTTGCCGAAGCGCGGCGTCCAGCGCGTGTTGCGGCAGATGGGGCGATGGTGCCGCTGTCCGAGCAGGATCCGGCCTCGTGGCGCTGGCCGCTCATTGTCGAAGGCCGACGCTATCTGTCGGCTGCCCTGGCCGTCGCGCCGCCAGGGCCGCGCGTGTTGCAGGCCAGCATCCATGGCGCGTGGTGCGCCAGGAAGAGCCTTGCCGAGCCGGCGCCCTGGCCACGTATCCTGGAACTCTATGACGCGCTGCTGAACTGGCGCGACGATGCCGTCATCCGCCTCAACCGGGCAGTGGCCCTGGCCGAGATCGCCGGGCCGCAAGCGGCGCTGGATGATATCGCGCAACTCGCTGCCGATGCGTTGGCCGGTTTTCCCCCGTACCACGCCTTGCGCGCTGATCTGCTGCGGCGCCTCGACCGCTTGGCCGAGGCGCGCGCGGCTTATGATGCCGCACTAGCCCTCAATCCGCCGCCGGCCGAGGCGTTGTGGCTCAGACGTCGCCGCGACGGTCTTCAGTTATCGTAGCTCAGCAGCGAGTGGACCGGCATCTTGAAGCGCTTGCGGCCGTTCAGAAAGGTGAGCTCGATCAGGCAGCCGATGCCGACGACGTCGGCGCCGACCTTCTCCAGCAGGGTGACGGCGGCGGCCATGGTGCCGCCGGTCGCCAGCAGATCGTCGAGCACCACGACACGCTGGCCCGGCTTGATCGCCTCGGCCTGGATCTCGATGACGTCCTCGCCATATTCCAGATCATAGGCATGGCGGATGGTCTCGCCCGGCAGCTTGCCGCGCTTACGAACCATGATGAAGCCGGTCCCCAAGCGATCGGCCAAGGGGGCCGCCACCAGGAAACCACGGGATTCGATGCCCACCAGCACGTCCGGCTTATAGGGCCGCAATGTCTCGGTGAGGCGGTTCAATGCCTCGTGCCAGGCGCCGGCATGGGCGAGCAGGGTGGAGATGTCGTAAAAGAGGATGCCGGGCTTCGGGAAATCCGGGACATGGCGGATGTGCTGTTTGAGATCCATGGGGGCCTGAAGGGGGTTGGGGGAGGTGGCTTCTGCCGCTGATCTGGCTGTATAAGCCATGGGCCGGGACCGGAAAAGGGCCAAAGCGGAGGGGTTGAGAGGCATGCGCAAGTCGCATCGGATCGACAAGGTGGACGTGAAAATCCTGACCGCGCTCCAATCGGCGGGCCGGGTCAGCAATCTGGAACTTGCCGCCAAGGTGGGCCTTTCCGCCAGCCCCTGCCACACGCGCCTGCGGCAGCTGGAGAAGCAGAAGGTCATCCGCGGCTACCGGGCCGATATCGATCTGGGCAAGGTCGCCGACCATGTCGAGATCATGAGCTTTGTGACGCTCCACAAGCACGGGCGGGCCCAGCAGGGCGCCTTCGAGCAGTTGATCGACGGGACGCCGCAGGCCATCGCCTGCTACCAGATATCGGGCAATTTCGACTACATCGTCCACTTCGTCTGCCGGTCGGTGGGTGAGTATGTCGAGATCCACCATGGGCTCATCGAGCAGGACCCCAACATCGCCTCGGTCACCACCAATGTGATCATGTCGGAGACCAAGAAGTTCGCCGGCTATCCGCTGAAAGAGCTGATCGACCCCGGCGAGTTGAAGCCCGATCAGGGCTAAAGCAGAAAAATCTTCGGGTGAGGGGCCCCTGCTTGCGCAGATATTCTGCCGAGCCGGCCATCAAAAACGACAAATCCTGCTAAACAATTCTTATCTATTGCTCCGCCATGATGGCATTCGCCGCGTGGGATTCACCCTCTGACCAGGGGTTTCCAGCGCGGCGATTTCATTTTCACCCCTTTGTGTTACCGGGGCCCTGAAGAGCCCCCATCGGCCCTTGAGAAGGATGAATTGGCAGATGAACAAGATTGCGGCTGTGCAGGCGAATTCTAAGCTGGCGAACTCGAAGCTGGCGAAGTCGAAGAAGGCGTCGCAGGAAGTGAGCGCCCGCGACCTGACGGCGACCTCGCTGCGGGCCCAATTGGCCCCGCAGGCGGTCATCGCCAACGATGCCGGCCCCCGGCCTGAGCGCGCCCTGCAGTTCCTGGCCCAGGAAAAGCCGGCGACCCCCTGCCTCGTGGTCGATCTTGACGTCGTCGAGCGCAAATACGCTGCCCTCCAGGCGGCGCTGCCGCAGGCCGAAATCTTCTATGCCGTGAAGGCCAACCCGGCGCCGCAGATCCTCGGTCGCCTGGCCGCCGCCGGTTCCAGCTTCGACACCGCGTCCTCGGGCGAGATCCGCTCGGCCCTCGAGACGGGTGCGGCACCCGACCGTATTTCCTTTGGCAACACCATCAAGAAGCCGGCCGACATTGCCTGGGCGCATGGCATCGGCGTCAATCTCTTCGCTTTCGACGCCATCGAGGAGCTGCGGAAAATCGCTGCCCATGCCCCGGGTGCCTCGGTCTATTGCCGCATCCTGGTCGAAGCCGAGGGCGCCCTGTGGCCGCTCAACCGCAAATTCGGCTGCGTGCCGGAAATGGCGACCGAACTCCTGATCGAAGCCCGTGAACTTGGCCTGGTGCCGGTCGGTGTCTCGTTCCATGTCGGCTCGCAGCAGCTCGACCCCAGCCAGTGGGACCGCGCGATCGCCGCTGCCAAGTCCGTGTTCGACGGCTGCGCCAAGGCTGGCGTGACCTTGAACATGATCGATCTGGGCGGCGGCTTCCCGGCCGAATATGCGCCCGGTGTCGCCGGTATCGAGGCCTATGGTGCCGCGATCTCGGACGCCATTACCCGCAGTTTCGGCCAGACCTGGCCGCGCCTCATCATCGAGCCCGGCCGCTACATGGTGGCGGATGCCGGCGTCATCGAGGCCGAGGTTTTGTTGGTCTCGCGCAAATCGTCCAGCGAGGAGCGCCGCTGGGTCTATCTCGACATCGGCCGCTTCGGTGGCCTGGCTGAAACCGAGGGCGAGGCGATCCGCTACCGGGTCGAAGCGCTGGACACGGTGGCGACCGCGACCGGCCCGGTGATCCTCGCCGGCCCCACCTGCGATTCGGCCGACATCCTCTATGACAAGGCCAATTACCGCCTGCCGCTCGATTTGAAGGCCGGCGACCGGGTGCGCCTGCATTCGACGGGGGCCTACACCACGACCTATTCTGCCATCAATTTCAATGGCTTCGACCCGCTGAAAGCCTATTTCATCTAACCGTCGGGTGTTCCATCATTGCTGTGCCAAGGCGGGCTGCTAGACTGCAGCCCGTTTTGCATTTGAGGCACTCATGAGCGACCCCGGTTGGGTCAAATTCAGCACCAGCGGCGGCATGGCCATCTGGTCATGCGGCGGGGCGTGGACGATCGATCACGCAACGCGTCTGGCACGCGATTTGGCCATCCCCGCGGAAGCCAAGGGGAAATCCGCGCGCATCGAGCTTGCCGCGATCGACCAGCTCGACACCTCCGGTGCCTGGCTCATCCGCCGTCATGGGCATGCCTTGGTCGATGCCGGCTTCAAGGTTGAGACGACGGAAGGCGATCCGGACCTTGCCGTGCTGTTGAAGCGCGTGGTCGAGACGCAGGACGTGCTGCCGGCCGAGCTGCCCCGCCGCAATCTCGGCGACAAGGTGGCGGAGATCGGTGCCTCGGTCGAAAGCATCCTCACCGAGAGCCGCGATCTGCTGGCGTTCTTCGGTGCCTTGATCAGTGCCCTGGCGCGCCTCGCCATGACGCCGTGGAAGCTGCGCTGGAACGCGATCTTCTCGCACCTGGAACAGACCGGGCTCAATGCCCTGCCGATCGTCGGCATGATCAATCTGCTGGTGGGCGTTGTGCTGGCCTTCCAGGGGGCCGATCAGCTGGCCCGTTTCGGCGCGCAGACCTTCACCATCAACATGCTGGGGATCTCGGTCCTCCGGGAAATGGCGGTGCTGCTGACCGCCATCGTCGTTGCCGGCCGCTCTGGTTCGGCCTTCACCGCGCAGATCGGCACCATGCAGGTGAATGAGGAGGTGGATGCCCTGCGCACCATCGGCCTCGACCCCATGGATGTGCTGGTGGTGCCACGCGTCATCGCCCTCATGGTGGCGCTGCCACTCCTCACCTTCTTTGCCGATATGATGGGCCTTCTGGGTGGCGGGCTCATGTGCCTGGTGCTGCTCGATATCAGCTTTGGTCAATATCTGGGTCTGCTCAACCAGGCCATCACGGTCAATCATTTCTGGGTGGGCATCGTCAAGGCGCCGTTCTTCGCGGCACTCATCGCGCTCATCGGCTGCTTCGAGGGGCTGCGCGTCTCCGGCAGTGCCGAAAGTGTCGGCAAGCTCACCACGCGCTCGGTGGTCGAGGGTATTTTCCTTGTCATCATCGTCGATGCGCTCTTCTCCATCCTCTTCTCCTATATCGGGGTCTGAGGCACATGGCGCAGAGCCAAGATAACGTCATTTCGCTGCGCGGCATCGTCAACCGCTTCGGCAAACAGGTGCTGCATGACGGACTCGATCTCGATGTGCGCCGGGGCGAGGTGATCGGCGTCGTCGGTGGATCGGGCACCGGCAAGTCGGTCTTGATGCGGACCATCATCGGCCTCAACCGGCAGGCTGCCGGAACCATTTCGGTCCTGGGGCAGCGCATGGACCAGATCAGCGATTCCGAGCGCACCAAGATCGAGGCGCGCTGGGGTGTCCTCTTCCAGAACGGGGCGCTCTTTTCATCGCTGACCGTGGCCGAGAACGTGCAGGCGCCGATGCGCGAACACACGGATCTGTCGCCCCAGCTGATGGACGAACTGGCGGCGCTGAAGATCCGCCTTTCCGGCCTGCCCGCGGAAGCGGGTGCCAAATATCCATCGCAGCTCTCTGGCGGCATGAAGAAGCGGGCCGGGCTCGCGCGGGCGCTGGCGCTTGATCCCGATATCCTCTTCCTCGACGAACCGACGGCGGGCCTCGATCCCATTGGTGCCGCCGAATTCGATCAGCTCATCCGCAATCTGCAACAAAGCCTGGGGCTGACGGTGGTCATGATCACCCATGACCTCGACTCTCTGGTGGCGATCTGCGACCGAATCGCTATCCTCATCGACCGGCGCATCCGGGTTGGCACGCTCGAAGAGCACCTCAAGGACGAGCATCCGTGGATCAGGGAATATTTCCACGGGCCGCGCGCCCGGGCCGCCGGCATCGGCGCCCGATAGACACAAAGGAACGGCAGGATCATGGAAACAAGGGCTCGGCATCTGGCGGTTGGCAGCTTCGTGCTGCTGCTCCTGGCGGGCGCCTTCATCTTCGTGCTGTGGGCGGCGAAGTTCCAGGGCCAGGTCAGCTATAACGGCTATTACGCGCGCTTCTCCGGCTCCGTCTCGCAGTTGCGGGTCGACAGCACGGTCAATTATGGGGGCATCCCGGTCGGGCGCGTGACGGACGTGCGCATCGATCCTGAAGACAGCGCCCTTGCCCGTGTCGATTTCGAGGTGCGCGCCGGCACGCCGATCCGGGTCGATTCACAGGCGACCCTTGAATTGCAGAGCATTGCCGGCGGCGTCGGCATGTCGGTCAGCCGTGGCAGCTCGTCACAGCCCCTGTTGCCGGCAGGCAGCGAAGTGCCGGCAGCCGCATCTGCGCTGGAGCGCCTGACGCGCCAGGCACCTGACCTCATCGCCAAGATCGATCGCATCGCCAACAACCTCAATGCCATGCTGTCGCGCGAGAACCAGCAGGCGCTGACCGACACGCTCGCCAATCTGCGCGACTTGTCAGCGGGTCTCAAGGAACGCGGGCCGCAGATCGATGCGCTGATCGCCGACAGCGATGCGGCCGTCAACCGCGTGGGCGATGCGGGCGACAAGTTCAGCAAGCTTGCCGCCGATTTGCAGAAGACCCTGGGGCCGGCGGCCAGGGAAGCCCAGAAGGCGGTCGACGCCTTTGAGAAAATGGCAAGGTCCTTTGAAGGGACGTCAGACCAGATGAACGCCCTGGTGGCCGAGAACCGCGAGCCGCTGCGTCAGTTCTCCGGCACCGCGCTCTATGAGGCCACGGATCTTCTGGCGCAAATGCGCGATCTCGTCGCGTCCATGGCCCGCATTTCCCAGGAATTGGAGCGCGACCCGGCGCGCTTCTTCCTCTCTGACCGCAATAAAGGTGTGCCCGCTCCATGATCGACCCCGCGACGCTATCGACCAGCCGTCAATCGACCCAGTCGATTGACCGGCGTGCGGCCCTGCTGCTGGGTGCCTGCAGCCTGCTGACGGCCAGCGGCCTGCTCGCGGCCTGCAACGTGATCCCCGAGGTCAACACGCCGCTCAACCTTTATTCCGTCTCGCCCAAGGTTGCAGCCGTGGCCAACCCGCCGGCGCTCGACTGGCAGCTGGTCGTGGCGGAGCCCAAGGCGGGGGCCGATCTCGCCACCAACCGCATCGCACTGAGCCGTGCTGCCAACCGCATCGAGTACTTTGCCGAAGGGGTCTGGTCGGATGCGGCACCGGCACTGGTGCAGTCGAAGCTCATCGAGGCTTTCGAGGATGTGGTGCCGCAACTGGCCGTGGGGCGCGATTCCGCCGGCCTCAAGCCCGACTACATCCTGCAATCGGAACTGCGCGATTTCGAGGCGGCCTATAACGGCGGTGCCGGCGAAGCCGTGGTGCGCATCACCGCCAAGCTGGTGAAGATGCCAGAGCGCAAGATCGTCAAGTCGATATCGGCCGAGGCCCGGCAGCCGGCGAGCGGCGGCGGCCTGCCCGCGATGGTCGCGGCGTTCGAAGCCGCGCTCGGCAATGTCTTCAATGAACTCATCTCAGGCGTTCTCGCCGCCCCGCAATCCTGACTTCCACATCAGCAGAGATTCCTCTCACCATGTCTCACGTTCTGCATCGCGACCTCCGGAATCCGCTCCCCACGGCCGTCAAAGGCGACGGTCCCTATGTGATCGACAGTGCGGGCAAGCGATATCTCGACGCCTCGGGCGGACCGGCGGTGTCGTGCATCGGCCACAACCATCCCAAGGTGATCGAGGCCGTGCGGCGACAGGTGGGCGAAATCTCCTTTGCCTATTCGGCCTTCTTCACACATCCGGCGATGGAGGCACTGGCGGACACGCTGACGGCGCAGGCACCAGCTGGCCTCAGCCATGCCTTCTTTGTCTCCGGCGGGTCGGAGGCGATCGAAGCGGCCATGAAGCTCGCGCGCCAATATTTCCTGGAGATCGGCCAGCCGCAGCGCAAGCATTTCATCGCCCGCGAGCGCAGCTATCACGGCAATACCCTGGGCGCGCTGTCGCTGGGGCATGATTTTAACCGCCGCCAGACCTATGAGCCGCTGCTGCTGCCGGTGACGCATATCTCGCCCTGCTATGAATACCGCGAACGCCGTGCCGATGAGAGCGCCGAGCAATACGGCTTGCGCATCGCCAATGAACTTGAGGCGGCGATCCTGAAACAGGGGCCGGAGACGGTGGCGGCCTTTTTCGCCGAGCCAATCGCCGGCTCGTCGCTGGGTTGTGCGGAACCGGTGCCGGGTTATCTCGCGCGGCTGCGGGAGATCTGCGACCGTTACGGTGTGCTGCTGGTGTTCGATGAAGTGATGTGCGGCATGGGGCGGACCGGCCATCTTTATGCCTGCGCCGAGGATGGTGTGACACCCGACATCCTCACCATGGCCAAGGGCCTGGGTGCCGGCTATCAGCCGATTGGCGCCTTCCTGGCTCATGACAAGATCGTGGGGGCCTTGGAAAAGGGATCGGGCCAGCTGAAGCACGGCCATACCTATGCCGGCCACACCATGTCCTGCGCCGCGGCCTTGGCCGTTCAGCAGGTGATCGCCGAGGAGAATCTGCTCGACCGCGTGAAGGATCTCAGCACCAAGCTGCGGGCGCGGCTCAACGATGCCTTTGGCCAGCATCCGCATGTCGGCGATATCCGTGGCCGCGGGCTCTTCATCGGCCTGGAACTGGTGGCTGACCGGGAGACGAAACAAGCCTTTGATCCGGCGGAGAAAAAGTGGCTGAAATTCCGCCAGGCGGGCATGGCGGAAGGACTGATAACCTATCCGGCTGCTGGCTGCATTGACGGCAAAAGTGGCGACCACATCACCTTGGCGCCGCCCTTCAACCTCACGGACGCGCAGCTCGACGAGATCATCGAGAAGATGGGCACGGCCTTGAAGCAAACCATCGGATGATCATGCACGTCGCAGCCACTAAGCCTGTGATTTGGCAAAATTTTAAATATCGACGACTCTGCGCGTTACCAATACTTTAACTAATTGTGGATTAGGTGATCTTGATGGCACCATAGAGCCCTTGGCTCGTTACAACTGGAGTAAGCCTCGATGGCAGGCATGCTGACGGAAGCCGATGTCCGCAAACTGATGACCGACCCATCAGCGGACTCCCGGGTCGAGACGGCGACCAAGGTCGCCAAGGCCTTCTACGGGACCGAGTTGACAGCTGCCGAAAGGCAGCTTGCCGAAGAAATTTTTCGGATCATGGTGCGTGACGCCGAGGTGCGCGTGCGCGAGGCGCTGTCAATCAATCTGAAATCGAGCCCCGAGCTGCCCAAGGATGTGGCGCTGTCGCTCGCCAAGGACGTCGAGGCGGTGTCGCTGCCGGTCCTCGAATTCTCAACCGTGCTCTCTGACGCCGACCTCATTGAGATCATTCGCATGTCGGGCGCCGAGAAGCAGACGGCCGTGGCGCGCCGCGCCAATGTTTCTGGCGATGTCGCCAACGCCCTCATTGATCACGGCAAGTCCGGCGATGTCGTGGCGACGCTGGTCAACAATCCGGGAGCGTCACTCAAGGACGCCGATCTGGAAAAGGCCTTTGCCAAATTCGGCAACGATCCTTCCGTCAGCAACTCGCTGGTGGCACGCGCCAATCTGCCGCTGCGCGTCTCGGAAAAGATCGTGGCGCTGGTATCTGAATCGCTGCGCGACCATCTGCTGTCACACAAGGAAATCTCGGCCGAGATGGCAGCCGATCTGGTCCTGCAGGCGCGCGAGCGGGCGACCGCCGGCCTGCTGCCGCCGGGGTCGAAATCCGCCGATGTCGTCGATCTGGTGAAGCAGCTGCGCGACACCAAGCGCCTGACGCCCTCCCTGATCCTGCGCACGCTCTGCACCGGCGATCTCACCTTCTTCGAGGCGAGCCTTGCCGTGCTGGCCAACATGTCGATCGTCAATGCCCGCGTCCTCATCCATGACGAGGGCAAGCTGGGGCTGCAGTCGATCTATCAGCGCACGCCCTTGCCGGCCAATCTGTTCCCAGCCTTCCGTGTCGCCTTCGACGTGGCGCGCGAGACGGAATATGACGGCGGCGCCAATGACCGTGCCCGCTTCTCTGCCCGCGTCATCGAGCGCGTGCTGACCCAGTTCGAGGATATCGGCAACGATAACCTCGACTATCTGATGAAGAAGCTGAAGCAACTCGCCGCATGAAAAAGCTCATCACGCCCGTCGCCGCATTCTTCGTGCTGGCGGCAACGCCCGTTTTTGCCTGCGACCAGCAGGAAGCGGTCGACCTCATGGTCAAGGTCTCGACGGCGCTCGGTGAGAAGGCCGGTGCTGCCAAGACCGAGGAAGACAGCCTGAAGGTGACGGCGGCCAATGCCCGCATGAACGAGGGCGGTGCGGCTCTCTCGGCTGGCGATCCCGACAAAGCCTGCGAGATCTACCGGGCAGTCGCCAAGGACGAGGGCATTTCGCTCGAGTGAGCCTGCGCCTGGGGTGTGCACGGTATCGCTGAAAGCAGCAACAGCACCGAAACGGCACTTCTACCGTGGATAGAGCCGTGCTTTTGGAAAAGAGCGCCGCTGGGCGCTGAGATGAAATGGTCGGAGTGAGAGGATTCGAACCTCCGGCCCCTACGTCCCGAACGTAGTGCTCTACCAGGCTGAGCTACACTCCGACCGAAGCGCCCGGGTCCTGGAAGTGCCGGGCGGCGAAACGCGGTGCCTTATAGCCGCTGGGAGGGGCGGGCGCAAGCCTGCCTTAAGGCCCCTGGGCAAACTTTATGGCCGAGGCCCAAGTGGTTGGCCGGACAGCCTCTTTTTGCGCTTAAAAACCCCGGTCGATGCAGAAATCGATGACGTCGATGAGGGCGCGCTTTTCCGGCCCTTCGGGGAAGATGCCGAGCGCATCCCGGGCGATGGCGCCGTAATGGGCGGCGCGGGCCACCGTGTCCTTCAAGGCGCCGTGGCGTTCCATCAGCTGGATGGCGTGCCTGAGATCGCCGTCCTCCTGCTCGACCTTCTCCAGCGTGCGCTGCCAGAAGGCGCGTTCCTCGGCATCGCCGCGGAGGTAGGCAAGAATGACGGGGAGGGTGATCTTGCCCTCGCGGAAATCGTCGCCCACGGCCTTGCCCAGCGTCTCCTGCTTGGCGGAATAGTCCAGCGCGTCGTCGATCAGCTGGAAGGTGATGCCGAGGTTGAGGCCGAAGCTCTGCAGCGCGTCTTCCTCGACCTTGGGGCGCCCGCCTACAACCGCACCCACTTCGCAGGCGGCGGCGAAGAGGGCCGCGGTCTTGCCCTTGATCACCTCGAGATAGGCCTGCTCGGTGGTCGCCGTGTCGTTGCTGGTCATCAGCTGCAGCACTTCGCCTTCGGCAATGACGGCGGAGGCGGTGGAGAGGATTTCGAGCACGCGCAAGGAGCCATCGGCCACCATCAGCTGGAAGGCGCGGCTGAACAGGAAGTCGCCCACCAGGACCGACGCCTTGTTGCCCCAGACCGCATTGGCCGAGGCCTCGCCGCGGCGCAATGCGCTTTCGTCGACGACATCGTCATGGAGAAGGGTCGCGGTGTGGATGAACTCGACGCAGGCCGCGAGGCCCGGCGCCCGATCGCCGCGATAGCCGCACATATGGGCGGAAGCGAGGGTGAGCAGTGGGCGCAGGCGCTTGCCGCCGGCGGCGATGATGTGGCCGGCCAGCTGCGGGATCAGCTGCACGTCGCTCTGCATGTTCTGGACGATGAGCTGGTTGACGCGGGCAAGATCGGCGCCGACCAGCTCGGTCAGGCGGTCCAACGCGTCAGGCTTTGCTTCCTTGCGCCCGGTTTCGAGGTTAACGACGACGGCCAATTGGGGTATCCCCTACCTAAATTCTTGAGAAAAACCTTATCTCGCGCGAGCATAGCCGCTCTCCCGCCTCGGTCAAGTTAAGCCGGGGTCGGTCCCGCGACATAACGGCGCGGGAAAAACGCGAAAAGGGGCGAGGTTTTGCGCGAATTGCTGCGGTCCCAGGACCCGGTCAGGCTGTCCTTCATCACGGCCCTGCTCGCCGATGCGGGGATCGATTCCCTCATCCTCGACACCCATTCCAGCATCATGCAAGGCAGCCTTGGCATCCTGCCGCAGCGCCTGGTCGTGGCGGAGGACGATCTTGAGCAGGCGCGGCGCGTGCTGACGGAGGCTGGCGAGCTGTTCTGATGGAAACCAGCACCGACCGAATCTTAGGCAACCGGCTGCAACTGATGCAGCCCGCCCAAGGCTACCGCGCGGCGATCGATCCGGTGCTGCTGGCGGCGGCGGTACCGGCCCAGCCGGGGGAGCGCTTGCTTGACCTGGGCTGCGGTGTTGGTACCGCCGGATTGTGCCTGCTCGCCCGCGTGCCGGGCACCTCGCTCAGCGGCCTTGATCTGCAGCCGGGGCTGATCGCGCTAGCGACACGCAATGCCGCGGCCAATGGCCTTTCCGGCAGCACGTTCTTTCAATGCGGGGACCTGCTCGGTTTCAAGGATGCGGGCTTTGATCACGTGCTGGCGAACCCGCCTTATCTCGCGCGTGAGAAGGCGTCGATCTCGCCCAACCCGGTCAAGGCGCTGGCCAATGTCGAGGGCGACGCAAAGCTTGCGGACTGGGTCGCTTGCGCGATCAATGCAGCGAAGCCTCGTGGCAGTGTCACCTTCATCCACCGCGCCGATCGCACGGGGGAATTGCGTGCCGCCATGGAGCAGGGCCTTGGCGATCTGTGCCTTCTCGAATTCCTGCCGCGCGCGGGGGCCGAGGCAAAGCGCATCATCCTCACCGGCCGCAAGGGTGCCGCCCGCGCGTTCAGGTCTTGCCAACCCTGGGTGCTGCACGGCGCCGATGGCAGCTTTACGCCGCAGACCGAGGTCATCTTGCGCGATGCCGCTGCACTCAGCCTCGACCGCCTCGCTTGACCGGGCCGTGGCAACGCCCTAAATCTCGCAGCCATGTTCGGTCTTCCCACCTTCCCCAAATTGCTGATCATTGCCGCGGTCATCGCGGCGGTCTGGTATTTCATCCGCCGCGGCCAGGTCGCGAAAAGCGAACAAGGCAGCGGGCGGGGTGATGCCGCGCCCAAGCCCGGAGCGGCGCGCCAGAAGCCGATTGAAGACATGATCCAGTGCAAGTCCTGCGGCGCCTATTTTCCCGCGAAATCCGGCTGTTCCTGCGGCCATTCCGGCAACTGAGCCATCGACCTTCAGCATTCCCCTGTTAAGTCACACAAATTTGGCGGAATCGCGCCGGTTTTGTGCCGCGCCGGGACCAGCCCTGGCTTGATTAACCCCCGGGGGCTTTGTATGTTGCGGCGCACCAAGAAGCCGCATACGGCCACAATTCAAAAGACGTTCGTAGGGGGACTGCAAGATTATGCCCGCCGAGGCGAAGCCTGCGCGCCGGAAACCCAACCCTGAGACCTGTTTCCAGGCGCTCATCCTCAAGCTGCAAGCCTATTGGGCGAGCCATGGCTGCGTCGTTCTGCAGCCCTATGACATGGAAGTCGGCGCCGGGACGTTTCACTGGGCGACCACCTTGCGGGCGCTTGGCCCCAAATCCTGGCGTGCGGCTTACGTGCAGGCCTCGCGCCGCCCCAAAGACGGGCGCTATGGCGAGAACCCCAACCGCCTGCAGCATTACTATCAGTTCCAGGTGATCCTGAAGCCGTCACCCGCCGACAGCCAGGATCTTTATCTGGGGTCGCTCAAAGCCATCGGCATCGATCCGCTGCAGCACGATATCCGCTTCGTCGAGGACGATTGGGAAAGCCCGACCTTGGGTGCCTGGGGGCTCGGCTGGGAAGTCTGGTGCGACGGCATGGAAGTCAGCCAGTTCACCTACTTTCAGCAGGTGGGCGGGCTTGAATGCAATCCCGTCTCGACCGAGCTCACCTACGGCCTCGAACGCCTCGCCATGTATGTGCAGGGCGTCGAGAGCATCTACGACCTCGACTATAACGGCCACGGCATGACCTATGGCGACGTCTTCCTGCAATCCGAGCAGGAATACTCGACCTTCAATTTCGAGCGCGCCAATACCGACCTGCTGTTCCAGCACTTTGCCGATGCCGAGAAGGAATGTGCCGCGTTGTTGGGTGGCAACAAGGCGTTGCCGCTGCCGGCCTATGACCAGGCCTTGAAGGCCAGCCATCTCTTCAACCTCCTGGATGCGCGCGGTGTCATCTCGGTGACGGAGCGCCAGGCCTATATCGGCCGCGTCCGCACGCTGGCCAAGGCCTGTTGCGAGGCCTGGGAAGCAACGCAGCGATCCGACGTTTCGGGAGGGGAGGCATAAATCATGGCCGAACTTCTCCTCGAACTCTTCTCGGAAGAAATCCCGGCGCGCATGCAGGCCCGCGCGGCAGACGACCTGCAGCGCCTTGTTACCGATAAACTGAAGGCCGCCGGACTGACGTTCACCTCCGCCAAATCCTTCGTCACACCGCGTCGTCTCGCGCTCGTCATCGAGGGACTGCCGCTGGCGCAGCCGGATGTGAAAGAAGAAAAGAAGGGTCCGCGCGTCGGCTCGCCGCAACAGGCGGTGGATGGCTTCCTCAAATCCGCCGGCCTTACCTCTTTGGATGCTTGCGAGAAGCGGGATACTGGCAAGGGCGAATTCTATTTTGCGGTTGTTGAAAAGAAGGGCGTAACTACGTCTGCGGTAATCGATTCACTCATCGACTCTGTGCTCATGGAATTTCCCTGGCCAAAATCGATGCGGTGGGCCGGCAATGATTTCCGTTGGGTGCGTCCGCTTCACAGTATCGTCCTGCTGTTCGACGGAAAGAAGTCGAGCAGGACCGAGTTTGAACTGGGAACAACTCAGAACAAGAGTCGTGAACGCATCCAGATCGGCGACAAGACCAAGGGGCATCGCTTCTTGTCGTCTGGCGAGCTCACGGTCACGAGTTTCGCTGATTATCAAGCGAAGCTGAAGGCCGCGAAGGTCATCCTCGACCAGGCAGAGCGTCGCGCCGAGATCAAGCGCCAGGCTGATGCAGTCGCCGCGAAAGAGGGCCTCAGCGTCAAACAGGATGACGGGCTGCTCGATGAAGTGACTGGCCTCGTCGAATGGCCGACGGTGCTCATCGGCAAGATCGATGACGAATTCATGTCGGTGCCGCATGAGGTGCTGACCACCTCGATGCGCGTCAATCAGAAATACTTCGCGCTCCTCGACAAGTCGGGGAAACTGGCGCCGCGCTTCCTGGTCACCGCCAATATCGAAGCCAGCGACGGCGGTGCCGCCATCGTCCACGGCAACGAGCGCGTCCTGCGCGCGCGTCTGTCGGATGCCAAGTTCTTCTGGGACCAGGATTTGAAGGTGAGCCTCGCTGAGCGCACGCCGCTCCTCGACGCCATCACCTATCATGCCAAGCTCGGCTCGGTTGGGCAAAAGGTCAGCCGCGTGAAGGCATTGGCGCGGGATCTTGCCAAATTCATCCCCAGCTGCGACGCGGGTCTTGCCAATCAGGCCGCCGGTTTGGCGAAAGCGGACCTCGTTTCCGGCATGGTGGGCGAATTCCCGGAACTTCAGGGCATCATGGGGCGTTACTACGCCCGCCATGAGAAATTACCGGATGCCGTTGCCGATGCCATTGCCGATCATTACAAGCCGCTGGGTCCGAACGACACCTGCCCGATTGCGCCGGTGAGTGTCGCGGTGGCCCTGGCCGACAAGATCGACACGCTTACCGGCTTCTTCGCGGTCGATGAAAAGCCCACCGGGTCGAAGGACCCGTTTGCCCTTCGCCGTGCGGCACTGGGCATCATCCGTCTCATTCTTGAGAACAAGCTGCGTTTGAAGCTGCGCGATGTGTTGGGGCTGGCCTATAGCGGTTATTACGATTCCGTGGGCGGCTTCGAGAAGAGCGCGCCCAAGGCGGTCATCAACGATTTGATGGATTTCTTCGCCGACCGCCTCAAAGTGGCGCTGAAGGAGCAGGGCGCGCGCCACGACCTCATCAGTGCCGTCTTCGCCCTGGGCAATGAAGATGATCTGACGCGCCTTCTTGCACGTGTCGATGCGCTGAAGGGATTGGTCGACAGCGCTGATGGCGCCAATCTGCTCGCTGGCTATAAGCGTGCCACCAATATCCTGCGCATCGAAGAAAAGAAGGATGGCCGTGCTCACAGTGACCCGCCCGATAAGAGCTGGCTCAAGTTGGACGAAGAAAAATCGCTGTATCAGGCTCTCGACGTTGTGAAGCACTGGGTCGATGAGGCCATTGGCAAGGAAGATTTTGCCAGCGCTATGGCGAAACTAAGCACCCTACGTGAACCTGTCGATGCCTTCTTTGACAAGGTCACCGTCAACGCCGACGAAAAGGAACTTCGTGGCAATCGCCTGCGATTGCTGAACTCGATCCGCAGCACGTTCAATCTCGTCGCGGATTTCTCCAAAATCGAAGGATGATCACAACCATGACGAAATGGGTCTATCATTTCGGTGGCGGTGCGGCCGATGGCCGTGCCGATATGCGCAACCTGCTGGGCGGCAAAGGCGCCAACCTCGCCGAAATGTCGGCGCTGGGCCTGCCGGTCCCCCCGGGCTTCACCGCGACCACCGAAGTCTGCACCCATTATTACGCACATGATCGCAAGTACCCGGCCGAACTGACGGCACAGGTCGAAGCGGGTGTGGCGCATATCGAAAAGATCGTCGGCCTGAAATTTGGCGATCCGAAGGCGCCGCTGCTCGTCTCCGTGCGCTCAGGCGCTCGCGTCTCCATGCCGGGCATGATGGATACGGTGCTCAATCTGGGCTTGAATGACGAGACGGTGAAGGGCCTGGCGGAGAAATCCGGCGATGCGCGCTTTGCCTATGATTCCTATCGCCGCTTCATCCAGATGTTCGGCAATGTCGTGCTGGGCGTCGAGCATCACAATTTCGAAGACATCCTCGATTTCCATAAGCAGGAGAAGGGCGTCGATCTCGACACCGCCCTCACGGCCGAGGATTGGCAGAAGATCATCGCCGACTATAAGGCGAAGGTTGAAGAGGAGTTGGGCAAGCCCTTCCCGCAGGATCCGAAGGAACAGCTGTGGGGCGCCATCGGTGCCGTGTTCGGCAGCTGGCAGATCCCGCGCGCTGTCACCTACCGCAAGATCAACAGCATTCCGGAAGAATGGGGCACGGCCGTCTCGGTGCAGGCCATGGTCTTCGGCAATATGGGCGAAGACTGCGCGACCGGTGTCGCCTTCACGCGCAACCCGTCGACGGGTGCCAAGGAATTCTATGGTGAATATCTGATCAACGCCCAGGGCGAGGACGTGGTGGCGGGCATCCGTACGCCACAGCATCTCACCCTTGCCGGCAAGAAAGCCAACAATTCCACCCTGCCGGCCATGGAAGAGACCATGGCCGACGTGTTCGGCCAGCTTCTCAAGGTCCGCGACCAGCTCGAGAAGCACTACGCCGACATGCAGGATATCGAGTTCACCGTGCAGCAGGGCAAGCTCTATATGCTGCAGACCCGAAACGGCAAGCGCACGGCCCAGGCCGCGCTGAAGATCGCGGTCGATCTCTGCAACGAAGGCCTCATCGACAAGAAGACGGCGGTCGCGCGCATCGAGCCTGCCTCGCTCGATCAGCTGCTGCATCCGACCCTCGATCCCAAGGCGAAGAAGGATGTCATCGCCCGTGGCCTGCCGGCAAGCCCCGGTGCCGCCTGTGGCAAGGTGGTCTTCACCGCTGACGAGGCCGAGGACCGCGCCGCCAAGGGTGACAAGGTCATCCTGGTGCGCGTCGAAACCTCGCCGGAAGACATCCACGGCATGCATGCGGCCGTCGGCATCTTGACCACGCGCGGCGGCATGACCAGCCATGCGGCTGTGGTTGCGCGCGGCATGGGCCGGCCTTGCGTTTCGGGTGCCGGCGATCTGCGCGTTGACGCTGCGGCCAAGACCATGGTCGTGAAAGGCCAAAAGATTGGTGAAGGCGATCTCATTACCATCGATGGCGGGACCGGCGAAGTGATGCTGGGTGCCGTCTCGACGATCGAGCCGGTGCTATCCGGCGACTTCGCCACGCTCATGGGCTGGGCCGACGAGTTCCGCCAGCTGAAGATCCGCACCAATGCGGAAACGCCCTTGGATGCCCGTACCGCGCGTCAGTTCGGTGCCGAAGGCATCGGCCTGTGCCGGACCGAGCACATGTTCTTTGACGGCGCGCGCATCATCGCCATGCGCGAGATGATCATGGCCGAGGATGTGGCTGGACGTAAAAAGGCGCTGGCCAAGATCCTGCCGATGCAGCGCCAGGACTTCATCGAACTGTTCCAGATCATGAAGGGCCTGCCTGTTACGATCCGCCTGCTCGACCCGCCGCTCCATGAATTTCTGCCGCACAGCCGCACCGAAATGGCGGAAGTGGCGGCGGCCGCCGGAATCTCGGTTGAACTCGTCGCCAACCGCGCGGCGCAGCTCCATGAATCCAATCCGATGCTCGGCCATCGCGGTTGTCGCCTCGGCATCACTTATCCTGAAATCTATGAGATGCAGGCGCGCGCGATTTTCGAGGCCGCGGCCGAGGTGAAGGCCAAGCATGGCGACACTGCCGAGCCGGAAATCATGATTCCGCTGGTCGGTATCCCCAAGGAGCTGACTTTGATGCGCGCGATCATCGACCGCGTCGCCAAGGAAGTCGCGGCGCAGAGCGGCAGCGCCATCCCCTATTCGGTCGGCACCATGATCGAGCTGCCGCGCGCGGCGCTGCTTGCCGGCGAGATCGCCAAGGATGCGGCCTTCTTCAGCTTCGGCACCAACGACCTCACGCAGACCACTTATGGCCTCAGCCGCGACGACGCCGCGCGCTTCATCCAATCCTATGAGCGCCAGGGCATCATCGAGCGCGACCCCTTTGTGACGCTCGACGTCGAGGGCGTCGGCGAGCTGGTGAAGATCGCCGCCGAGCGCGGCCGCAAGACCCGCCCCGACATCAAGCTCGGGATCTGCGGCGAGCATGGCGGCGATCCGGCCTCGATCCATTTCTGCGCCAAGGTCGGGTTGAACTACGTCTCCTGCTCGCCCTACCGCGTGCCGATCGCCAAACTCGCGGCCGCGCAGGCGGCGCTGACCGGCGATCAATCCGGCCGCAAGGGCGAGGGGTGAGGGGCTGGGCTGAAACGCCCCCTCTCCCTAACCCTCCCCCACGTTGGGGGGAGGGAACGCTAGCCAGCTTGTCTACGACGTCGTTGCATACTCTCTCGAACTCCCTCCCCCCGCAGGCGGCGAATGCCGACATTAGTCGGCAGTGGGGGAGGGTGGGGGAGAGGGGGACGTTTTGACGGATCTCTCCACCCTCCGCACCGCCGGTAAGCCTGCCATTGCCCGCGTGCTGGCGCGCCTTGAATCCAATCCCGACGACCCTGAGATCGTAGCGCTCTTGAACGCCGCTTATGTGGCGCCGATGGCGCAGGTCATTGGCCTCACCGGCCCGCCGGGTGTCGGCAAGTCGACGCTTGCCGGTGCCCTCATCGGTGCCTATCGGCGGGCGCAGAAGACCATCGCCGTCATCGCCATCGATCCGTCCTCGAAACGCAGCGGCGGGGCCTTGCTCGGTGACCGCACACGGCTCAGAACCGATCCGGACGACCAGGGAGTCTTCGTCCGCTCCATGGCGGCGCGCGACCAGTTGGGCGGCCTCGCTGAGATCACTTTCGCGGCCATGGTCCTGCTGCGGGCGCTCTATGACGTGGTGCTGATCGAGACGGTCGGCGTCGGGCAGTCCGAGACCGACATCGCACTTGCGGCCGACACGATTGTCTTCTGCGTCCAGCCCGGCTCCGGCGATTCCCTCCAGTTCATGAAGGCCGGCATTGTTGAGATCCCGGATATCGTGGTTGTCACCAAGGGCGATCTCGGCCGGGCAGCGACCCGGGCCCGGGCAGACGTGAAGGGCGCTCTCGGCCTCAACGAGGGCCGGCAGGATGCCACTGCCTGGTCGGTGCCCGTCCTCATCGTCTCTGCCAATGCTGCCGAGGGGATCTCGAACCTCACCAGCGCCGTGGCCGACCATGCCGCCTGGCTGGCTGCGGGAGGGCGCGGTGGGGCCAAGCGGCAGGCCCAAGGCGTGGCCTGGGTGGAAGCCGCCGTTAAGGAACGCTGGGGGCGGGAAGGGCTAAAGCGCCTATCCGGCGCGCTGGTGACGGCGCGCACAGCCCAATCCCCGTTTCTGGCCTTGGCGGAGATTGCGCGCCAGCTATAGTGGCGCCCATGGCATCCGTATACGACTTGAAGCCGCGTTTCGTGGCGCTCCTCCGACCCCTCGCCGCGAAACTCGCCGGCCTTGGCGTCACCGCCAATGCGGTGACGCTGGCCGCCATGATCGGCTCCATCGCCGTGGGCATCCTGCTCGCCTGGTGGCCGACCTGCCTCGAGCTGTGGCTCGTTCTGCCGGTCTTCCTGTTCCTGCGCATGGCTGCCAACGCCATCGACGGCATCCTGGCGCGCGAGCATGGGATGAAGTCGCGCCTTGGCGCCATCCTCAACGAAGTCGGCGACGTCGTCTCCGATACGGCACTCACCTTGCCGGTCCTGCTGCTGCCGGGCGTCACGGGCTTCTGGGTCATCATGGCCATCGTCATCGCCATCATCGGCGAACTGGTTGGCGTCCTCGGTCAGGTAGTCGGGTCAACACGCCGCTATGACGGACCCATGGGTAAGAGTGACCGGGCGCTCGCCTTGGGCCTCCTTGGTTTGATGCTGGGTGCGGGCTTCGGGCTCGGCTCCTGGATCGACTGGGAAATGATCATCGTTGCCGGCCTTGGCCTCGTCACCATCTTCAACCGCGCCCGCAAGGCGCTTGCCGAGACACCCAAATGATCTTCGACATGACGCCCAACGTCGCCACCGCGCTGGCAGCGGTGTTCGCGCTGCTGCTGGTGGCGACCGCCTTCGCCTGGCCGCAGCGCAAGAAGAAGCACGAGTTGTGGCTGCGTACCCGCACCTGGTGGGTGATCATTGCGCTGTTGGGCCTGTCGATCGCCTTGCCGTCCTGGGTGCCGATCGCGCTCTTTGGCCTCATCTCCTTCCTCGCCTTCAAGGAATTCGTGACGCTGATCCCGACCCGCCGCGCCGACCACCGCGTGCTGCTCTGGGCGTATCTCTCCATCCCGCTGCAATATTACTGGGTGTCGATCGGCTGGTACGGGATGTTCATCATCTTCATCCCCGTCTACATCTTCCTGGCGCTCCCTTTGCGCATGGTGCTGGCCGGCGAGACGCAGGGCTTCATCAAGGCGGCCGGCACGGTGCATTGGGGCCTGATGATCGCTGTCTTTTCGCTCAGCCATGCCGCCTTTCTGCTGGCGCTGCCGGGCGCTGCCAATCCGGTCGCGGGTGGCGACGGGCTGCTGCTGTTCCTGCTGCTCCTCACCGAGATCAACGATGTCGGCCAATATTGCAGCGGCAAACTGCTTGGGAAACACAAGGTCATTCCCAAGGTCAGCCCCAACAAGACGGTGGAGGGCCTCATCGGTGGCGTCGTCATCACCACGGCCGTTGCGGTTCTGGCGGCACCCTATCTGACCCCGCTCAATTGGTATGAGGCAGCGGGGATCGGTTTCGTCCTGGCGCTTGCCGGTTTTGCGGGCGATGTCACCATCTCGGCGGTGAAGCGCGATCTGAAGCTCAAGGACAGCGGCACGCTGCTGCCCGGCCATGGCGGCATCCTCGACCGCGTCGACAGCCTGACCTTCACCGCGCCGCTCTTCTTCCACATCATCTATTTCCTGCATTACTGATGATGTCGCGTTGGCTGCGGCTGCTTTTGGCCATCCTCTTCCTGCGCCCCGTCGCCTTCATGATGCTGGGGCTGACGGTGAAGGGGCGCGAGAACCTGCCAAAGGCCGGCCCCGCTATCGTCATCGCCAATCACAACAGCCACCTCGACACACTGGTCCTGCTCTCGCTCATGCCGCTTGGCCAGCTCGACAAGGTGCGGCCCGTGGCAGCGGCAGATTACTTCCTGAAGAACCCCGTCATCGCCTGGTTCAGCCTGCATGTGCTCAACATCCTGCCGCTCGACCGGACCAACACCGGTCGCGGCGCCGATCCGCTGGCCGAAGGTGCGGCGGCGCTTGATCGCGGCGAGATTCTCATCGTCTTTCCGGAAGGATCACGCGGGAGCGCCGAGGTCATGGGCAAGTTCAAGGGCGGTGTCGCCCGGTTGAAGGAGCGCTATCCGGACGTCCCCGTGACACCCGTTTTCCTGCAAGGTGCCGGCAAGGCGCTGCCGCGCGGCGAGATCATTCTGGTGCCCGTTGTCGTCGATGCCGTGGTCGGCACGCCGGTCGCCTGGACCGGCAACCGCGCCACCTACACGCAGGCGATGGAAGACTCAGTTCGCAGCCTCGGCGCGCATCTGCCCAAGGTCTTTGACGACGACGAGGATTAATCCGTCAGGCGCTCGATCCAGGCTTTGTGCTGCGGAAACGCGCTGAGCAACTTCCCACGATCGGCCAGTTCGAAATCGGCAAAATCGAAACCCGGCGCCACGGTGCAGCCGGCCAGCGTGAATGCGCTGACCTTGGCCGGCAAGGCACCGAACCAATACCCGGCCGGCACAACATGCTGGGGCACTTGCCCCCGGGAAAACTCGCGACCCAGCGTCGTTTCGATCAACTGTCCGTCGGCCGAGATGGCGATGATGGTCAGCGCATCGCCTTCATAGAAATGCCAGACCTCGTCGGACTTGATCCGGTGCAGCTTCGACCGCTCACCGGCACGCAGCAGGTAATAGATCGCCGTCGCAAGGGAGCGCGGGCCGTGAAAGCGTGCGGGCAACCCCGCATTGGGGATTGTTTCGCCGGCCCGATAGGTTTCGCGGTAGAAGCCACCCTCCGGATGTGGGGCAAGATTCAGTCGGGTGACAAGCTTGTCAATTCCTTCCGGCATAGCGTGCCATCCCTTCTGGTATATTGCGCCACGGCTTGTTTCAGCAAATCATGCGGAACGGCGTAGGCGGTGCGGCCTTTGTAGCCGGTCATGGTTTCGGCGGCACAGAGAGCGTTCCAGATCGCCTCTTCGGTCGCTTCGGCGGCAGCCTGGAAGAGGGGAGTGCATTCCTCCATCCCCAGCATGCGCACATCGGTCATCTTGGATTTGAGCGGCACCCGGTTGCTGGTCGAAAACGCGAGGAAGATGTCGCCGGAGCCGTTGGAGCCGATGCCGCCCACCCAGGCGAGGCCAGTTGTCGCACGCCGGGCGAGGCGCTGGCATTGGATCGGCAACAACGGCGCGTCGGTCGCCAGAATGACGATGATCGAGCCCTGTTCCGCTTTCCGTTCGGCGTGAGCCGAGGTCACGACATCGGTCGTGAGTTCAAGGCCCACCGGCGCATGACCACAGCGCAGCAGCGAGCGGCGGCCGTAATTCGATTGCACCAGCGCACCCACCGTCCAACCACCGTCCTCCGCCGATAGGCGGCGCGAGGCAGTGCCGGTCCCGCCCTTGAATTCGTGGGTGATCATGCCGGTCCCGCCGCCGATATTCCCTTCCAGCACCGGTCCGGCCTTGGCTGAATCCAAGGCCTCGATCGCCATGTCGAGGGTAACGGGGAAGGTCTCGGCATCCGACAGCCAGCCATCCCACGTCTCTGCTGCAACCGGGAGATGCCAGGCCTGATCGATGCCCCTCCTGGCCGCATGAACACAGATCGCATCGCGCGCGACACCGACCGCATGGGTATTGGTGATGGTGATGGGGGCGGCGAGCAGGCCCTGCTCGTTGATCCAATGACTGCCCGTCATCTCGCCATTGCCGTTGAAGGAATGCATGCCGGCAAACATGAAATCGGTATAGATGTCGTCCGCGGGCCACAGCGCCGTGACGCCCGTGCGCACCACATGCGGCTCATCGCGAATGAGTGTCGAGAACCCAACGCGGATGCCGTCCACATCGGTGATGGCATTGAGCGGCCCCGGCTGCATCTGCCCCAGAGTGATACCGAGATCCCGCAACCGCGCCTTTGCCATGATCGTTCCCCTGATTTGTTGTTGCAGGGAGATTAGGCGAGGTGGGCTGCGTTACTCAAGCAACTGCTGGCAATTTCACCCAGTTGGGGATGCTGGCCGTCACGCGGGTGCCATCGACATCTATGCCGTTTGCAAGGATCGCGTCGAGATATTCGAGGCGCAGCAGCGCGAGGCCGCGATAGCCGTCGACGGCGCGGATATCGCCGACGTCCTTGCCGTCCAATGTCAGGTCGGTGCCGATGGGCGGTGGGTTACCCTCGAACCGGACCGGTAGGAGGCGTTTTCTGACCAGGCCGCGGTATTTGGTACGGGCGGTCAGCTCCTGGCCCATATAGCAGCCCTTCTGCCAATCGACGCCGTTGAGTTCGTCGAAGCCGCATTCGAGCGGAATGGCCTTGTCGGGCAGAAGATCATGGCTGCCTTCCGGCACGCCGAGAGCATAGCGGTGATCCTTGAAACTACCCTGGGGTGCTTCTGCAAAGCCAAGGTCGCTCAAGGTTGCGCCGTAGGTTGCGCGCGGCAGGAAGGCATGGACACCGAGATCGGGGAGGCGTGGGTCGGTGAAGACGACGCCCCCGCCAAGTGCTTTGGCCGCACCGGCATGTGCCGCGAGGCCAATGCGTGCCAGCGCGCCGCCGCCAAAGAGATTGACCACGACGAATTCACTGTCGAGATCGTCGAGCGTCACCTGCGAGCGCAGCTTGAACATCTTGAGGCGCTTCAGGAGATCGGCGCGGCGGGCACTTTCGCAATCAACCAGATAGCGTGCGCCTTCTTCGACCAGCAGCAGGTCATAGGCGAATTTTCCCTGCGGCGAGAGGAGGGCAGCAAAAACCGCCTGCGCAGGCCCGATGCGCTTGGTGTCATTGCTGATCAGCCCCTGCAGGAACTCGGCGCGATCTTGGCCGCCGATGGCAATCATGCTGCGGGCCGGGTTGAGTTCGAAAAAAGCCTTATCTTCCATGTGGCTATGCGGTACCTTCGAGTTTCGTTACTAATACTTGGAACAGTGTGCCGAAAAGGCAAGGGGCTTCCGGTAATGGGGGACGGGCTTTGGCAATAAAGCGGATCGGCATTCTGACCAGCGGCGGCGATTGCGCCGGGCTCAATTCCATCATTCGCGCGGTCTATGCCCATGCCAAGGGTCATTTCGGCTGGGAGGTCATCGGCATCCATAATGGCACGGCTGGGCTGCTGGCCCGGCCTGTGGAAGCGACGGCCCTCGACGAACGAGTCGCGGGCTCCGACATGCTGCGCCAGGGCGGCACGATTCTGGGCACGACCAACAAGGGCGATCCATTTGCTTTCCTGCAGGAGGATGGCAGCCATATCGATCGCTCCGGCGAGGTGATCGAAGGCTTCCGTCTGCTGGGGCTGGATGCGCTGATCGGTATTGGTGGTGACGGCTCGCTCGACATCCTGCGGCGGCTGGCGATCCAGGGCGGCTTCCAACTGGTGGCCATCCCCAAGACCATCGATAACGATCTCGGCGCCACGGAATTGTCGATCGGCTTCGAGACGGCCGTGCAGACCGCGACCTCGGCGCTGGATCACCTGCAGCCCACGGCGGCAAGCCACAGCCGCGTCATGGTGCTGGAGGTGATGGGCCGGGATGCCGGCCATATCGCGCTGTCGGCCGGCATTGCCGGCGGTGCCGACGTCATTCTCATTCCCGAAATTCGCTATTCCTTCGCGGCCATCGAGAAGAAGCTTGCCGATTTGCGCAAGGGCGGGCGCAACTTCGCCCTCGTCATCGTGGCGGAGGCGGTCAGGACCGAGAACGGTCAGTCGATCACGTCCGTGCATGGTGGCGGTGCCACGGCAATGCAGACCTATGGCGGCATCGGCCATTACATCGGCACAGAACTCGCCAAGCGCAGCGGCGCCGAGACGCGCGTCACGGTGCTGGGGCATGTGCAGCGCGGTGGCACGCCGGAACCCAAGGACCGGGTGCTGGGCTCGGCCTTCGGTGTGCATGCGGTCGACCTCATTGCCGAGGGCAAGTTCGACCGCATGGTCGCCTGGAATTCACGGCGCGTCATCGATGTGCCGATCGTCGATGCGATCAAGGGTGCTGCCACGGTGGATCCGCACGGCACATTGGTCAAGACCGCGCGCGGATTGGGGATCAGCTTTGGCGATTAGACTGAACGCCGACGATTTCTGGGAATTCAGCCTGGCGATCTATTGCCGCGAGGCGGTAGCGAATGCGTGCCTGTCGCTGCAGGACCGACGCGGCGCCGACGTCAACATGTTGCTGGCGATCTGCTGGCTGGCGCGCAGCGGCTATGCGGTGAGCGACGCGGCGCTGGAAAGCGGATTGGCGGCCACGGCACCCTGGGCCGAGTCGGTGCTGCGGCCCTTGCGTGCCGTGCGCCGGAGTCTCGCGAGCTTTGCCGATGTGGGAGGCAATGATCGGCAATCGATCAAGCATGGCCTGCTGTCGGTGGAACTGGAAGCCGAGCGTGTCGCACAACAGAAGATCGTCGCGGCACTGGCCGGGCATATGAACGGCCTCAGGGCCGAGCCGGCGCGCAGCCTGGCGGCAATCGGGCTCGATCTTTACGCTGCTAAAATGAGTGCGGGCGAAGTCCAGGACCGGGCCGATCTCGACGCCATTCTGGCAGCACTCTGAGGTAGAGGCGCTACTCCGCTGCCCGTGCCAAGGGCTGTGGCTGCAGCACGCGGTCGGGCGGCAGCCACAGGCTGACCGTTGTCCCAACGCCCGGCGTGCTTTCAATGTCGAGGCGCCCGCCATGAAGATCGGTCAACAGCTTGGCGACCGGCAGGCCGAGGCCGGTACTGGTCTGGCCAACATCGTGCTTGATCGCTTTCAAGCGCTTCAGGTGGTCCTGGTTCTCCAGTTGATGAAATGGCACGGTGATGCGTTCGATATGGGCGGCATCGATGCCGATTCCGGTATCGCTGACGCTGAGGCGCATGCCGCCGTCATTGCCCAATGTGGCAGTCAGTGTCACGCGTCCTTCGGGGGGCGTGAACTTGATGGCATTGTCGAGAAGGCTACCCAGTGCCTGACGCAGCTTGGCATGGTCGGCGATGAGGCCCGGATTGCCGGCTGGGCTCGTCACGTGCAGCAGGATCCGGTCGCGCTGCGCCGCAAAAGTCACCGGTTCGACCACTTCCGCCAGCAGCGTATCGACAGCGACGCGTTCGTCCTGCAACGCGACGGTGCCCGATTCCAATTGCGACAGGTCGAACACCTGGTTGACGAAGCCCAGCAGATGCCGGCCGCGATCATGGATGTGGTTGATGTAGTCGGCATATTGCACGTGGCCGATCGGCCCCAGCATTTCCAGTTTGATCATCTCCGAATAGCCCAGCACCGCATTGAGCGGCGTGCGCAATTCGTGGCTCATATTGCTCAAGAATCGGGTCTTGGCTTGGTTGGCCCGTTCGGCACGGTCCTTGGCGATTGATAGATGTTCGACCAGCCGCTGGTTGCCGAGCAAGAGAGCGATGTTGGACTTGAAGCCGTCATTGAGGTGCCGCGCCATGGACCACAGCAACCAGCCCCAGAAAACGACGAAGGCGGCGATGGCATAGCTCGGTTCGCCGTCGAACCAGACCATGCGCAGGCCGAAGGGGAGAAGGGCAGGAATCGTGAATGCCGCAAAGGCGATGAGGCTGTTGGTATAGCCGGCGATGGCCGACGCGCTCAGCGCTGCCATCATGAACGCGGCCACAAGCTTGGCGTGATCGGGACTGAGGCTGCCGATGAGATAGATCGAGAGGCCCCAGAGCGTGCCAGCAACACCGGAACCGACCGAAAAGGCATAGACCCAGTTCTTGGCTTCGCCGACCGAACGCTCCTGGCGCAGGTAAAGCTTGGCGAGGGCGAAGCGCAACATGGTCCAGGCAAAGAGGGTGACGGCCCAGCCCAGCAGATAAAGATGCGGCGCGCTGGTCCACAGGGCGCCGGTCAACAGCACCATGGCTCCGATATTGGCGATGAGCAGCGGGCGCGTGCGCTGGTAGAGGCTGGCGATAAGCTCCGCCTCGACCTCTTCCCGAGCCACCGGCGCGGTGAGGTCGGTGCTCCTCGGATTGGGGGCGCCCATCGACGCGGCGGTCATGCAACGCGCTCCAGCGCGCATCCGCGTTGGATGCGGCGCACCAGTAAGCCGGCGCCCATGAAGTCGGGCGAATGCCGGTCTTATCGCGGAAGCGGCTTAACGAAGGGCTAAGGACAGCCCATTGAGAAGGCTTTTTGCTGGGATACTACACAATGATGTATGGCTCAGGCGGTTGGTAGCGGAAGACTGCCCAGGCTAATTTTCACCCCAGATTGCTTCTCGATCTCCTGCCGGATCTTGGCTTCGATCTGGACGCGGATCTTCTCCTCGATTTCGGCCCGGGTCTCGGCATCGAGGCTGGCGAGTTGCTCCTCCGTGAGACCCAGATCCGCCAATACCATCGCCCGCATCTGTTCGGCCGGGGTCTTGCGGGCGAAATTCAGGAATTCGTCGCGGGCGTCCGGTGTCTTGTCCACGGCACCGGACTGCAGGTCGCTGACGTCGAGGGATGGCTGCGTTTCGACGCCGGCATTGATGAGCGTCGCCGAAATGACGCCATTGCCGGGCCGGCCGCTGATGGTGGCGACGTTTGACCCGGCATTGGTCTGCTGGGCGAGGAGGCTTGAGAATGCGCCCTCGGCATTGGCTTCGGTCGCTTTTTGCTCGGCATCTTTTTCCGCTTTGCCAAGGATCTGGAGACCGCTGGAGGCTGCGCTGAACAGGCTGATCGACATCGGTTAAGGCCCTTCCTGCCGCGTATGGCTAAATTTGTCTGGTATCAAGCAAACGCCATGCCGAAAGTGTTAACAATTTCGCCTTCTGGGAATGTGTCCGCACAGCTATTGTGCAGGCGGACAAGAAGTGGGGAGTTCATGTCGCAGGACCTGGCCATCGGCGCGACAACGCGGCAGCGCTTCATCGCGTTGGCGGGGCTCTATGCCAGCGTCTTCACCTTCGGCATTTCCTTTGGCGGACTGGTGCCCTGGATGGCCCTCCATCTGGATGCCCAGGGGCTGGACGGTGCGCTCATCGGGCTTATCTCGGCGGCACACCCCGTCGGCGTCATGCTGATGGCCCCGTTCACGCAGCGCATCGTGCGCCGCTTCGGCAGTGGCAATGCCATGATCTTCTGCAGCGTCGTCGGCGTCGCTGCGATGTTTCCGTTGGGGTTGACCGATTCCCCATGGATCTGGCTGGGGTTGCGTTTCATCAGCGGGCTTTCGGGCAGCGTGCCATGGGTCGTGACCGAAACCTGGATCAACAGCGCCACCTCGTCGGAAACGCGGGGACGGGCGGTGGCATTCTACGCAGCCATCATGGCGGCAGGGTTTGCCGCCGGGCCCGAGGTGCTGAAATGGTCGATCCATTTCGGGGCATCGGCACTGCCGTGGCTGATCGGGCTCAGCGTTCTTTCGCTGCTCATCATTCTGCCGCTGCGGCGCCTGGCGCCGGCCATGGATGACAGTGGCGGCGCCCATGTGCTGGGCGTGTTCCTGACATTGCCGGCCTTGTTGTCGGCCGCCGTCGTATCAGGTTCCATCGACGCCTCGTTCTTCAGCTTCCTGGCGATCTGGGGACAGCGCGTCGGGTTCGAGGAATCCTTTGCCCTGACGCTGCTCAGTGTCTTCATCGCCGGCAATGTGCTGCTGCAATTCCCGGTCGGGTGGATGGCCGACCGCATGGGGCCGCGGCCCGTCATGCTGGGATGCGGCGTCGTCTGCATCATCGGGCCGCTGCTGGCACTGAGTGGGCTCACCGCCTATCCCATCTGGCTGGGTCTCGTTGCCTTCATCTGGGGCGGCTGCGTGTGGGGCGCCTATTCGGTGGCGCTGGTGGCGATGGGAAGGCGCTATGCGGGGGGTGAACTTGCCGTGGTCAACGCGGCCTTCGTGATGGCCTACACCTTTGCCAATGTCGCGGCACCGCCGGCCTCGGGCCTTGCCATGGATGTCATCGGCACCAATGGCTTGATGCTGGTGGCACTGGCGGTCGCCGCGAGTTTCACATTGCTGGTCTTCTTGCGCCGCCGCGAGTTCTAGCGCCGCTTTTTCGCGGCCTTGTCCCAGCGGGTGACGTGGTCGAGGTGCAGGCCGAAGAGGTCGAGGACGCGGCCGAGGCTTTGGTCGACCATCTCCTCGATCGATTGCGGCTGGGCGTACATGGCGGGCACCGGTGGGGCGATGATGCCACCCATTTCGGTGACACTTGCCATGTTGCGGATGTGGCCGAGATGCAGCGGCGTCTCGCGCAGCATCAGTACCAGGCGGCGGCGTTCCTTCAATACGACATCGGCGGCACGCGCGATGAGTGTCGGCGTCACGCCACTGGCGATCTCGGCCAGCGACTTTGCCGAACAGGGGGCCACGATCATGCCGAGCGTGAGGAAAGAGCCCGACGATATCGGGGCGGCGAGATCGTCATTGCCATGCACGTGATCGGCGAGCGCCTTGACCGCAGCAAGCTTACGGTCGGTTTCGTAGGCAAGGGTCAGTTCGGCGGTGCGCGACATGACCAGATGGGTCTCGATCATCGTGTCTTTCAACAACTCGAGGAGTCGTATCCCATATAGGACTCCAGACGCGCCTGAGATGCCGATGATCAGGCGCGAAGGCGGGTGCTGTTGGCTGGTTTGGGCGGGGTGCTTGTTCATGCGATCATTCATTCTGGAATTCATTCTGGCGCAGGATACGCTTTGTCGGCGTATTTGGGTCAGCGTGGCTTAATCAATCAGACAATTTTACCGTGACATCTTGAAGCGCCAAGCCCTGTCTCTCATTTACTTAGGGGCCAGAATGGCGCAGCATTCAGGGGTCGAGGCACCCTGAAACAACAGCAGGAGGGAGCAAACCAGCAAAGCGCCGTGGCTCGCAATGCAATTCCGATCCGATCACTGAAAACAGATGGGAGAATGGGTATGGCAATGACTGCGCATGTGGACTCGCTGAAGTCAAAGCACGCCGATTTGGACTTAAAGATCGCCGATGAAGAACGGCGCCCCCACCCTGATGAAGCCACCATCCACGCGCTGAAAAAGCTCAAACTGCGCATCAAGGACGAGCTCGCCGTCCTTGAAAAAACGCACTGACGCGCACGAATTTTCGGGCCTGAACAGGCCCTGATCTCCCGCAACAGACCGCCGTAGATGGCCCCGACGTGGCCGTCCGGCGGTCTTTTACTTGGCATTCGGCGGCCGAATTAGGCCCCGGTTTCGGTCTTGACCCGGTATCCGTCCCCTGGTTAAGGTTCGCCTATGAGCAACCTGACGCAAATTCTGGCCCTTACGCTTCGACTTACCGCCCCGGCGTGCTGAATCGCGCCGGCCGCGTGGCCGCTTGGCTACATCTCCGCCAGAGATTTTCTAACGTGTCAGGGATTGCCGATGATCCGCAAAATCGTCATAAGCAGCAGTGTGTTAGGGTATTTGGACCAGCCTTTTGGCGCGACCTCGCTTAGCCGCCGCCGTCGGCGCTGATGGCGACGTCCCTCGTTCCTGGGGGATACCGGCGGCGGCTTGAAGTCGCTCCTTCCAAATAACCCTGCTGATCAAATTCCTCGCGAGGATAGTGCCATGCATATCGACCCCAGTAGCAAGTACAAGCCGTTCCAGCCGATCAACCTCACCGACCGACAATGGCCGGGAAAGACCATCACCAAGGCGCCGATCTGGTGCTCCGTCGACTTGCGCGACGGCAACCAGGCGTTGGTGGAACCCATGGGCCCGGAGCGGAAGCTGCGCATGTTCCGCACGCTGGTGAAGATGGGCTACAAGGAGATCGAGATCGGTTTCCCCTCCGCCAGCCAGACCGATTTCGACTTCTGCCGCGAGCTCATCGAGGGCGGGCATATTCCGGCCGATGTCACCATCCAGGTGCTGACCCAGGCGCGCGACCACCTCATCACCCGTACCTATGAGGCGCTGGTGGGGGCGAAACGGGCCATCGTCCATGTCTATAACTCGACCTCGACCCTGCAGCGTCGTGTCGTGTTCAACCAGGACATGAAGGGCATCAAGGAAATCGCCGTTCACGGCGCCACCTTGGTGCGGGATCTCGCCAAGCAGCAGACCGGCAATACCGAATTCGTTTTCCAATACAGCCCGGAAAGCTTCACCGGCACCGAGATCGACTATGCGATCGAGGTTTGCGAGGCGGTGATGGATGTATGGCAACCGACCAAGGCCAAGCCCTGCATCCTCAATCTGCCGGCCACCGTCGAAATGTCGACGCCTAACATCTATGCCGACCAGATCGAGTATTTCTGCCGCAAGATGAAGAACCGGGAAGCCGCCATCATCTCGCTGCATCCGCATAATGATCGTGGCACGGGCGTTGCCGCGGCGGAACTGGGTGTGCTGGCCGGCGCCGATCGCATTGAAGGAACGCTGTTCGGCAATGGCGAGCGGACCGGCAATGTCGATCTCGTGACCTTGGGCCTCAACCTCTTCACGCAAGGCGTCAATCCGGAAGTCGACTTCTCGGACATCAACGAACTGGTGCGAACAGCCGAATATTGCAACCAGCTTCCCGTGCATCCGCGCCACCCTTACGCCGGCGATCTCGTCTTCACGGCCTTCTCGGGTTCGCATCAGGATGCGATCAAGAAGGGCTTCGCGGCGATGAAGCAGTCGAACAGCGGCGAATGGGCGGTGCCGTATCTGCCGATCGATCCGCAGGATGTGGGACGCTCCTACGAGGCCGTCATCCGCATCAACAGCCAGTCCGGCAAGGGCGGCGTCGCCTATGTGCTCGAGACCGATTACGGCCTTTCCTTGCCGCGCCGCCTGCAGGTTGAATTCAGCCAGGTGGTGCAGGACATTGCCGACAAGACCGGCAAGGAGATCACGGCCAGCCAGATCTGGCAGTCGTTCAATGACGAGTACCTGTCGCTGACCGAGCCCTATGGCTTCGTCGATCACCAGACGCTGGCCGATGCGCATGCGAGTGAAGTGCGCAACCTCACTGCCAGCATCCGCGACAAGGGCAAGGTCATCACCATCACCGGCCGCGGCAACGGGCCGATCGACGCCTTCATGGACGCCTTGAAGAAGCATTCCGGCATCGATCTGAAGGTAGTCGATTACCGCGAGCATTCGGTCGGTGGCGGAAGCGATGCGCAGGCCGTCTCCTATATCGAGATGGCGATGCCGGACGGGCGCGTCGTGTTCGGTGTCGGCAAGGATTCCAACATCGTTACCGCGTCGTTGAAGGCGATCATCAGCGCCACCAACCGCGTGGCCGGCGGCAAGGTTACCGCCGCCGCGGCGGAATGACGCGCTGACCGCGCTGTCATAGTGCACGTGATTGCCAGGGCCGCTTGCCTCGCCAGGTAAGCGGCCCTTGTTATGTGCGACCAAAGGAGGGGCCTTAAATCCTTGCCTCCGTCAGGGTTATGCTCATACTGCGGCATCTGAGAAGGCCTAGCGAAGAAGGGTCAGTCGGCATGTCGGGGAAATTCGATACCATCTATCGCCAGTCGATCGAGGCGCCGGGAACATTCTGGGCGCATGCGGCGCGCGATCTTTATTGGCACAAGAGCTGGGACGACGTCATTGACGGCAGCAACCCGCCGGCGACACGCTGGTTCGCCGGCGCCGAGTTCAACACGGCCTATAACTGTCTCGACCGCCATATCGATGCTGGGTTCGGCTCGCAGACGGCGGTGATCTATGACAGTCCGGTCACGGGCGTCGTGCGGCATATCACCTATAGCGCGCTGCTTGCCGAGGTGGCGCGCTTTGCTGGCGCCCTCGCCGGCCATGGCGTGGTCAAGGGCGACCGCGTCATCATCTACATGCCGATGGTGCCGGAAGCCCTGGTCGCCATGCTGGCCTGCGCGCGGCTGGGCGCCATTCATTCCGTGGTCTTCGGTGGCTTCGCCGCCAAGGAACTGGCGACGCGCATTGACGATTGCCAGCCCAAGATCATCGTCGGCGCCTCCTGCGGGATCGAGGCAGCACGCGTCGTCGCCTATAAGCCGCTGATCGACGAAGCGATCTCGCTGGCCAAGCACAAGCCGGCGCATTGCATTATCCTGCAACGAGACCGGCAGCGCGCCGAGATGCAGGCCGGGCGCGATCTCGACTGGCTCGAAGTGACGGCGGCAGCGACACCACATGATTGCGTGCCCGTGCCGGCGACCGATCCGCTCTATATCCTCTATACCTCCGGCACGACCGGCGCCCCGAAGGGGGTTGTGCGTGACAATGGCGGCCATGCCGTGGCGCTCAACTGGTCGATGCGCAACATTTACAACATGGAACGCGGCGAAGTGTTCTGGGCCGCCTCCGATGTGGGCTGGGTGGTGGGGCATTCCTATATCGTCTATGCGCCGCTGCTCTATGGCTGCACCACGGTGCTCTATGAAGGAAAGCCGGTGGGCACACCCGATGCCGGCGCCTTCTGGCGCGTCATCGAGCAGCACAAGGTCCGGACACTCTTTACGGCCCCCACGGCGTTGCGGGCCGTGAAACGTGAGGATCCCGAGGGCAAGCTTGTCGGCAATTACGACATCAGTTCGCTGCGGGCCCTGTTCCTGGCCGGCGAGCGCTCTGACCCGCCGACGCTGGAATGGGCCGAAGCCAAGCTCGGTGTGCCAGTGATCGATCATTGGTGGCAGACCGAGACCGGCTGGGCGATTGCTGCCAACTGCCTCGGCATCGAGCAACTGCCGGTCAAGCACGGTTCCCCGACACGCGCGGCGCCGGGTTGGGATGTGCGCGTGCTGGGCGATGACGGGCATCCGGCCAAGGCCGGCGAGATCGGCAACATCGTCTGCAAGCTGCCGCTGCCGCCGTCATCCTTTCCGACACTGTGGAACGCGCATGAGCGCTACCGGAAGAGCTATTTCGACCACTTCCCCGGCTATTACGAGACGTCGGACGCCGGCTATATCGACGGCGACGGCTACGTCTACATCATGGCGAGGACCGACGATATCATCAACGTGGCCGGGCACCGGCTTTCGACCGGCGGCATGGAAGAGGTGCTGGCCAGTCACCCGGACGTCGCGGAATGCGCCGTCATCGGCGTCACCGATGAACTGAAGGGGCAATTGCCGCTGGGTTTCCTGGTGCTGAAGGCCGGGGTCACAAAACCGCATGAGAAAGTGGTGATCGAGGCCGTGCAATTGGTGCGCGACCGGATCGGTCCGGTGGCGGCGTTCAAGACGGCGACCGTGGTCAATCGCCTGCCCAAGACCCGTTCCGGCAAGATCCTGCGCGGTACGATGCAAAAGATCGCCGACGGTGCCGCCTACAACATGCCGGCAACGATCGACGATCCGGCGATCCTGGGCGAGATCGAAGGCGCGCTGAAGGGCGTCGGCTACGCCAGGAAATGACGCCGGGCACGCAGAGGGCGCGCGTAAAAAGTTTTCTACCGCGCGATTTTACGCTTTACAGTACCATATTTGTTCTCCCAGGATAGCGACGGGGTAATCGTCAACGGCCGACCGGCCCGGGGGAATGAATGTTCGGTCAACTGCGTCAGTGCTGCGTTGCGGCGGTACTTCTGGCTGCCTGTCTGTCAATCACGGCCTGCGAGCGCACGCATGTCGAGGCGGCGCCGCTATTGGCGAGTGCAGCCTCCCAAGGCGAAGATCTGGCGCCAATTCAGTTGGATCGAGTGGTCTTCAATCTGGAACGCGGCCAGCAGATCGGCACCTACCGCGACAACAATTTCAAGCTTTGCGGTCAGACCATGCTGCCCCAGCCAATTCATTGGGCGGCGGGCAAAGTGACCGTACGCGATGAAGAGATGATGGACAGCTTCTATCGCGCCCTCAAATCGGCAAATTATGATGTGGTCGGCGATCCGGATGCATTGTTTGGCAACTACACTGATGCCAAACGGAGCCCTGAATATCTTGTCGGAGGGCGCGTCGATTTCATCGCACTTGATGTCTGTGACGAAGTTACATGGGGCGGTCGCTGGAAAGGAACGCAGAGCGGCCTTGGCCGCGTTGACGTGACCTGGCAGGTGTTTTCACCACTCGAAGGCAAAGTAGTCCTTGAGACGCGAACCAGTGGTTCCGATGAATTGAATGGAGGCGTGCCGAAGGGTGAGGTCGCGCTCATTATGCGCGCCTTTGCGGTCGCCGCCAGGAATCTCGCCGGCGATCCGCGCTTTCATGACGTGTTGTTGCGCCGGAATCATGTTCAAACGGCCGCGGCACCGCTCAATGGTTGGGGCGAAGTGCCGGCGCAATCGCCCATGGCCCTGCCGCTGACGCCGCTTTTCACAACACCGATCGGCACCAATATGGCCCGCATCCAGGCGTCGGTGGTCACCATCTTCAGTGGGGTGGGGCAGGGTTCCGGCTTCTTCATCACGCCCGAGCTGGTGCTGACCAACCACCATGTCGCCCATGACGCCAAACGCCTGAAGGTGGTGTTCATCAACGGGACCGAGGTCTATGCCACCACGCTGCGCAGCGACCCCAAACGCGACGTCGCTTTGCTGAAAGTGGAAGGCGGCCCCTATACCCCGCTGCCGCTGCGCCTCTCCGCCTTGGAACTCACCGAGGAAGTCTATGCGGTCGGATCGCCGCTGGACCCAAGCCTTGCCGGCACCGTGACGCGCGGCATTGTCAGCCAGATCAAGGAGAACGAATTCGGCCAGCCGCTGATCCAGGCCGATGCATCGATTCAGCATGGCAGCAGTGGCGGTCCGCTGCTCGATGCCAAGGGCAATGTCGTTGGCATCTCGCAATCCGCGTTGACGGATCAAGGCGAATACTCGGTCGGTATCAACTTCTTCATTCCCATTGCCGATGGTGTGCAGCGGCTCGGATTGCAGCTGCAATAAAGGCCAATATCCATTGTGCAGGAGCGGGAGAATCTGGCGCCAGGCGGCGTGATCTCCCAACGCAGATGCATCATAATCGCAATCGGACTATGATGCGTTAGAACAGCCAATGGTGCTAATTCATGCGGGGCCCAGTTATGCGGGCATGGCAAGCGGCGCTGTCGGTCTTCATGGTTGGCAGCCTGTGCCTTGCGTCACCGGCTGCGCAGGTTCTGGCTGCCGATGCCGGTCGCGATTTTGGCTGCACCCGCCCGGTTCGCGTTGGCCTCGTCGAGTTCGGGCCGATGTATCACCAGGGCAAGGGTGTCGATATCGACCTGCTGGACGAGTTGGCCAGGCGCACCGGCTGCCAGTTCGACATAAGGATCACGGTGCGGGCCAAACTGTGGCCGGCGATCGAGGCCGGCGACATTGATATCGCTACCAATTCGATCTCGACACCCGACCGCGCAAGACTGGCCCGGTTTGTGACCTTTTTTGGCTTCAAGAACATGATGGTGATGCCGTCGGCCGAGGTCGGCACCACGTTTTCGATGCCGGCGTTGGTCGCCAAGGCCGGCTGGCGCCTGGGCCTGGTGCAGGGTTTCCGTTACGGCAATTACTATGACTACCATCTCAAGATGCTGCTGGGTGACGACCGGGTCATCTTCTATGAGACGCAGGAAGCACTATTCAATGGCTTGCGCCATGGCGAGGTGGAGGCCATCCTGGCGCCGTCCATTCATTATTTCTTCTATCTGACGGCTGCGGAACGGGAGCATTTCACCCTGGTAAATGCCTCGCCGGCGCCACCGACGCCGTCCGGCCTGGCGCTCAGCCGGGCACGGTTCAGCGCTGCACAAACCGATAATTGGCTGCGCGTCGTGGAAGGGATGCGGCTCGATCGAACGTTGCATCGCATCGCCGCCCGCCGCGTCTCGGCAGCGGCGGCCAACACCATGATCGAATACTGACCGCCGCGCTGATCACAGCCGCCGCACGAGGAGTCTGGCATGGCACGTCCGAACCAGCAGTCCAAATCGCCCGTTGAGGTGCCCCTGTATCTGCTGGGAGCGGGCGGCATCACGCTCCTTCTCATGCTGGTGATCGCGACCTTTGCGTGGCACACCTATCGCGGCGCGCAGACGATCCTGCTGCAGACCTCGGACGAAACGACCCGCTACATCCGCGATACCTTGAGTGAAAAGGTGCAGCGCGTGCTGCTGCCGGCCCGCAACCAGATCACCCTGCTGGCCCACAGCGGATTTTCCAATGCCGATACCCTGGCGCGACGCCTTGATGAGATGCCGCTGGTGCTGGACGCACTCAACGAGAATCCGATCACGGACGCGATCTATATCGGGTATCCCAATGGCGAGTTCGTCCTGTTCCGCCCCTTGCGCGATGAAGCGATGCGCCGGCAGATGAAGGCGCCGCCCAATGCCACCTTGCTGGTGCAGTCGATGACCCAGGATGCGGTAGGCACGATGCTCGGCGAATTTCGATACTTCGACGCGGATCGCAAGCTGCTCGATGCCAGGTTCATGCCGAACTACAACTACGATCCGCGCACCCGGCCATGGTTTCAGTCGGCGTTCAAAGAGCAGGGCACGATCCTGACTGAGCCCTATCTGTTCTTCACCACGAAATCGGTCGGGATAACGCTGGCCAGCAAATCGACCGACGGCGCCGTCATCGTGGCGCTGGACCTGACCATTTCGTCGCTGGCCGAGGCGTTCAAAGACATCAACATCACGCCGTCCTCGGAACTGGCATTGGTTGGCCCCAGCGGGCAGGTGGTGGCCTATCGCGACAGCGCCAAGATGCTGGCGCTGCAGGCCGATGGTTCGGTCCGGTTGGTGAGCCTGGCGGAGCTCAAGGTCCCGGCGCTCGAGCGTGCCGGTGAACTCATTGGTACAGCGCGGGCGCGGTCCGTGGCCGAAATTGACGGACGTCGCTGGCAATTGTCCATGACGCGGATTCCGATCGAGGGCACCAAAGGCATCGACATGCTGATTGCGGTGCCTGAAGACGAACTGTTTGCGGGTGCGCGTGAAATTGTCGGGAAGCAGATCACAATGGCTCTGCTCATCTTGATCGCCGCCATCCTGCTGGGTTGGCTGGGCACGCGATTGCTGGTGAAGCCGATAAACCGCCTGGTTCGCGAGACGAAGGCGATCGCCTCTTTCGATCTGGAACAGGACGTCAATGTTCGCGCATCCATCAGCGAAGTGGCCGATCTGGCGCGCTCACTCAACAAGCTGAAACGGACATTGCGCAAGTTCATGGGCATCGGTCATGCCTTGGGCGCCGAGCGGGACCTCAAGTCCTTGCTGGATTTGGTGCTGCGCGAGACCATTGACCTGGTCGAAAGTGACGGTGGTGCCATCTACCTGCTGAATGAAGAAGCCAAGGTCATGCATCCCGAGATCGTGTTCTGGCATCACGCGCATGTCGGCGAGACGCGGGTGGCGCCACTCGACATGGGCGAAAGCGGCTTGCAAAGCGAGATCAGCGCCATATTGCATGACGGTCGCATCGGGCAGATCGAGCGGCGCATGGAATACAACGAACTCGAGGAATTCGGCCTCCGGGATCTGGTCGAGCGGGAGAATGCCCATCGCCTCGCTCTGCTGATCGTGCCATTGTTCAATCGCAAGCAGCAAGTGCTCGGTGTCCAGATCCTGGTGAAGACGCGTGGCGAAGCAGACGGCGCCTGGTCGCCGAGCAACCGCCTCATTGAACTGGTACGCGCCGTCGGCGCATCGGCCGGCATCGCCATCGAGAACAAGCAGTTGCTGCAGGCGCAGAAGGAACTGATGGATGCGCTGATCAAGCTCGTTGCCGGCGCAATCGACGCCAAGTCGAGCTATACCGGTGGACATTGTGCGCGCGTGCCGGCGCTGACCAGGATGCTGGCCGAGGCGACCTGCGCCGAAAAGACCGGACCCTTCGCGGAATTCGATCTGTCGGCGGAGGAATGGGAGGCGGTCGAGATCGGGTCGTGGCTGCATGATTGCGGCAAGGTCACGACGCCGGAATATGTGGTCGACAAGGCAACGAAGCTGGAGACGATCTATGATCGCATCCACGAGGTTCGAATGCGTTTCGAGGTACTCAAGCGCGATGCCGAGATCGCCTATTGGCAGGGGAGGGCCGAAGGCGGCGACGAGGCATCGTTGCGATCCGAAATGGTGGCGAGGCAGCGCCAGCTCGACGACGATTTCGCTTTCGTCGCCTCCTGCAATGAGGGCGGCGAGTTCATGGATCCCGCCAAGATCGAGCGCATCAAGACGATCGCCAGCAAGGTGTGGCGCCGGACGATCAGTAATCGCCAGGGCCTGTCCTATGAAGAGAAGAAACGCATGGACCGGACGCTTGAGCCGGCCCTGCCGGTCGAGGAGCCATTGCTCGCCGATCGCGAGGATCACATCTCGCCGCTGGAGCCGCGCGACTTGATCACGCCGGACAATCCCTGGGGTTTCCAGCTCAACGTGCCCAAATACAAGATGAACCGCGGCGAGGTCTATAATCTGTGCATCGGTCGCGGTACGCTCACCGAAGAAGAGCGATACCGAATCAACGATCACATCTCGCAGACGATTGTGATGCTGCAAAGCCTGCCGCTACCCAAACATCTGCGGGCTGTGCCGGAGATCGCTGGTGGCCATCACGAAAAGATGGATGGCACCGGCTATCCCAGACGCCTGAAGCGAGACGAGATGTCGCCGGTTGCTCGCATGATGGCGATTGCCGATGTATTCGAGGCGCTGACCGCCGCCGACCGGCCTTACAAGAAAGCGAAGAAGCTCAGCGAAGCGATCAAGATCATGGGTTTCATGAAGAAGGAAAACCATCTAGATCCGGACCTGCTCGACATCTTCCTGCGCCATCAGGTGTGGAAGCGCTATGCCGAGGAATTCCTGGAAGCGGATCAGATTGACATGCCGGATCTCGATTTCGTCCTGAACATAAAGCCAGCGGCCTGACACCGCGAGCTACAAAAGAAAACGCCGGCCGATGGATATCGGCCGGCGTCGCTTCGAAAACGTGATTTTGTAGGATTAGCCGCGCGGCTGGCTCTTACCGGCACGGTGCGGGCGCTGGCCGGCGCCCTGGCCACCCGGCTGACCGCCGCCTTGGCGGACGCGCGGGGCTTGACCGCGGCCGTCCTGTTCGGCGCGGGCGCGGTAATCGATGCGGCGATGCTCGCCATCGGGGCGAACCGGCTTCTGCTGGTTGTCGCCACGATGCTGACGGGTAGCCGCCATCCGGCGCTCGGCCTCGAAGCGGCTTTCACCATCGTGCTGATGGCCACGCTCATCGCGATGGCTGCCTTCATGGCGGTGGCCGCGGTCGTCACGATGCGGTCGCTCTGCCCGGCTTTCATCGCGGCGCGGACGATCGGCACGCTGTTCAGCTTGGCGCACGGGAGGCTGGTTGTGGCTGCGATCTTGGCGCGCCTCGCCACGGGGCTGGGTGCTGCGGGTGCGCTTTTCGCCCAAGGACTTCTCGCCCTGGCGTTTCGCGTCGCGGTTGCCGTCCTGGCGATTGCGGTCGCGGCGCTGTTCGCCACCGCGCTGGTCGCGACCGCGTTGGCCGCCGCGGCCGCTGCCCCGACGCTCGCCATTGCGAGCCTGGTCCATTTCGCGCGATTCGCGGATGTTCTGGGCGCGCTGCAGGGTGATCTGCTCGCCACCTTCGGCATCAGACCCAACCGCCAACGGATGATCGTCGACCACGGGGATCTTCATGCGCACAATCTTTTCGATGTCGCGCAGCAGGCTGCGCTCTTCACCGTCGCACAGGCTGATGGCGATGCCGGTGGCACCGGCCCGCGCCGTGCGACCGATACGGTGGACATAGCTTTCCGGTTCCAGCGGCAGGTCGAAATTGACGACATGGCTGATGTTGTCGATGTCGATGCCGCGGGCGGCGATATCGGTGGCGACCAGCACCTTGACCGCGCCGGTGCGGAAGGCGTTGAGCGCGATCTGGCGGGCGTTCTGGCCCTTGTTGCCGTGGATCGCGGCGCTGGAGAAGCCATCGCGCTCCAGATTCTCGGCCACACGGTCGGCACCGCGCTTGGTGCGGGTGAAGACGATCGTGCGCGTCACGTCCGCAGACGCCAGCAGATTGCTGAGCAGCTTCCGCTTGTTGGTACGGGAAACCATATAGACGATCTGGTCGATGCGCTCGGCGGTGGTCGATTGCGGCACGACTTCGACACGCTTGGGTTTGGTCAGCAGGCTCTGCGCCAGATCGGACACGTCATTCGGCATGGTGGCCGAGAACAGCAGCGTCTGGCGGCGGGCCGGCAGGAAGCCGACGATTTTCTTGATGTCGCGGATGAAACCCATGTCGAGCATGCGGTCGGCTTCATCGAGGACGAAGAACTCAACCGAGGTCAGCGTAATGTGACCCTGGTTCATGAGATCGAGCAACCGGCCCGGCGTCGCGACAACGAGGTCGATGCCACGGCGCATGGTGTTGACCTGCGGCATCTGACCGACGCCGCCGAAAATGACGGTCGAGCGCAGCGGCAGATGACGGCCATAGGTCTTGATGCTGTCGTTGATCTGGACGGCGAGTTCACGCGTCGGCGTCAAAATCAGCGCGCGCATCGATTTAGGCTGTGGCTGCTTGCGATTGGCCATCATGCGCTGGAGCATGGGCAGGGTAAAAGCAGCGGTCTTGCCCGTGCCGGTTTGGGCGAGGCCCAACAGGTCATGGCCTTCGAGCAGTGCGGGGATCGACTGCGCCTGGATCGGCGTCGGCTTGGTGTAGCCGGATTCGGTCACTGCCTGCATCAGCGGCTCGACCAGATTGAGGGAGGCGAAATCCGCCAGAACGTTCGTGGCGGGGGTGGTTTCGGTAAGCGTATTCAATGCCTGAAATCCTTTTCGGCAGTTGGTGTCATGCCGCAAGGTCTTGCGCTCGCACCATAAGGGCGCGGCAGGCAAATAGCCGGCGGGCGAACCCAAGGCGCGCCTGCTCAGGAATCTATGACGTGGGAATATGTATCTCGGGACGGACGCCGAAAAAGTGGCCGCGTGGAGCGGTCCAAGCCAGGGCGTAAGCGCGCAGTCCGCAAGAATTGCGAGAGAGATATGGAGCGAACCGCTGCTTAAGTCAAGGCGTTTGACGTATTAACCGACCCATACAGGGGCAACGCATCCCGCATGACCGGCAAAAATCGTTGCTGATTCAAACCGTTACTCAATCCGGCTTGATCTTCCAAAGGGTCGCTGACCATTTCAGAAAAGATTGGAAATCGGCGTAGCCGATCAGGTATTGGCCGCTCTGGTCACGTACCTTGCCGCCAAACTCGAGATAGGGGTTCTGCGTTGCCAGATAAACCTTGGGATCATTGATGATGAGCTGAAGGTTGTCGGGACCGCCGTCAAAGCCGACGATAAGCACGGCGCGCTTCTCGGCCTTTGTCTCGCCCTCATTGGGGGCCGGTTCGATTTGCACCAGAACCGGTCGCTCGAACTTGATCTCCTGGATGATGTCCTGCGGCGGGATCGTCTTGGCCTCTTCCCAGCGCATGGCGATCGGCAATTCGCCAAAGGATTCGTGAGCAAATTGCGGATAGCCTTTGACGATGCGGCTCACCGCTGTGAACTCGCTCTCATCCGGCGCCTTGTAGCAGTTCGGGGTGCCGGTCAGGAAATAAGCGAGGCTGCATTGCATGTCGCCAGGTCCGGTATTGGGCACGTCGTAATAGACCATGATCATTTCGGCGACACTGGCCCAGGCCTGGCCGGGGCCTGTTTCGGGCGCAGGGTCGATGTCGAGCAGGCTTTCCGCGCAGGCGGGCGCTGCCCAGCCGAGGCTGCCGGCGATCATTGCGGCGCAGGCAGCCGTCTTCAACCCATTCACCCACGACCCACTATCGAGGCGCGCCATACCGGAATCTCCCCTGGAAGATGAACTCTGTCCCCAGTCGGCATTCTTGCCGCCTTGGTGGGGGCAGGGCAAGTCCGGGGGTGCCAAATTGGCCGACAAATGCCGGTGCGAAAGGCTTCCGCGCCGCGAAAGTTCCCTGACGCCGGGCGAAATGTGGGTTCTCTTGTTGCCGAGTTGACAATGTCGGCGGCTCTGGCGCATGCATGGGCGCCATTTACTGGGAGCTGTTCCGTTATGAAACTCGACAAAGTGCTGAAGTCGCTTGGCCTTGACGGCAAAGCGCTGAAAAAGGGCGACCTCATCGTTCGCTCGCCCATCACCGGGGGCGAAGTTGCCCGCCTTGTGTGCGACGACGCCAAGGGTGCCGCGAAGAAGATCGGGAAGGCCCAGGCGGCGTTTCTTGCCTGGCGCCAGGTGCCGGCACCCAAGCGCGGCGAGCTCGTGCGCTTGCTCGGCGAAGAACTGCGCGCCCACAAGGCAGCGCTCGGTGAACTGGTGTCGATCGAAGCCGGCAAGATCACGACCGAAGGTCTGGGTGAAGTGCAGGAGATGATCGACATCTGCGACTTCGCGGTCGGTCTGTCGCGCCAACTCTACGGCCTCACCATTGCCTCGGAACGTCCTGGCCATCGCATGGCGGAAACCTGGCATCCGCTGGGGGTCGTCGGTGTCATCACCGCTTTCAATTTCCCCGTCGCGGTCTGGTCGTGGAACACGGCGCTGGCGCTGGTTGCCGGCAATTCGGTGGTGTGGAAGCCCAGCGAGAAGACACCGCTCACCGCCCTTGCCAGCGCCAAGATCTTCGGCAAGGCGGCGGCCCGCTTTGCCAAGGAAACCGGCACGGCGATCCCCGATGGCTTGCTTGAAGTTCTCATCGGCGCCCGCGAAGTGGGCGAAGTCATGGTCGACGATCCGCGCGTGGCATTGGTCTCGGCCACCGGGTCGACGCGCATGGGCCGCGAAGTGGCGCCGCGGGTCGCCAAGCGTTTCGGGCGTTCGCTGCTTGAGCTTGGTGGCAACAACGCGATGATCGTCTGCCCGTCGGCGGATTTGAAGCTGGCCGAGCGCGCGATCCTGTTCAGCGCGGTCGGCACGGCCGGTCAGCGCTGCACGAGCTTGCGCCGTCTCATCGTCCACGAGGAGATCTATGGCAAGTTGCTGCCGCGCTTGAAGAAGCTCTACGGCCAGGTGCCGGTGGGCAATCCACTGGAAGGTAAGGCTCTGATCGGTCCGCTGATCGATGCGGCCGCCTTCGAGGCGATGCAGAACGCGCTGAAACAGGCCAAGGCCGAGGGCGGCAAGGTGACGGGCGGCGAGCGCGTCAGCGTTGCCGGCTGCTCGGGCGGCTATTACGTGAAGCCCGCCATCGTCGAACTTGCGAAGCAGAGCCCGGTGATGACGCACGAGACCTTCGCGCCGATCCTTTATGTCGTGAAGTACAAGACGCTCGCTGAGGCGATCCAGCTGCAGAACGACGTGCCGCAGGGGCTTTCGTCCTGCATCTTCACCCGCGACGTGCGCGAGGCTGAGCTGTTCACCTCGGCGACCGGTTCCGATTGCGGCATCGCCAACGTCAACATCGGCCCGTCCGGCGCTGAAATTGGCGGTGCCTTCGGCGGCGAAAAGGAAACCGGCGGCGGGCGCGAGAGCGGCTCGGATGCGTGGAAGGCCTATATGCGCCGTGCCACCAACACCATCAACTACTCCGACCAGTTGCCGCTGGCCCAGGGCGTGAAGTTCGATATCGGCTAAGGCCGGCCCGATCTGCAGAACGAGAGACGGGGTGCCAGTGATGGCACCCCGTTTTGTTTTCAGTGCGCGATCACCCAGAGGCGTTCCAGGCGGCGGTGATAGGCCGTGACGAGCCCTACCGCGCCGCTCGCCAAGGCGAGGAATAGGAAGAGCCCGGTCGGTCCCCAAGCCTCCATCGCAAAACCAGCGCCGAGGGGCCCGAGTGCCGCGCCGATGCCGTTGACGAACAGCAGGGCGCCAGTCGTGGCCAGTGTGCAGCCGCCGCCCGTTCGTTCGTTGGCCGCACGGTCATTGGCGAGTGCCGCGCCGACGCCATAGATCGGCGCCATGATTGCGGTCAGCAAGCCGATGAACATAACCAAGGTGATCATGCCGCCACCGGCGAAGAGCGCCATACCCGTACATAAGGCGATGCCGGAGAAGACGATGCCCTTGGCGACCGACAGCCGCTCGCGCACCCGGTCGGACAGGTGGCCGATGGGGAACTGTCCGGCAATGCCGGCAATCGCCGCCACGGTCAGCAGCAGCGACAGATCGCCATTGCCGAGGCCGGTCTCCACCGCATAGCTCGGCAGCAGGCCATGCAGCCCGCCATTGATGATGCCGGAGCCGAAGCAGATGGCGAGTGCTACCGGCGGCACGGCGCGGAAATGGGCGATGCTGAGTGCGCCATGCGACGGCACCGGCAATTCCGCCCGGCGTGACAACAGCACGGGCAAGGTGGTGAGGGCGATGAGCGCCCCGGCGATGATGAAGCAGATGACGCCGCCGCTGCCTTCCGCCAGCACCGCGACGGGCGAGGCGCCGGCCGTGAGCCAGGATGCCGTCATATAGACGCTGTAGAGCCGGCCGCGATTGCCGCGGGAGGCCAGCACGTTGAGCAGGCTCTCGGCGATCGTGTAGATGCCGGCCATGGCGAAGCCGCACAGGGCAGAGAGCAGCAGCCAGAATAGCACGTCGAACAAGACGGCATGCGCCACGAGACTCACCGCGGCGAGCAGGGCCAGCAGCGCAATCGTGCGCCGGGCACCGAGTTGCAGGATGAGGTGCCGGCAGATCTGCGTGCCGCCCAGATAGCCCACGGAATAGGCCGAGGCGACGATGCCGATCATCGATGTGGAGACGCCACCATCTTCGAGGCGCAGTGAGATCAGCGGCGAGACCAGAGCCAGAGCCGTCTCGAAGCCGGCCACCGCGATGAGGGCGGGCAGGAACAAGAAGAGGGAGGTACGCATGATCGGAAACTCCGGTCGGCAGGCAAGCGACAACAGCGGGTGAAGCGGGCGCGCGCCGTGAGGCGCGGTCCGTTCAGGAACGTCATCAAGCTCTAAGGATGGCGGAAGGGTCGGAGCTCTAGCGTTCGATGTCGCCGCGTTCGAGCGGCCCGCTCGGCGGCAGATCCGGCAGCAAGACAAGCGCATGCCGCCCGAGCCAAAGCCCGGTCATGCGTAAATCGCCATGTCGCCGCGGATAGGTCATCTGAGTTCCTCGTTAAGACCGGCAAGTTAGCGGCGGAGCGCTAATAAGTCAATAATAACAGCTATATGAAACGCATTTCCTGAATGACGGTTCACTCGGACGGTGCGGAAAATCCAGCCGAGTGCAGCGCATTAGCATACTGTTCCTATTTTGTTCTTTACAAGAAGCGTAATTCATGTTACGTCTAATCCATAATTTTTCGGAGATTGGCATGGCCCCCGTCAACCCTCGTCCCAGACCCTACGCAGAGCGTCCGTCCGGCCCGCTCACACCGAAACCTGCCAACGACAATGTGCTCGGGACCTGGGAGAACGGCGTGTTCCGCTTCGCGTCGCCCGAGGCGAAGGAGAAGTGGCGGCGCAAATCCTACGAACAGGGCGTCGGCGAGGAGACTTGGCATCTCGGCAAAGAGATGGACTCACAAAGCGTCGATCTCATGAAAGCGGGGCTCGGCGGTGCCAACGCAGCTTTCTATCAGGCACCCGACGGCACCTATCGGCGGATGAATCCAAAGACGATCGAAAGCCAAGAAGCGCGCGATCATCGCAGTAAGTATCTCGTCGGCAAGACGATAGATCAGATCGCCAAAGCCAATGGCATGCCGGGTGCCGATCAGTGGGTGGCGAAGGGTAGAGAGGTTCCGGATGCCGCGAATGACAATGCCGCCGGTCTGACAGCGCTAACGCCGATCCAGTCGCTGAAAGTTCCATCCGCGGAGGACAAGAAGCCGCCATCGGCAGTGCTGCCGATACGGACCGACCAAGGTGCCGGCCAAATGATGGCCGGCCGATTTGGCGCGATGAAGCCTGCGTTGGAGAGTGCCGACAAGCAGAGCGCTGATGACCTTGGGCGCATCGCCGTGAACGCGGTCCTCGGCAACTATGGGGATGAAGCCAGGGCTGCGTTGGGCGCTACCAGTTCATTGTGGGATGGCAAGTCCTTTGCCGAGACCTACGACAGCAACCTCCAGGTCGAAAGGCAGGCAACTGCGGCGGCCCAGGAGCGACAGGGTCTGACTGGCACTGGCGTGGAACTCCTCACCAGTTTCATTCCGATCGTCGGCGATGCCTCCGGTGCTCTGGCGGACTTTAAGGATTGGCAAGAGCACGGCGACGAATGGGGCTGGAGCGACTATGGCCTCGTTGCCCTCGGCCTCATACCAGAGATGCCGAATCGAAAGGCAGTCAAAGGTGCGGAGAAAATCGGCGAGGAGTTGATTGAGGTCGCTGGCGAGGCCGGCGATGAGATAGCTGGTCTCGGCAAAAAGGGCTCAAAGGTTGCTGATGCCGCTGAAGCAGCGAAGGTCAACTACAAGGCCCTGGTCGAAGAGGCGAAGAGTAAAGTCTATCTTGAGGGTGACGCGAGGAAATTAGATAGATCGACGCGTGGCATCATCTACGTGAAAGAAAAGGCGGGAGGTACGGAAGCGGCGAAAGAGTTCATGAAGACTCATCCTGACGTCATTTATGATGCCGAGAACGACATGTTTCACGTCCCAGCCATATGCTACGACAACCCCAATCCCAATGGGTATCCCTTTATCAAGCTCGATGCAGCTAGCGTGTTCGGTGAGAATATCGAACTCGTACTAACTGACGTGAAGACAAAGATGGCCATCTGGAATCAGGAAACTCAGAATAAGGCCCGTGTTACGCTCGGGCGCCTGCAAAGTGCACTTAGGCAAAACCCTGGGATAAAAGTTCACTATCAATTCAAAACGCGAGAGGCCGCTGAGGCTGCCCAAAATTTTCTTGAAGCCAACGACTTCGCAGATATCGTTGTTGTCACCGTGCGGGAGCAATGAGTATGAGTAATTTTGAGTGTTTCATTCACTATCCGCCGCGCCATGAAGAAGCTGTTGAATCGCGTCACGCTGACGTCGTGAACCGGATGAAGGCGCAAGATGGTATTTTGTCGTGGCGCAACTTGGATACTCCTGAGGCCCCATCATTTGGCAGAGAACTGATCGCATCTTACAAGCTGATCTATCCGATACCGTCGCTGGTAGTGACGGGCCTCTATACATATCGCGGTTCAAACTACGCTTATGAAGATCGGATATCGTATGACGACAAGCTGATTTTTGGTTTCGACATTGACCAAATCGGCGAATTATATGCGCCCATTCTGCACAAAGAGCTGCCGGCGGTGGTTGAGGCGTTTCAAGGTTACTTGCTGCGAGCCTTCTACTCAGCTTATGCCACTAAATATCATGCACTTCACAAAGATGCGCTGGATATTTTACGTGGTAAAGGCAATGTCAATGTGAACGGCCGTAACAACGTGTTTTCTCTTCAACCAGCTCAGTATTGGACTGAAGGGGTCTGTCAGAAAGCTATGGGTTACGGCCGCGACGAGGTGATCAAGCGTCTCTCTGGCAAGGTGCCGTTGGTGAGGCCGTTGATGGATGGGGTCTATGTCGTGTTCAACGACAATCCCGATCTCACTTTCGATGAGTTCTGCGCCTATAATGACCGGTTGAAGCCGGTGTTGGGGCTGCAGTAACGCGCGGACAGTCAGGTTGGAGCGCGCCAAGCGAGCCGTCCAACAGAATCCAGGCTACAGATTGATGTACGAATTCGATACTGATGAGGCAGCGGAAGAGGCGCGCATTTTCATTAGAGACAATAAGTTCTCAGCGTATGTTCAGGTTGGAGTCAGAAAGCCATGAGGCGCAGCAATTTTCGCTTTTATATCCATTCTCGTGCCAGCCACGACACGTCAATCGAGACTCGGCATACAGCATTTGCAGCTAGGATGATGAAACTGCCGCCACCACTCGGTTGGAAAGGACTCAATGTGCCTCCGGCACCTGATTGTGGAGACGAGCTCGGAGCCAGTTTTGAAATTGTGTATGCAATCCCGGGCCTGGAGCTGGATGGCCGTTACATATACCGTGGCGAGACGTACAAGTATGAAGATGAAGCGTTCTATGATGATAAGGTCTGGATCAGTTTCGCGCCAAAGAGCGCGGAGATCGATTATCGATCGATGCTTCATGAGCATTTTCCTGGCGTAGTAGTTGCCTTTGAAGGTTATGCCGCACACGGCTACTTTGGTGGTTATGTTGTCAATTTTGAAGACTTGCATGCCGCTGAACTTCAGAAGCTGCAAGATCGGCCAGATATTGATGTCAATGGCCGCAACAACATCTTCACGCTCAATGTCGTCCAATACTGGGATGCCGAGCTTTGTCAGCGCGCTCTGGGATACGGCCGTGACGAGGTCATCAAGCGTCTCTCTGGCAAGGTGCCGTTGGTGAGGCCGTTGATGGACGGGGTCTATGTCGTCTTCAACGACAACCCGGATCTCACCTTTGAGGAGTTCTGCGCGTACAACGACCGGCTGAAGCCGGTGTTGGGCCTTCAGTAGCGCGCAGATGTTCAGCCACCGCCGGCACGGGTGTTGTGGGTGGGTTCGGTGAGCGTGTTTGCGACCGTCGTCAGAGCAAGGTCGAGGCTCTCGCGGTCGGTCTTGAGAACGGGGTCTTCCGCTTCGCCTCGCCCGAGGCAAGAGACAAGTGGAAGCGTAAGTCCGATGAGCAGGGCGTCGGCGAGGAGACCAGGCATCTCTGCAAAGAGATTGACGGGCAGGATAAAGAATGATTGATCTTTTTGTTTATAGACGCCCTGCACTGCAACAGAGTGTGGAGGATCGCTATCAAGAGATTACAAAGAAAATGCTGTTGGTTGATCAGCCATTTGGTTGGCAAGGAATGAAACTTCCACCGACGCCATCCTTTGACGAAGATGGTCTCACTGCTCATTTCGAAGTCAGCTATCCATCCAGCAATATTCATCACCACGGCTACTTTCATCTACGCGACGCCAACTACCTGTCTGAGGATCGTGCAGCGAAAGACGATGCGATGTCGTTTAGTATTGGTCAGCGCGATCAACCCCAATATTCGAACATCCTGCTCAAATATTTTCCCCAGCTGGTGGCCGCATTTGATGCTTACCGTGCAGTTGCCTACTTTGATAATTATGTCGTGTTGTACTATCAGACTTATGCGGAAGCGTTAAAAAAGCTAAGAACGCGGCCCGATGTGAACGTTAACGGCCGAAACAATATTTTTACGCTTCACCCCGCCCAATACTGGGATGCCGAGCTTTGTCAGCGCGCTATGGGCTATGGCCGCGACGAGGTCATCAAGCGTCTCACGGGCAAGGTGCCGCTCGTTCGGCCATTGATGGACGGGGTCTATGTCGTGTTCAACGACAATCCCGATCTCACTTTCGATGAGTTCTGCGCCTATAATGACCGGTTGAAGCCGGTGTTGGGGCTGCAGTAACGCGCGGACAGTCAGGTTGCCGCAGGCGCGACACCGCCAACGCTGCTTCATCCTCTGAAGTATCCTTTCAGTCGAAGAGAAGAAGCCGCCATCGGCAGTGCCCCCTGCACGGACCGACCAAGGTGCCGGGCAAATGTTGGCCGGCCGATTTGGCGCGATGAAGCCTGCGTTGAACAGCGCGGACAAGCAGGGCGCCGATGACATCGGGCGCATCGCCGTCAACTCATTGCTCGGCAACTATGGCGACGAAGCCCGGGCTGGGTTGAGCGCCATTGGCTCATTGTGGGATGGGAAGTCCTTTGACGAAGCTTATGACACCAACCTCCAAGCCGAAAAGGAAGCAACTGCAGCGGCCCAGGAGCGGCAGGGTCTGACTGGCACCGGCGTAGAACTCCTCACCAGCTTCATTCCTGTCGTTGGTGATGTTTCTGGCGCCTTGGCAGACTACAAGGACTGGAAAGAGCACGGAGACGAATGGGGGTGGGAGGATTATGGCCTCGTTGCCCTTGGCTTGGTACCGGAGATGCCGAATCGAAAGGCAGTCAAAGGTGCAGAAAAAGTCGGCGAGGAATTGCTAGAGACGGTTGCCAAGAGCGGCGACGAGGTTGCCGGTCTCGGCGAGACCAACGTGTAAGCCGAACACTCAGCGAGTGTTGGATCGATTGATCATCGCGCCAAGTTGGAAGAGGCTAAGGGAAACGTGCTTTCTTCAAAACAGGCTAGAGGTCTCGAATCTGAAAACCGGGGAGTGATATACGTTCAAGGCAATTTGCAAGGCTCCGAACGTGCTCGCGCGCACCAATCAGGTGGCACGGGTGCTTTCAGCGATATTGAGTCCAAAAAGTTCGCGGATCCCGCACTTAGGTTTGATAATCCAAATCCTCGAGGTCTCAGTTTCATTCGCTTCGATAGCGCATTCGCTGCAGCCGACAACAGCCATACGGTTCTAGTGGACAGCAAGACGAAACTCGCCACTTGGAGTAAAAGAACGCAAAAGAAGACGCTGAACACGCTGGAGCGCGTTAAGCACGCGGTAATTCAAAACCCTGGGCACAAAGTAATGTATGAATTTGACAGCGAAGAAGCAGCTGAAGCGGCGCTGACATTCATACGCAAAAACGGCTATTCGCAGTACATTGAAGTTGGGATCAGTAAGCCATGAAACGCAATATTCTTGATTTCTACATGCATTTTCGCGCGCGCCATGAAGAATCGATCGAAGAGCGACATGAGGCATTCGCCAATAACATGCTCAACTTGCCAACGCCTCTTGGATGGCGAGGCCTTAAAATACCGCCATCACCAGATTGTGGCGAATACCTGGGGGCGAGTTTCGATATTGAATATCCTGTTCGGGGCCTAGAGCTTCAGGGCCGATATGTCTTCCGTGGCGAAACGTACGAGTATGAAGATGAAGCCACTTACGATGATAAGGTTTGGATTACGTTTCCGACACACAGCCAACACTTAGACTATCGCGAAATGCTGCATCAACACCTTGCTCGAGCCATGGAGGCATTTGGCGGATACTCTGCTCACGGATACTTCAATGGATATGTCGTAAAGTACGAGGATCTACACGGGGCGGAAATTCAGGCACTACGCAATCGCCCGGGCGTCGACGTCAATGGCCGCAACAACATCTTCACGCTCAATGTAACGCAATATTGGGACGCCGAGCTCTGCCAACGTGCGCTGGGCTATGGCCGCGATGAGGTCATCAAACGTCTCACCGGCAAGGTGCCGTTGGTGAGGCCGTTGATGGACGGCGTCTATGTCGTCTTCAACGACAATCCGGATCTCACCTTCGAAGAGTTCTGCGCTTACAACGACCGGCTGAAGCCGGTGTTGGGGCTGCAGTAATTAGACGACTGCCGGCACGGGTCTGCCGGCGGGTTCGGTGAGGGTGGTAGCGACCGTGGTAAGAGCGAGGTCGAGACTCTCCCGGTCGGTAGCGGCGCCGAGGCAGAGGCGCACGGCCTCGGGCGGCTGTTCAGTGACGGCGAAGGCGTCGCTTGCCACCACGGCGATGTTCTGCCGTTGCAGATGCCGCACGAAGGCCGCGCGCGGCCAGGCTTCCGGCAGATGCAGCCAGAGATGATAGGCCTCCGGTGCGGTCTTGAGCGATGTGCGCGGCAGGCGGCCGGTGGCGAGACGCTGGCGTGCCACCGACTCGTCGCGCAGCGACGATAGCAGGCGCGTGGCAATCCCTTCGAGAATCCAATGGCTGGCAAGCGCCAGCATGAGGGGCGGGGTCATCTGGCTCACCGCGCGCAACGCACCGGCGAGGCGCTCGGCCATCCAGGCATCCGGCACGACCATGTAGGTGACGCGGAGCGCCGGTGTCAGCACTTTTGACAGCCCGCCAAGATAGATCGTGATATCCGGTGCAAGGCGCGCCAAAGCCGGCGGCGCGTTGCGGGCGAGGAGGCCGTAGGAATCATCCTCGATGATGGTGAGGCCATTGCGCCGCGCCACATCGGCGATCTGCTGTCGCCGTGTTTCCGACATCGTCGCCGTGGTCGGGTTGTGGAGGGTCGGCGCGCAATAGAGCAATTTGACGCGGCCCGATTGGCAGGCAGCGTCCAAGGCGTCCGGCAGCAGCCCCTCGTCGTCCATGGCAATGCCTTCCATGCGCAGGCCGAGATGCTCGGCGGCGGCACGGAAGCCGGGATAGGTGAGGGCTTCGGTGAGGATGCGGTCGCCGGACTTTGCATAGGTGGTGAGGATCGCGGTGAGCGCCAATTGCGTGCCGCCGGCGATGAGCAGGCGTTCCAGCGGAACCGCGCCGACGCGATCCTGCAGCCAACGACCGCCCGCCGCGCGGTCGGCCGCCGTCCCAGCACTGTCACGATAGGTCATCAAGGTGCCGAAATCCGCGCGGCCGGTGATCGCCTCCATGCCGTCGCGCACCAGGCCGGCGATATCGGTGGCGGCCGAGAGCGGCGGCAGGTTCATGCTCATATCGATCGGCGATTGCGCCGCGTCGCGCCGCAAGGGTGCCCGCACAAAAGTTCCCCGCCCGACGGTCGCGTCGATGAGACCGCGCCGTCGTGCCTCGGCATAACCGCGGCTGACCGTGGTGAAGTCGATCCCGAGAGCCTCGGCGAGGGCGCGCTGGGTCGGCAATTGCTGGCCAGGGCTCACGCGACCCGCCTGCAAGTCAGCCGCAAGCCGGTCGGCGATCGCGAGGTAAAGCGGGCCATCATCGTCGCGCATGTCGGGCAGCCAGGGGCATGTCTTCTGTCGCATGGGTCTTGCAATTCTCTGTCTTGGGCGTATATCGATACATACAAAGACAAATGAATGCAGTCAATTTAGTTTTGTATGTGGAGAAGATCATGAAGCGCTGGATCGCCGCCTATTCGGCAAGCTCGGCCGGGCTCATCGGCTTCGTTTGCTTTCTGATCTGGGCCTTCAATGATTTCAAAGGCTTGGATATCAGCTGGCAGGGCATGGCGGCCCTCATCGTCGGTTGCGTGCTGGTGACGGCCTTGAGCATCGGGCTGATGGCGGCCGTCTTCTGGAGCAACCGCGGCGGGCATGATGCCGACGCCCATGACACGACCGCGCGGTCCGAATAATTGTTCTATTTTACGATCGTAAAATAATACTTCCCCAGCGCTGGGGCTGAGGGTATAGCTTGGCGAATCCGGGTGGGTGGCGTATGCCCGCCTGCCCTTAACATTCGCCGCGCCTGACGCCATGGGGACCTAGACCAATGCCCTTCGATTTCCAGCCGACCGACGAGCAGCGCATGCTGGTCGAGACGACACGTGCCTTTGTTGAGAACGAGCTCTATCCGGTGGAGCGCGAAGTCGACAAGCTCGGCTACGTCCCTAAGGAAATCGGCACAGCGATCAAGGAGAAGGCGAAGGCGCTTGGCCTCTATTCGGCCAACATGCCGGAATCCGTTGGCGGCGCCGGTCTCGACGTCATGTCGCAGATGCTGTTCGAGCGCGAACTGGGCAAGGCGAATTGGGCGGTGCAGAAATTCGTCGGCCGGCCTTCCTACATTCTGATGGCCTGCAAGGACGAGCAGATCGAGAAATATCTGCTGCCGACCGTGCGTGGCGAGAAGTCGGAGGTCTTTGCGCTGACGGAACCCGGTGCCGGATCGGATGCCATGTCCATCACCACGCGTGCCGAAGCTGATGGCGACGACTACATCATCAAGGGCGGCAAGCATTTCATCACCGGCGTGTGGGAGCCGGATTTTGCCATCGTCTTCACCGTGACCGGTGTTGACGAAACCAAACGGGGTCCGCGCAAGCGCATCACGGCGTTCCTGGTCGATCGCGACACACCGGGCTTCACCATCCGCCGCGGACCGCGCTGCGTCTCCTACCGCGCCTATGACAATTGGGAACTGTTCTTCGACAATGTCCGCCTCAACAAGCGGCAGATCCTGGGCGAGGAAGGCAAGGGTTTTGCCGTCGCCAGCGAATGGCTGCTGGGCGGTCGCGTGTTCATTGCCGCCAATTGCTGCGGCAAGGCGGAGCGCGCGATGGATCTGGCGCTCGACTGGGCGGCGACACGCAAGCAGTTCGGCCAGACTATCGGCAAGTTCCAGGGCGTCTCGTTCAAGCTGGCCGACATGAAGACCGAGCTTGCTGCAGCCGATGCCCTGACGGCCTATGTCTGCTGGAAACTGCAGAACGGCACCATGACCGATGGCGATGCCGGCATGGCGAAGCTGTTCGCGACCGAGATGCTGGGGCGCGTCACCGACCAGGCGATCCAGATCTTTGGCGGCATGGGCCTGATGGAAGAGCTGCCGCTGGAAATGATGTGGCGCGACGCGCGTGTCGAGCGCATCTGGGAAGGGACGTCGGAAATCCAGCGCCACATCATCTCGCGCGAAATGCTGCGCGCGAAAGAACAGTAAACGGTTAGGACAGCAGCGTCGCGCGCAGGGCCTGCAAGGCGGCGTGGATGCCGTCATCGGCGACACGCGGGATCAGCTTGCCGAAATGCGCTTCGATATCCGCAGGCGGGGTGCCGTTGCTGCGCGCTGCCGGCTGCACGCCCAGGCGCCAATAGATGAATTCGACCAATGGCAGGCGTTCCGGCGGCAGGACCGATTCAAGTGGCTGCAGCAGCGAAGCGATCTCGGCCGCGTCGAAGTCACCGGCATAGCGCCGGTCTGATTCATCGGCATAACAAACGGGCGAGCTTGCGCTGTTGCCGGGTGCCAGTCCCGCCGACCGCTCGGTGACGATGCGGCCCATCGGGATGTCGTGCTGCTGCGGCTTGATGCTGGGCAGTTGGAACATGGCGAAGCCGACGCCGATCACTTCGGCCGGTCGCTTGCGCGCCGCCAGCGTCCGGTCGAAGAACCCGCCACCATACCCTAGGCGATAGAGCGCCGTATCGAAGCCAACCAGCGGCGCGATGACGGTTTGCGGCGTCACCTCAAGATCGGTGGCCGGAATTGGAATATCCCAGATGCCACGCGCCATGGCGCAGCCGGGCGACCAAGGGCGGAAGGTCAACGGCTCACCGAGCTTCTTGCCGACGGGCAAGGCGATCTCGATGCCTTCGGCCGCCAGCGTGCGCATCAAGGGGCGCAGATCCGGTTCACTGCGGAACGGCCAATAGAAGCTGATCGGCCCCTCGGCCTCCTCCAGCACCGCATGCAGCCGCTCCATGAGGGCGGCGGACATGCCTTGGCGCAGGGTCGGTGGCAAGGCGGCGCGGGCGGCGAGGATCCTGCTCCGCGCTTCCTTGCGCCAGGGCTTCACCTCGTCCCAGGGCTGGCGGGCGGGCGCCGTCATTTCCAGATCGGCTTGCCGCTACCGGGCAGGCCAAGCTCGGCCCAGCGCGACGTGACACGGTCGACGACGTTGCGATCCATGGCGATCTTCTCGCCCCATTCGCGATGCGTTTCCGGCGGCAGCTTGTTGGTGGCATCAAGCCCGATCTTGCCGCCAAGGCCGCTTTCGGGCGAGGCGAAGTCGAGATAGTCGATCGGCGTGCGCTCGACGAGGGTGAGGTCGCGCACCGGGTCCATGCGGGTCGAGATCGCCCACATGACATCTTTCCAATCGCGCGCGTTGATGTCGTCATCCACGACGATGACGAATTTCGTGTACATGAACTGGCGCAGAAACGACCAGACCCCGAACATCACGCGCTTGGCATGGCCCGGATAGGCCTTCTTCATAGAGACGACGGCGATGCGATAGGAGCAGCCTTCCGGCGGCAGCCAGAAATCGACGATCTCGGGGAACTGCTGGGTCAGCAGCGGGATGAAGACCTCGTTCAGCGCTTCACCCAGCACCGATGGCTCATCCGGCGGCCGGCCGGTAAAGGTCGACAGATAAATCGGGTCCTTGCGCATCGTGATGGCGCTGATGGTGAAGACCGGGAAAGGCTCGACCGAATTGTAATAGCCGGTGTGATCACCGTAAGGCCCCTCTGGGCGATAGTCTTCGAGCGAGACATGGCCCTCCAGCACGATCTCGGCATGGGCCGGGACCTGCAGCGGCACGGTCTTGCAATCGACAAGCTCGACCTTCTTGCCACGCAGCATGCCGGCGAAATGATACTCGGACATCGTATCGGGAACCGGTGTCACGGCAGAAAGGATCGTGCCGGGATCGGCACCGATGACGACGGCGGCCGGCAAGGGCTCGCGCTTGGTCTCGCCCCAGCGGGCATGATGCTGTGCGCCGCCGCGATGCTTCAGCCAGCGCATCAGCGTCTGGTTCTTTGAGAGCACCTGCATACGGTAGATGCCGAGATTGAAGTCGTCGGACTTGCCCTTGCCGGGACCCTTGGTCACCACCAGCGGCCAGGTGATGAGCGGTGCCGGCTCGCCCGGCCAGCAGCCCTGGATCGGAAATTCGGAAAGATCGATCTGGTCGCCGGTAAGAACAACATCCTGCACCGGGGCGTAGCCGACTTGCTTGGGCTTCATGGCGAGCGCCGTCTTTAGGAGCGGCAGCATCTCCCACGCTTCCTTGAAACCGCCGGGCGGTTCGGGCTGCTTCAGGAAGGCCAAGGTCTCACCGAGTGCCCGCAAACCCGATGGCTCGCGGTCCATGCCCCAGGCCACACGCTCTACCGTGCCGAAAAGATTGACCAGCACCGGCATGGGGTAACGCTTACCGCTTTCCTTCGAGACGGGATTTTCGAACAGCACCGCCGGCCCGCCTTCGGCCAGCAGGCGGGTCTGGATTTCCGTCATCTCGAGATGCGGATCGACCGGGGCGGCGACACGCTTCAAGCGGCCGCTCTGCTCCAGCTTCAGAATGAAGTCGCGCAAGGATTCATAAGGCATAGTCAAGGCAATCTAGCGGGTTTCGTCTGCCCGGGCTAGGCCGTGAGGCTGTCGCTTTCTTGTCGGCCACGGAACAGAAAAGCCAGGCTAGGCAGCCCTGCGCTAGGGCGAGATGCCGCCCTGTCAGGCAGCTTCCCGTTCAGCGCTCAATTGGCGACCAGCAGGCAGTCTCCGCCGGCGGCGTTGATATCCTTGCATGCGGCCTTGGCGGCACTGCGATCGGCGAAGGGGCCGATCTGCAGGCGATAGAAGATTCCCTTGGTGCCGAGATCGGCGCGCTCGATCTGAAGCTGCTGGCCGTCGAGGGCCGCCCCCAAGCGCTTGCGCAGGCGCTTCCATTCGCCGTCGACATCGGCTTCGTTGGCAACCGAAGCAAGCTGGAGGCGAATGCCGCTCGGCGCGTCGGTGGCGGGGAGGGAAGCGACCTGTGTCTCCGCCGGTTCAGCGGCGACTGGAGCTTCGGCGGTGGCGACCGGCTCGACTGCGGTTGCGGCAGCTGGCGCCTGGTAGCCGGCGGCGGCCTGGCTTGATTCCGTCTCGGCGGTCGCGCGCTGCGCCGGCGTCATGCGTTGCCCGACCACGGTCTGGTTGGTTTGCGCCATGATGCGCGACACACCGGGTGCCGCACCGCGCGAGGCGAGGGACAGCCATTTATAGGCCTCGGTATCGCTCTGTGGCACGCCTTCGCCCTTGGCATAGAGCACGCCCAGGCGGGACTGCGCTTCCGGCTCTCCGGCCTCGGCCGCTTCCTGCAGCAGGGAGACGCCTTCCGCCGCCGATCCGCCGTGGCCAGCGAGGTAGAGCTGCGCCAGCTTCCATTTGGCGTAGCCGTCACCGGCCGACACCAAGGGCTGCAACTCCGCGATGGCGGTATCGTATTTTTTGGCGGCGATGGCCGCTTCGGCGGCGGCCAGATCGGCTGATGCCGGGAAAGCCAGCGCCAAGCCCACACCCAAAGGCGCGAAAGCCCATAAAATTCTCAACGAAGCCATGGGTTTCCCCTCACGCGATGATGCAATTGTTGAGGAGGGTAACCCGACAATGCGAGTCGGGTCGATGCCGCATTGTGCCGGCAGCGATCACGAACTGGCGCCAATTCGCGGCAAAATGACCTCTTCGGCGCGATACCGGAACTGTGCCAGACTGGCGAGGTTGAAGTTGCGTCAGTCGCGAGAATGCCGATGCCCAAACTGGTCAAATTCATGCTGCGCCATGCCCTTATCGGCGCCGCCGCCGCGATCGTGTTCGTCGCGGCTGTCATGATGCTCGATGTCGGCGGCCTGGCGACATTGGTGAGCAACTCAACCTACGGTCCACTTGCAGTAGCGCTGCTCACCTTCTTCACCGCGCTGACCTTCGGCGGCCTGCAGATGGGCATTGCTGTGATGTCGCTGAAGGAGCGGGACGACGAGGCCGATCCCAAGGATGGCCGGCATCAGGATGCTGCCGTGTTGCAGCCGGTGCCGCTCCGCATCACGCGGCGGCGCTGATCAGGCGGCGAAGCCGCCCTTGCCTTTGCCGCCGCGGCGCTGATCTTCCTCGAAGAGGGCCGCCAGCTGCTCCAGCACCGTGCCACCCAGCTGTTCGGCATCAACCAGCGTTACCGCGCGCTTGTAATAGCGCGTCACGTCATGGCCGATACCGATCGCGACCAGCTCCACAGACGAGCGCGTCTCGATCCAGTCGATGACGTCGCGCAAGTGGTGCTCAAGGTAGTTGCCGGGATTGACCGACAACGTTGAATCGTCGACCGGTGCGCCGTCCGAGATCACCATCAGGATCTTGCGCTGTTCGGGGCGAACCGCGATGCGGTTGTGCGCCCAAAGCAATGCCTCGCCGTCGATGTTCTCCTTGAGAATCCCCTCGCGCAGCATCAGACCCAGGTTCTTGCGGGCCCGGCGCCACGGCGCATCCGCCGATTTATAGATGATGTGCCTGAGATCATTGAGGCGGCCGGGATTACCGGGCTTGCCGGCGGCGATCCAGCTTTCGCGCGACTGCCCGCCTTTCCACATGCGGGTGGTGAAGCCCAGAATCTCGACCTTCACGCCGCAGCGCTCCAGCGTGCGCGCCAGGATATCGCCGGTCATGGCGGCGACCGTGATCGGCCGGCCGCGCATGGAGCCGGAATTGTCGATGAGCAGCGAGACGACCGTATCGCGGAACTCGGTATCGCTTTCCTGCTTGTAGGAGAGCGGCAAATCCGGATTGACGACCACGCGCGGCAGGCGCGCCGCGTCGAGGATGCCTTCCTCAAGGTCGAAATTCCACGAGCGGTTCTGCTTGGCGAGGAGGCGCCGCTGCAGACGGTTGGCAAGCTTGGCCACCACGGTCTGCAGGGCCGTCAGCTGCTGGTCGAGCAACTGGCGCAGGCGCGAGAGTTCTTCCGGGTCGCACAGATCGGCGGCGTCGACCACTTCGTCGAACTGCGTGCTGAAGGGCTTGTAGGGCGCCTCGTTGCGGCGGCTGAGATCCGGTTCGTTGCGGCGCTTGGGGCTGCCGGGTTTTTCGTCACCCGTCTCGGCATCCATCTCCATGTCGGTTTTTTCGGAATCGACTTCCTCGGATTCCGCGGCGGCACTTTCGGCCGCTTCCGATTCCAGCTCCATCTGGCTGTCGGATTTCTGCTGCTCCTTGCCCTTGGTCTGCTGCTGATCGTCGTTGTTGTCCTGATCAGGCTCGTCCTGGTTCTCGGCTTCCTCGTCCTCGGGATCGAAATCGTCTTCCGAGGCTTCCAGTTCCATGTCGGCGAGCAGGCGCCGCGTCGCCTTGGCATAGGCCTTCTGGCTGGTCAGGCATTCGCCGAGGCGCTCGATATCCTCGCGCACCTTTTGCGGCAGGTCACCGCGCCACAGGTCCACCATGCCCTTGGCGAGCTCCGGCACGGATTGGCCGGTGAGCGTCTCGCGGGCGAGGAGGCGCAGCACGTCGGGGAGCGATCCCTCCTGCTGCGAGGCGACACGCACGAAGCCCTTCTGCCGGCAATGCTCGTCGAGTGCGGCATTGAGGTTCTGCCGCACACCGTCCATGCGACGCGAACCGATCGCCTCGACGCGCGCTGTTTCCAGCGCCTGGAAGATGTCACGCGCCAGCTGGCTCTTCGGTGCCTCGCGCATATGGACTTTGGGGTTGTGGTGCTTCAGCTTCAGCGCGATCGCATCGGCTTCACCGCGGGCCAGGGCCACATCCGCCGCCGGCAGGTGTCGGCCGGGAAGCGGCAGGCGCGCGTCATTGCCGCTGATCCCCGCCGGTCCCTGATTGGGGGCGAAGCTCACCTGCAGTTCATTATTCCCCGACATGGCGCGCATGGTGGCGCCGGTGACGCGGCGGAACTCTTCGACCGGATTCTTCGGCCCCGACATTGCCCTCTGGCCCCTCTGGGTTACGCCCGGATCTGAGCCTGGGTGGCGGAGTCCTTGAGGTCCTGGCCGAAGCAGCGCTGATAGTATTCGGCAACCACCGGCCGCTCCAACTCGTCACACTTGTTGAGGAACGAGACGCGGAAGGCGAAGCCGACATCGCCGAAGATGCGCGCATTCTCGGCCCAGGTGATGACGGTACGCGGGCTCATCACGGTCGAGATGTCGCCGTTGATGAAACCGGCGCGGGTAAGCTCGGCGCAGGCGACCATGGCATTGAGGGACTTGCGGCCCTGTTCGTTGTCATAGGTCGGCGACTTGGCGAGCGCGATGCTCACCTCGTCGTCATGCGGCAGATAGTTCAGCGTCGCGACGATGTTCCAGCGGTCCATCTGGCCCTGGTTGATCTGCTGCGTGCCGTGATAGAGGCCGGTCGTGTCGCCAAGGCCCACCGTGTTTGCCGTGGCGAACAGGCGGAAAGCCGGATGCGGGCGAATGACCTTGTTCTGGTCGAGCAGCGTCAGCTTGCCTTCGACTTCGAGCACGCGCTGGATCACGAACATCACATCCGGGCGGCCGGCGTCGTATTCGTCAAAGACAAGTGCTGTCGGGTGCTGCAGCGCCCAGGGCAACAGGCCTTCGCGATACTCGGTGATCTGCTTGCCGTCCTTGAGGACGATCGCGTCCTTGCCGATGAGGTCGATGCGGCTGATATGGCTGTCGAGGTTGACGCGGATGCAGGGCCAGTTGAGGCGCGCCGCGACCTGCTCGATATGGGTCGATTTGCCGGTGCCGTGATAGCCCTGGATCATGACGCGGCGGTTGAAGGCAAAGCCCGCCAGGATGGCCATGGTGGTGTCATGGTCGAAACGATAGGTCTCGTCGACATCCGGCACGAGCTCGCTGCGCTGGCTGAAGGCCGGCACCTGGAGGTCGGAATCGAGGCCGAACATCTGGCGCACCGAGATGTTGATGTCGGGCTTCGAGGACTTGTCGATTTGGGCGAGATTCTGGGTGACCATGATGGGGCTCGTCAGCTCGTTAACATCTTAAAAAGGGTGCCCTTTCTAGGGCAATTCCAGGATGGTGACTAGGTCATTCGCTGCAAAGCAGCCCTGCTTTCCGGAAGGTTTCAACGTGGGGCTGCTTCTGTGCCCAAGAATTCGGCAAAACTGTGCCGATACAATGCCGTGCTGCGGACCGGTCAGTGCGGCCTAGTCGGCGATGGCAGCGCGCTTGAGCGTGCTGTAGGCCTGATTGACGACCTTCAGCTTTTCCTCGGCCACCTTGTCGCCGCCATTGGAATCGGGGTGCAGCTGTTTGGCCAAGGTCTTGTAGCGGGTCTTGATGGCATCCCAATCCACCGGCGCCACCAAATCGAGCACGGCCAGCGCCTGGTCCTCGGCCGACAGTTTGCGCCGGGCCCGCGCCCGGGCTTCTTTCTCGGCCTGGCGTTTGGCTTGCCCCATCCGCGCCTCGATATCGGCCTGGACCTCTTCCGGGAAGAGGTCGAAGCGTGTCTTGGCGTCGAATTTGTACTGCCGGCCGCTGGCGGAACGCTGGCCTAGCTTCCAGGTCGGACGATCACCGACGATCGACGAACGCACCGATTTTTCGATGTCAGCAGCGCCCATGCCGGCATAATAATCCCAGCTACGATTGTATTCCCGGACGTGGTCCAGGCAAAACCAATAGTAGTCGTTGAGCCGGTCGCGCGATTTGGGCGCGCGAAAGGTACCGGCTTCGTGGCAGCCGGCGTGGTTGCAGGTCACAGGGCGGGCTGGCGGGTCGGGATCGAAATGGCTCCGACGCCGGTGACGGATGGTCTGTTCTTTCGACATGAGATTAAGTATGAGGTGCGGCAAGCATTCTCGCAAGGGCGAGAGCACTTGCCGGAACAGATGTCGCAGGCTAAGTCAGTGCGGCAACACATTTTTTACGAAGCGGATTTGATCTCATGACGATGTGCCATTGCGGTTCTGGGAAACAGCTCGAGGCCTGCTGCCTGCCGCTCATCAACGGGGCGCCGGCGCCGACGGCCGAGGCGCTGATGCGCTCGCGCTATTCCGCTTTCAAGGAGCGGAACCTCGATTATATCGACAAGACCCATGCCAGTGACATGGACGAGCCCTTCGACCGTGCCGAAGGCGAAGTCATGATGAACGAGATCGACTGGCGCGGACTCGAAATCCGCCGCGTCGTCGCTGGTGGCGAAAAGGACGAAACCGGCGAGGTCGAGTTCATCGCGCGCTTCAAGCGCCAGGGCCAGGCTGGCGTCCATCACGAACTGGCGACCTTCAAGCGCGAGAACGGTCGCTGGGTCTATGTTGATGGCGAGCTCAACCCGAAGGCGCCGCCGCGCCGCGTCGTGCAGGTCGGCCGCAATGATCCTTGCACCTGCGGTTCAGGCAAGAAGTATAAGAAGTGCTGCGGCGCAGCTGCCTGAGACGGGGGCGATGATGGCCAAGGTTGCGGACGGCATGGCAGCGAAGCTCACCGAAGCCTTCGCGCCCACGCATCTCAACGTGATTGACGAGACCAACCAGCACCATGGCCATGCGGCCTGGAAGGAAAGCGGCGAAACCCATTTCAAGGTGGAGATCACCGCCGCTGCCTTCGCCGGCAAGAGCCGCGTCGAGCGCCAGCGCCTAGTCTATGCAGCCCTCGCCGAAGATCTCAACGCCGGCGTTCACGCGCTGGCCTTGGTCGTGAAGGCGCCCGGCGAAGCCTAGCCAAAACCCGGCATCCGAAATATCCGCCGAGGCGGATTGACGCAGGGGCTGCCATTTCCTACTTGTTTTAGGCGTATCGTCGAACGCGGCGGTCACGTTTTGGTTAACGCCGCTTTTCATTCGCATATGCAGCCAGGAGTCGAGAATTTTTCAAGACAGCCTTCGAAAAGTCTTGAAAAGGATAAAATGAGTCCTTTATGTTTTATCGATGGTCAAGAAACGTCGATACGAGCAATTCGGCCAGTGCCGTCTGACCCTGCACCCGGATGCAGCCGGCATCGCCGCCCTGCGCCGGTCCTTGGACGCCTATCGCGAACTGCTTCTTTGGCTTGATGAAGCCGTGCCGGCGGATCAATCGGCCGACCTCGTGGCGCTTCATCGCCAGTATTACGAATCCGCCCGCGCGCGCTCACATCTGCCGGCGCAGGCGGTGGTGTTGACGTTAAAGGATTGGGCGCAGCGGCGGCGTGGCTTGAACGTCGAGGGCATGCCCTTCGACGAAAAGCTGTTCTCCGTGCGGGACATCCAGTCGCTGTCGTTAGCGACAGTCGACGGCAGGATCAGCGTGCCCTTTGCGCTGACCGACTACAGCGAGGTTTGGCATGGCAGTGCGCCGGCAAGACTGGTCGAGCGCGGCGGCCGCTTCGAGTTCCTGATTTCCGCCGAGTTGGCTTTTGTTGAAACCGCCTTGAAGGAGAAGACCATGGCAACGGAAAACGCTCTCAGCAGGATCGGCCGCGTGATCTCTGGCATGACGCATGCCGCCATCTCGGCCGCTGAGCAGAGCAACCCGCAGGCAGTGATGGAACAAGCGGTCCGCGAGATCGACTCGGCCGCTGACGAAGTTCGTGTCGAACTCGGCAAGGCTCTCGCCGAACAGCACCGGGTCGATGCCCGGCGCAAAGAACTGCTGCGCGAACGCGACGAACTCGACGAGAAGCTAAAGCTCGCTGTGGCACAAGGCCGGGACGATCTGGCCGAAAGCGGTATTGCGCGCCAACTCGATATCGAAGCGCAGGCGGCGGTGCTTGACCGCTTGCTCGATGATGTCGCCGACCGCATCGCTCAGCTCAATCAGTCCCTGGACGCCGTGAATGCCAGCCGCCGCGAGGCCGAGGAGCGCCTGAAGGAAATGCTGAAATCACAGCAGGCGACGGCGCATGAGACAGCCGCGTCGGCAGGCGGCAAGATCAGTGTTGCGCGCAAAGTCGAGCGGGCCGAGGCCGTCATCTCGCGCGTGAGCGGGGTCCCCGGCGGCCCCGCATATGAGCAGGCCAAGGCTATCGACGAACTCAATCGGCTCGCACGCCAGCAGGCGATCCAGGACCGTCTTGCTCAGTTGAAGTCACGCAAGAATTGACGTTGGGCCTCTCGGCCCGAAGAAAGGTGATGACGTGAACGACGGATCTGTTCTGGAGTTCATCTCCGGCGCTGGTACGCGGCCCTTTGCAATCGCCGGCATGATTCTGCTTGGCTTGCTGGCGATCGAGGTCATCAGCATGTTTATGGGCGTGTCGCTGTCGGCGAAGATCGATGCCATGTTCGATTTCGATGCGCCGGATGTGCCCGACCTCGATCACGGAGGTATCGCTGCCGGCGGCCTCGACGCCCATGGCATCGAAGGCGGCATGTTCGGGACGGCCTGGGACTGGCTCAATGCCGGCCGCGTGCCGCTGTTGGTCTGGATCATGGGCTGGCTCGGCACGTTTGCTGCCTTTGGCTATCTCGCCCAGGCTTTAGCTCATCTTGTCATCGGCTTTCTGCCGGCATGGATCGTAGCCTTTCCCGCCGCGGTTGCTGCGGTGCCGGTGACGCGCAACGTGAGCCGTTTTATCGGCTATGTCGTGCCGCGTGACGAAAGCTATGCCGTGACGGCGGATGATCTGGTCGGTCTGACGGGCGTCGTCGCTTTAGGCCCCGTCACAGCCGAGAATATTGGCCGCGTGACGGTGCGCGATGCGCACGGCAACAAGCATTTTCCCTGGGTGCGTTCGGCCGCGTCCGATGTCGAAATCGCCATCGGCGCGACCGTTTTGCTCACTGAGCGGCGCGGCACCGAATACATCGCCATTCCGGCGGATCCCAAGCTTGTCGCCGGAAAACGCTAGTCCACTTGCACAGTTTGATATGCCGTCGCCCAGTCTGATGGTCAGCTGTCGCGCAGCATAAGGAGGGAGCTGAAATGATTGATCTGGTGATTGCTGTTGCCTTGCCGGCTTTGATCGGCCTGGTCGCCATCCTGGCGATCGGCCTGGTGATTGCAAGGCTCTATGCACGCGCCGAAAAGGACCGATCCTATGTCCGCACGGGGCTTGGCGGGCAGAAGGTCGTGCTGGACGGTGGCTCCATCGTGCTGCCGGTCTTCCAGTCCATCCGCTGGGTCAATCTGCAGACATTGCGCCTCGACGTGCGGCGTGAAAATGCCGACGCCATGATCACCAAGGATCGCATGCGCGTCGACATTGGCGTCGAATTCTATGTCCGCGTAAAGCCGGACCAGCAGTCGATTGCGCTCGCGGCACAGACTTTGGGTGACCGCACCAACGATGCCGACGCCCTGCGTGAACTGGTCGAAGCAAAATTTGTCGACGCCCTTCGTTCAGTGGCGGCGACGATGGCGCTGGCCGACCTTCAGGAAAAGCGCGCCGACTTTGTGCGCCGCGTGCAGGAAACGGTGGCAAGCGATCTCGAGCTCAACGGTCTTGAACTCGAAAGTGCCTCGCTGACCAAGCTCGACCAGACGGACACCAAGTTCTTCAACCCGAACAACGCCTTCGACGCTGAAGGTCTGGCGGCGCTCACCAAGATCACCGAAGCCAAGCGCCAAGAGCGGAACCTTACCGTGCGCGCGGCCGAAGTGGCTATTGCGCAGCAGGATCTAGAGGCGCGCCAGAAGACCCTCGACATTGACCGGCAGAAGAAGGAGGCCGAGCTGTCGCAGGAGCGGGACATCGTCAATAAGACGGCCGAAACCCGTGCGGCGGCCGCGCTGAAAGAAGCCGAAGCGCAGCGGGCCGAAGCCGAAGCCCGCATCACGACCCAGCAGGCGGTGGCGTTGCGTGAAGCGGAAGCAAAGCAGGCGCAGGAGCAGGCGCGCATTTCGGCCGAGCTCGCCATCCAGCAGCGCAAGATCGAAGCCGACCGCACCGCAGAGACACTTGCCATCGGCAAGAAGCGGGATATCGAGCTCGCCGACCAGGAACGCGCGATTGCCGTTGCCGATCGCAGCCGCGCTGAATCCGACGCCCGCGCCGAAGCCGAAAAGGCGCGCGCACTGGCCATCGCGGCAGAAGAATCGGTGACGACGGCGCAGCAGGTGGCGATCGCGGAACGCGAACGCCAGATTGCCGTGCTGGCTGCCCGTCAGGCCGCAGAACAGGAAGCGACCAAGGTCACGGTTCAGGCCCAGGCTGAGCGCAATGCGGCAGATGATCGTGCCGAAGCCGTGCGCACGTCGGCAAAAGCGGACTCGGACGCGGCCCTCATCCGGGCCGAAGCCCAGGCCAAGACTTATGCCGTCGAGGCGGAAGGCCAGCGTGCTATCAACGAAGCGCGCAACGCCCTATCCGCGGCGATGGTCGAACTTGAGGTGATGCGCGAACGCTTGCGTATTATCCCGGTGGCAATTGCCGAGGCCGTGCGACCGCTTGAGAAAATCAGCGACGTGCGTATCGTCGACATGGGCGGCGGTCTGCCGGGCGGGCAGATTGCCGGCGAAAATGGCGGTGGCCGTATCGACAATTTGATGAGCCAACTGCTCGCCTACCGCGCCAATGCGCCGGTGATCGATCAGCTGCTTAAGGACGCCGGCTTCACGGAAGGCACCGACCTGGTAAACCGCCTCATGGTTGGTGCGCAGCCGGTCGCCAAAACGAATGGCAGCCAAGCGCCGGCGGCAGAGTAAGCTGACCACGCGATTTAATTGCCGGGCCGGCTTCTTAGTCGGCCCGGTCTCTTTCGCCATCAGCCGGCGGCTGATAGAACTGTGGCCAGTGGCTTCGCACGACGTCGCCGTCGCTGGCCAAGGCATGACAGGTGTCGATGAAGCCCGGCCTCTTGCCGGCTGTGGTATCCGCCGGCGGGCCGTCGCGCTTGGTAATGCCGGCATCGCGCTTGGCCTTTTCGCGATAGCCGTAGATCGTCTGGAACGCGACCGTTCCCATCGCACGCAGCATTTCAACGTGGTGCGTGCAGCCATGGGTGCCACTGAACTGGTTGCGCAAGGTGCGCGACCAACCCTTTGCCACCGTGGCCCCTTTGAGAGCGTGGAAGGCCGGCGTGATATGGCCGCAGATCTCGAAGGGCGAGGCCGCGGTGACCACGGCGATATCCTGGACCGTGAAATGGTCATCAAGCGTCAGGCGGATGATCATGTCATGCACCGCCTCACCGGGTGCGACCGTGCCGCGCCAGTCATTGGGGAAGGCGTAGTCCTTGGTATCGACCATGCGGCCTTCGATATCGAACAGCCCGTCGGCGCGGCGGAAACCACGAAAGTCATAGCGGCGGGTATGCAGCGGCTCGCGCGCCGAGGGCTGCGGCAGGGATTTCAGCGGTTCAGCCATGTGCCCGCGCTCCACTGCGCTTTCCATTTGCTCCCGGCGCGGCGACAGGGGTGGCATCTGCCGGGGGTGTCACCTTGATGCGCGTCAACTGATTGCGCTGTCGCTCCAGGATCTCGAAGCGGAAACCGTGAAAAGCGAAGACCTGGCCGGCAAAGGGAATCTGCTGCGCTTCGTGGAGCACCAAGCCGGCGACGGTCGATGCTTCCTCATCCGGCAAACGCCAGCCATATTCGCGGTTGAGGTCGCGCAGTGTCACCGTGCCGTCCATTTCCAGGCTGCCATCCGCTTGCGGTGTCACGCCAGCCACCGCCACATCATGCTCGTCGGAAATATCGCCGACGATCTCCTCCAGAATATCTTCCAGTGTCACGATGCCCATGAGGGCGCCGTATTCGTCGACCACCAGCGCGAAATGCTCGCGCCGCTCGCGGAAAGCCTCCAACTGAGCGAGGAGGTTGGTCTGGTCGGGAATGAACCAGGGTGCTGCCGCCAGGCCGACGATATCGAGGCCGTCGAGTTTCCAATGATTGGCCTGCACCGCGCGCAGCAACGCCTTGGCATGCAGCACGCCGATGATGTTGTCGGCCTCGCCGCGATAGAGCGGCAACCGGGTGTGCGGACTTTGCAGTACCTCGGCCACCAATTGCTCGATCGGCTGGTCGGCGTCGATCATGGTCATGTTGCGGCGATGCACCATGATGTCGGATACCGGCACGTCCTCGAGGTCGAGGATTGAATGCAGCATCTGCCCGGCTTCGCGGATCTCTTCATCGGCCCCGGCATGGAGTGCAATGGCGCCGCGCAGTTCTTCAATGCGCTCTTCGTTGCCCAGTTCGTTGACGACCTTGATGCCGAAGAGACGCAGCAGGCCGCTGCAGATCATCTGTGTGAGATTCGTGATCGGGCTGGTCGCCCGGACCAGAAACAGCACCAGCGGCGCCAAGGTCAGGGCTGAGCGATCCGGATGGTTGATGGTGAAGGTCTTGGGCAGTACCTCGCCGATCACGAAGATGACGATGGTGGCAACGATGCCGGCATAGACCGAGCCGGCGGTACCGAAGAAACCGACGAAGATATGGGCTGAAAGAATGGCGATGAAGCTGTTGACGCAGGCATTGCCGAGCAGGATCGTGCCGATGACCTGCTCCATCCGGCCATGCAACTGCTTGACCAGGATCGCGCGCTTGAAGCCTTGCTCCGCCAGATTGAGCATGCGCGCCTTCGATGCCGCGGTGATGGCCGTCTCGGATCCGGAGAAGAAGGCTGACCCCATGATCAGCAGGACCAGGACGCCCAGATTCAGCAGGACCAAATCCATCTTCGTCACCCAATCATCTGAGAATGTCCGGCCCGTCGGCGAAACCTGAAGGGCGTGGGTATCTAGGCGGCGATGGCCGTTTCCAGCACCGCTGTGACTTGCGCAAGATCGACATAGGCGGGATGAAAGGATTTGCCGATGCCGCGCGCCAGCACGAAGCCGATGCGCCCATCCTTCACCTTCTTGTCGCGGCCCATATGTTCGACCAGGCGTTCGGCCGACCAGAAACGCCCCTGGACGGCACCCGGTGCCGTCGGCAGGCCGACGCTGGCAAGGTGGCGCTGGACACGTGCCGCATCTTCGGCCGGGCAAAGGCCCAGTGTCACGGAAAGGTCGAAGGCCATCATCATGCCGATCGCCACACCCTCGCCATGCAGAAGCTCGTCGGAGAATCCGCATTCGGCTTCCAGCGCATGGCCAAAGGTATGACCGAGATTGAGGAGGGCGCGCGCCCCGCTTTCGCGTTCGTCGGCGCCCACAATACGCGCCTTGGCGCGGCAAGAGACGGCAATGGCGTGGCGCCGCGCCGCTTCGTCGCCCTCGACGACATCCATTCCGTTGGCTTCGAGCCAGGTGAAGAGGTCCGGTTCGTCGATGAGGCCGTATTTGGCGACTTCGGCATAGCCGGCCAGCAGTTCGCGCCGGGGCAGAGTGTCGAGGGTCGCCGTATCAGCCAGCACCAGACGCGGCTGATAGAAGGCACCGACAAGGTTCTTGCCATGGGGCGTGTTGATGCCGGTCTTGCCACCGACCGAGGAATCGACCTGGGCCAGCAAGGTCGTCGGCACCTGGATGAAATCGATGCCGCGCAGCGTGATGGCTGCCACGAACCCGGTAAGGTCACCGATGACGCCGCCACCCAGGGCAATCAGCGTCGTGCCACGCTCGATCTTCATGTCGAGCAGCAGGCCCGTCAGCCGTTCGACTTCAGCAAAGCTCTTGGTCGCTTCGCCGGCCGGCATGATGATGCTGTCGACCTTCACGCCGGCATGAGTCAGCGCATGCTCCAATGCCTCGAGATGCAGCTTTGCCACATTGGCATCGGTTATGATGATGACGTGTTTCTTGGCCAGGAGTGGCGGAATATAAGTACCGGCGGCGGCGATGAGGCCGCGTCCGATAAGAATGTCGTAGCTGCGCTCGCCTAGCTCGACACGCACCTTCTCCGGTTGCGACCGGTCGATTGAGCGCGAAACAGCCGCGGTCATGACGCGTTGCCCTTGGCCTTGGCGAAATGATCGTGCAGCGCTTCCATGACGCGGCCGAGCGTCACTTCCGGCGGCCCATCGGCGCTGTCGACGATGATGTCGGCCTGTTCGTAGAACGGGTGACGCAGCTCGATCAGTTCGGCGAGCTTGGCGCGCGGGTCGACATTCTGCAGCAGCGGCCGGTCGTTGCGGCGCGAGACGCGTTTCAGCAGCAGATCGAGATCGGCGCGGATCCAGATGGAGAGGCCGCGCTCCTTGACCAGGGCCCGCGTGCTGGGGTCGACGAAGGCCCCGCCGCCGGTCGCCAGAATATGGACCGGGTTGCCGAGCAGGCGCTGGATCACCCGGCGCTCGCCGTCGCGGAAGGCCTGTTCGCCATGACTGGCGAAGATGTCCGGGATCGAGCAACCGGCCGCCGCTTCGATCTCGCGGTCGGCATCGACGAAGGGCAGGCCGAGATGGCTGGAGAGGCGCTTGCCGATGCAGCTTTTACCGGCGCCCATCAGGCCCACCAGCACAATCGGCCGGTCGATCTGGGCAAGGACACTTTGGCCAAAGGCGCGGTCAAGGGCGTGGTCCGACGCATCGCGCGAACCGGCGCGCGTCGGCGCGGCGGGGGAGCTGGCGCCGTGACCGGCGGTATCTTGGGTTGTTTCGACCATTTCTCGTGGGTATCAGGCACTTAAGGGGGCCGTCAAGGCCGGGGGCAGGCAGACAAGGTTATCTAAGGGGCGGGGGCGTCACGCCGAGTTGATGCCCGTTCGAGCCAAATCATGGTTAGTATTTGAACTAGCATTCGAATCCGGCGCTATGGCATGGTGAGGTCATTCCCGACCGCTACCCGCCGAAACGTTCGGCCGTAATGTGACGGGTCATGGTTAAGCAATTGATTTTCCAGACATGAGCAAGCCACTAATCAGCATCATCGGTGTTGTCGTCGTGATCCTCGTCGGCGGTGTCATCTTCCTTGGCACTTATAAGCTGCCGGCGCCGACCCAGCAGGTCGAACTGCAGATCCCGAATGACCGGCTCTCCCTGCAATAAGCCGGGTCCCGCAGTCGTTTCGCGGCGACCCGCGGCATATATCCTGCTGACCGCTTTGGCGGTCATTCTGCCGCAGATTTCCTTTGTTCCAGAGGTTAGGGCCCTGTCGGGCGACCCGACCCCGCTTGGCGTGCCGACCACCCCGCCGCCCGGCGGTGGCGGGATCGAGGCAGCACCTCTGCCACCCGTGCAACCGGCACCACAGCCGCCCGCCGCGACGCCTTTGCCGGCGCCGGCGCAGCTTCCACCTGCCGAGCCCGGCCTGCCTTTGCCGGCCCCAGCGGCGACATCGGCGCCTGGGGCGGCACCCGCGCCACAGTTGGGTGATCTCGGCGCCGACCTGTGGCAGGGCTCCGAGGTTTCGCGCCTGATGGGCCTGGTGCCGAAATTGCCGGCACCGGTCAGCGTTCCGTCCTTGAGCGATCTGCAGCGCCGCTTGCTGATGACCGATGCGCCCAGTACCGGTGCTGCCGGCGGGGTCGATCCGTTGCTCCCCGTTCGTGCCGACAAGCTGCACCAGATGGGCTTCAACGACGCCGCCTTGGGCCTGGGGCAAGCGACGCCGATGACCGGCCCGATGGATCCGCAGGAAGCGGTCGAGAAAGCGTTGCTTGCCAATGATTCGAACGGCGCCTGCCAGCAGGTCGACGGCATCATGGCGCGTAACGAGGTGCCGAGCCTGTTCTTCCGCCGCGCCGTCATCTTCTGCCAGATCATGCGGGAACAGAACGATCCGGCGTCGCTCGGGCTCGATCTCCTACGCGAGCGCAACGAGAGCGATCAGGCGACCAAGGATTTCATTGCGCTTGCAGCCCTTGCCAATGGCGAGGCCAAGCGCGTGCCGAAGAATGTCGCGGCACCCGACCCGCTCAATGTCGCCCTGATGAAGACCGTGGGCATGCAGGCGCCCGCCGCCATCGGGACCCAGGTCGCGTTACCGATCGGGGCCGGCGGCAATGTGATGATCGCCCGCGACGCGACGCGGCCCTTGCCGGAACGGGTAGCGGCCGCCGAACAGGCCTTCAGAGTCGGGCTCATTCCGGCGCAGGAACTCAGTGATCTTTATTTGCAGATGCCCTCTGGGATCGCCGATCCGGCAACCGCCATCGGCATGACGGACAGTGTCGAATTGCGGGCGCAGCTCTATCAGGCCGCCTATCGGGGCGGCGCCCCGGCGCAGAAGGCGCGCGTCATCGATGCGGCGATGAAAAAGGCCCAGCAGCGCGGCGACTATCTGGCCCAGGCGCAGCTTTACGGGCCGATGGCGCAAGGCATCGCGCCGTCACGTGAATTGTCGTTCTTCGCCCCGCAGGCAGCCCGGCTGCTCTTTGTCACCGGTCAAGCCGACAAAGGTGGTTACTGGCTCAACACCGTGGCCGCCAATCCCGGCGCCTTCAGCCGGCCCGGTGAGAAGGAGGGGCTCGATCTCCTCGGCCGCATTGCTGGCCTGCCCGGCAGTGGCGATCCCGTCGGTGCCTGGGCCAAGGCTAGCGGTACTGCCAATCCCCGGGTCGATCTCCTCTATACGCTGATGGCCGGCCTCAACCAGCCGGTGGCGTCGAATGTGGTGGGCGGGTTCCAGGCGTCGCCGATCATTGCGCCGGGCTCGGCGGCGGCGGAACTGGTGGCGGCAGCTGCCGGCAAGCGCAAGGGCGAGACGATCACGCTGTCGCTGATCGCCATCGGCGGCGACAAGGCGATTGCGGCTGACCCCGCGACCCTGGGCAGCGCATTGCGCAGCCTGACCGATCTGGGATTGGAGGCGGATTCGCGCCGCATTGCCCGCGAAATCGCCGTCCTTGCCGGGCTGTGAGCGCCGATCCGGCCCTGGGTGCCTTCTTCGAGATGCTGGCGGCCGAACGCAATGCCGCCGCCAACACGCTGTCGGCCTATAAACGCGATCTTGACGATCTCAGTGCCTTCTTAAAGCGTGGTTTGGCCGAGGCGAGTTCCGGCGATCTGCGCCGATATCTCGGCTTTCTCGCGGACAATGATCTGAGCCCGCGGACCCAAGCGCGGCGCCTGTCGGCCTGCAAGCAGTTCTATCGCTTCCTGGTCGAGGATGGCCGTCGCAGTGACGATCCGACGGCGGCACTCGATGCGCCCAAGCTCGGCCGGCCGCTTCCCAAGCTGCTCTCCGAAGCGGAGATGACCGCGCTCATCAACGTCTGCACAGCGCTGGACGGCGCTGAAGGCGCACGGCTCCTCGCCATGATCGAGCTGCTCTATGCCACTGGCCTGCGCGTCAGCGAACTGGTGCGTATGCCGGTTTCCGTTGTGATGCGGGACCAGCCGTTCCTGACGGTCAAAGGCAAGGGGGGCAAGGAGCGCTTGGTGCCGCTCAACGGACCGGCGCGCGGCGCCCTTAACGCCTATCTGACGTTGCGCCCCGAGTTCATGAAGGGCATGCCGGGCTCACCCTTCCTGTTCCCGTCACGGGGCAAAGAGGGGCACCTCACGCGGCAGCGCTTCGGGCAGCTGCTGAAGGAAATCGCGCTCAAAGCCAATATCGACCCAGCGCGCGTATCGCCCCACGTCCTGCGGCACGCCTTTGCGACGCATCTCCTCGATCACGGTGCCGATCTGCGGTCGCTGCAGAAGATGCTGGGCCATGCCGACATCTCGACCACGCAGATCTATACCCATGTCCAGCAGGACCGGCTGAAGTCGCTGGTGGAAGCACACCATCCGCTCGCCAAATCTACATCCAGGAAGCGTGATATCGCTGTCAAAAAGTAATTTGGCCAAAGGATGCCGTTTCCGGCACAGGTATTGTGCAGCGCACAGGCGAGGATTGACAGCAGCCCGGACCCCGGGCCAATAACTCTCGCAAACCATCTGGGCAGGACGTGAAATCATGAGCTTCAAGATCGTTGAACAAGCCCCCGCGCGCCTCAACCGCAGCGAACTCGCCGTTCCTGGCTCGCAGCCGCAACTCTTTGAGAAGGCGGCCAAATCGGCAGCCGACGTGATCTTCCTCGATCTCGAGGACGCGGTGGCGCCGGACGACAAGGCCCAGGCCCGCAAGAACATCATCCAGGCGCTGCATGACATCGACTGGGGCACCAAGCAGATGTCGGTGCGCATCAACGGCCTCGATACCCATTACATGTACCGGGACGTCGTCGACGTGATCGAGCAGGGCGGCGAGCGCCTCGACCTCATCATGATCCCGAAGGTCGGCACGCCCGAAGACGTCTATGCTGTCGACATGCTGGTGACGCAATGCGAAGCGGCGGTCGGCCGCAAGAAGCGCATCGGCTTTGAGATGATCATCGAAACGGCGCTGGGCATGCAGAACGTGCACGCCATTTCGGCTGCCTCGAAGCGCAATGAGAGCCTGCATTTCGGCGTTGCCGACTATGCCGCCTCGACCAAGGCGAAGACGACCAATATCGGTGGTGCCAACCCGGCCTATTCGGTCCTCACCGACAAGGATTCGGGGGGCAACCGAGATGTCCACTGGGGCGATATGTGGCATTACGCCATCGCCCGCATGGTGGTGGCAGCCCGTGCCAACGGGTTGCGCCCGGTCGATGGCCCGTTCGGCGATTTTGGGGATGTGGACGGCTACAAGGCGGCCGGCGGTCGCGCCAACGTCTTGGGATGCGAGGGAAAATGGGCGATTCACCCCTCCCAGGTGGCGCTGGCCAACGAGCTTTTCAGCCCAGCCGAGGCCGAGGTGAAGAAGGCCGAACGCATCATGGAAGCCATGGCGCAGGCCCAGAAAGAGGGCAAGGGCGCCGTGTCACTGGACGGCCGATTGATCGATTTGGCTTCAATCCGGCAGGCTGAGGTGCTACTGGCGAAGGCACGACAGATTTCCGGCGCGAAATAACCATCCGCGCCGCTAGGAGAAGATTGCGAGAATGGCGACCTACCTCGAATTCGAGAAGCCGATTGCGGAGCTCGACGGCAAGATTGCCGAGCTGAAGCATGTGGCCACTGGTGGTGACATCAACATCGCCGAGGAGGTCGCCAAACTGCAGGGCAAGACCGAAAAGCTGCTGAAGCAGACCTATGCGAAACTCACCGCCTGGCAGAAGACGCTGGTGGCCCGGCATCCTGAGCGGCCGCATTTTTGCGACTATGTCGCGGCGCTGGTGACCGATTACGTGCCGCTCGCGGGCGACCGTGCCTTTGCCGATGACCGCGCCATCCAGGGCGGCCTCGGTCGCTTCCGCGGCCGCCCGGTCGTGATCATGGGGCATGAGAAGGGCAACGATACGCAGAGCCGTGTCCGCCACAATTTCGGCATGGCGAAGCCGGAAGGCTACCGCAAGGCGATCCGCCTCATGGAACTCGCCGAGCGGTTCGAGCTGCCGGTGGTGACGCTGGTCGACACGCCCGGTGCCTATCCGGGCGTCGAGGCGGAAGCGCGCGGCCAGGCGGAAGCGATCGCACGCTCGATCGAAACCTGCCTCAAGATCAAGGTGCCGCTCATTTCCGCCATCATCGGCGAGGGCGGTTCGGGCGGCGCCATTGCTTTGGCGGCCGCCAACCACATCATCATGCTGGAACATTCGGTTTATTCGGTGATTTCGCCGGAAGGCTGCGCGTCCATCCTGTGGCGCAGCGCCGAACAGGCGAAGGATGCGGCCGAAGCGTTGAAGTTGACGGCGGAAGATCTGAAGCAGCTCGGCGTCATCGACGAAATTGTCCCCGAGCCGCTGGGTGGTGCGCATCGTGCGCGCGGCGAGACGGCATCGCGCCTTGGCGACGCCATCGAGGCCGCGCTGGCGAAGTTCGACAACCAGTCGGGTGGCGATGTGCGCGCGCAGCGACGCCAGAAGTTCCTCGACATGGGCCGGCAGGGCCTGAATGCTTAAGCGCGCGCGGCGGACGGGCCGGATCGCTGTCGCCGGAATCCTTCTGTCAGTCGGCGTTGCGCAGGCGCAGGAAGATCCCTTCATGCCCGGTGTCATCGGTGCCGAGTCCGGTATGTCGGCGATCGATTTCGATTCCGCGCGGATGAGCTTCTTCAACGAGGCCGACACGAACGGCGATCTGCAATTGTCGCCCCAGGAAATGAGCGAGGCGATGGCCCATGGTGGCTCGCCTCTGTTCCAGGGTGTCGATATCGATGGCAACGGCTTGATCAGCCTCGATGAATATATGCAGAGCGGCAACGACCTGTTCGACCGCCTGGATGCCGATGGGGATGGAACCCTGACTTCCGGGGAAATGTAACGCCCCGTCTGTCCCTGGGGCCGTCCCTGGCCGGGCCCGCGCAGGGTCCGCCGCCTGGTGCCGTGTAACGTCATGAAGGGGCTGCAAGGCAGTCCGACATGACGGAGTAGCGGTAATGAAAAATTCCAATCGTCTCATGCTGTTGGGTGGTGTTCTCGGCTTGATGCTGGGTGCTGTGGCGCCGGCTTTGGCCGATTTCGGCCCGTGGCAAAAGGCGGATACCAACAAGGACGGTGCCATCGACCGCGCCGAGTTCGACGCCCAGGGCGCTGAACGGTTCAAGGCGATCGATGCCAATGGCGACGGTTTCGCCACCAGCGACGAAATGAAGGCATACCACGAAGCCCAGCGCGCCAAGTTCGAGGCGGGCAAGGGCGATATGGCGGCCAAGTTCCTGAAGCGCCTCGACAAGGACAATGACGGCAAGATCAGTGCCGCGGAATGGCCCAAGGACGGCCGCTTGAAGTTCGAGAAGGCCGATGCCAATGGCGACGGCTTCGTCACCAGCGAAGAAATGGCGCAGGCGCATAAGCCGCGTGATGGCGGCAAGGGTGACCCGGCCGATCGTCTTGCCAAGCTTGATACGGATAAGGACGGCAAGATCAGCGTCGCCGAATGGAACGTCATGGGCGAGAAGATGTTCGCGCGTCTGGACGACAACAAGGATGGCAAGATCTCGGCCGACGAGATGCCCAAGCATGATCGCATGAAGCACGGAGACGGCGAACCTGAGGCGCAGCCGTGATCTGACGGTCAGACCTGAAGGCAATCGGCTGAAGAGGCTGGCAAGATGCGGGATGGCATGGCCATAATCGCCACCGAACACGGCCCTGGTTCCCGGATAAGCGGAACCAGGGTCGTCACGGCGGGAGTTGCCTTGGTATCACCAACACGCGATCAGCAACCGGCCAGCGGTCGGCCGGCCAATGATGACGGTCCGCAGGCGGGCGATGAAGACGATCGCCTGCTGCAGGGCGTTGCAGAGGGCGACCGATCGGCCTTTGCGAAGCTGCGGGAGCGGCATCTAACCCGCGTCTTTTCGCTGGCGCTGCGCGTGACCGGTTCGCGGGCCGATGCCGAAGATGCGGCGCAGGAAGCCTTCACGCGGGCTTGGCGCAAGGCCAATAGCTGGCAAGCCGGCGAGGCGAAGTTTTCGACCTGGCTTTATCGCGTGACGATGAACCTGTGCATCGATGCGCGTCGCAAGCCGCGGGCAGAGCAGCTCGACCCGGCCCTGCCCTTGGCCGATCCCGGCCCTGGTGCCGAATCGCAGTTGATCGCGGCGCAACAGGAAGCGCGGGTAAGGGCCGCCATGGCCGCGTTGCCGGAGCGGCAACGTGAGGCGATGGTGCTGTGCTACACGCTGGGGCAGAGCAATGCCGAGGCCGCAGCAACGATGGAGATTTCGGTCAAGGCGTATGAATCGCTGCTGGTGCGGGCCAAGAAAGATATCCGCGCCAGACTGGAAGGAACGGAAACATGACGAAACACATGCGGGATGATGAGTTCGAGGCGCTGTTAGGACAGGCCCTTCGGATCGAAGCGGCACCGGCACATCTGGCGCAGCGGATCGACCGGACAACGGCGGGGCACGGTCTTTGGCTGACGGCGCTGCTGTCGCCGGCGCGCATGGCGGCCAGTGCTGCGATCCTGTCTTTGCTGATGGGATTTGCGATGGGCTGGGGCAATGCGGTCCCCAGCGACGACCAGGAACTGGATGTGGCGTCCGTGCTCTACGCCGCCAATGATGTTGGGGAATTCTGATGACCGTTTCGGGCGCAAAGGCAAAGTGGCTGTTGGCCGGATTGGTGGTTTCGGTCTGCCTCAACCTCTTTCTCCTGGCGGGCATGGTTGCAGGCCGCATGCACGGGCCGCTGGGCGGTCCCGAGGGCAAGGGCGGCATGGTGATGGCAACGGTGCCGCCAGAACTGAAGTCGATCATCCGTGACAAGCTGAAAGCGCGCGGCCCTGAGTTCCGTGAGGAAAAGGAAAAGATGCGCGACCTACGCCTGCGTGTGGCAGATGCCTTGGCGGCGGAGCCCTACGATCCCGCCAAGCTCGATGCCGCCTTGACCGAGCTTGAGCAATCGGCCGGCAAACTGCTGCATCATGCCCAGGAGGGTCTCGCCCAGATCGCCGCCGAACTGACGCCGGAACAGCGCAAGCAATGGGCCGAGGGCTGGCGCAGCTTGGGGCCGCGCCCCTAAGGAATCACTCGGCCAAGGATCACTCGGCGGCGCGCGGATGCGTGGCGGAACCCGCTGGCTCAGCCGCCTGAAATTTGGCCAGCAAGGCGGCACGCTGCGAAGCGACGCGGGCGATCGCCGCTTCCTTCACATGGCCAAAGCCGCGAATCTGCTCTGGCAGTGATGCGAGCGCTATCGCGGTTGTGAGATTGGCGGCAGTGAGTTTCGCGAGCAGGGCGTCCATCAGCTCTTCGTAATCCGCGATCATCTGCCGTTCGGCCCGGCGTTCCTCGCTGCGGCCGAAGATATCGAGTGCCGTGCCGCGCAAGCCTTTGAGTTTGGCCAGCAGACGGAAGGCCCAGATCATGCCCGGCCCGAATTCCTGCTTCTTCAGATGGCCGGTCACGGCATCGCGCTTGGCGATGAGCGGCGGCGCCAGATGGAAATGCAGCTTGAACTCACCCTCGAAGCGATCGGCGATGTCCGCGGCGAAGCGGCCATCGGTATAGAGCCGCGCCACTTCATACTCATCCTTATAGGCGAGAAGCTTCGCGTAGTTCCAAGCGACCGCCTTGGCGAGATCATCGCTGCCGAGGCGGATCTGCTGCTCGGCGGCGTGGACCCGCTCGACCAGTGCCTGGTAGCGATCGGCGAGGGCTGCATTCTGGTAGTCCGCAAGATGCCGGCGCCGATGCGCCACGAGACTGCCGAGCGTCTCGGGCAGGATTTCTTCGGCGCGGGCCGGCGCTACCGCCTTCTCGACGCCATCCATGTCGAGTGCTGCCTGGCGGCCCCAGGCGAAGGCCTGGCGATTGGCCTCGATCGCGACATTGTTGAGCTTGATCGCCTGGTCGATGGCCGTGGCGCTCACCGGAATGAGTCCACGCTGATAGGCAAGGCCCAGCATGAACAGATTGGTGGCGATGGAATCGCCCAACAGGGCGGTGGCAATGCGTGTCGCGTCGAGGAATTCAATGGCATCGTTGCCGACGGCTTTGATGAGGATCTGCTTCAAATCGCCGGCCGGGAAATCCCAGTCGGGATTGCGGGCAAAATCGCCGGTCGCGATCTCATGCGTGTTGATGAGCGCTTTGCTGCGGCCGACATCGAGTTTGGCCAGCGAATCGAACGAGGCCGATACGACAATGTCGCAGCCGAGCAGCAGATCGGCATTGCCGGCGGCGATGCGGGCGGAAAAGAGATCGCTAGGCTTCGCTGCCAAGCGCACATGGCTGAAGACCGCGCCGCCTTTTTGGGCAAGCCCCGCCATGTCCATGACCGAGCAACCCTTGCCTTCAAGATGCGCCGCCATGCCGAGGAGCGCGCCGATGGTCACGATGCCCGTGCCGCCGACACCCGTGACGATGATGTTGTAGGGGCGATCCAAATTGGGCAGGACCGGCTCGGGAAAGTTCGCGACATCGCGTTTCTTCGGGTGCGGTTGGCGCAGCCTGCCACCATGCACGGTGACGAAACTGGGGCAGAATCCGTTGGTGCAGGAAAAATCCTTGTTGCAGCCGGACTGGTCGATCTGACGCTTGCGGCCGAATGCGGTCTCGGCGGGAGCAATGGCGACGCAATTCGACACCTTGCCGCAATCGCCGCAGCCTTCGCAGACACGCTCGTTGATGAAGGCGCGCTTGGGCGGATCGACCATCAGCTTGCGCTTGCGCCGGCGACGCTTTTCGGCAGCACAGGTCTGATCGAAGATGAGGACCGTGACGCCTTTCATCTCCCGCAGGTCGCGCTGGATCTCATCCAGGCGGTCGCGGTGATCGATGCTGGTGCCGCTCGGGAAATGGCTGTCACCGCCATATTTTTCCGGCTCATCGCTGAGGATCGCGACATGGCCGACACCTTCGGCAGCGACTTGCTGTGCCACCATGGCGACCGAGAGTGGCCCATCCATCGGCTGGCCGCCGGTCATGGCGACGGCGTCGTTGAACAGGATCTTGAAGGTGATGTTGACCCCGGCGGCAACGGCGGCGCGGATGGCGAGGAGTCCGGAATGGTAATAGGTGCCGTCACCCATGTTCTGGAAGACATGCTCGGTCTTTGAGAACGGCGCGCGGCCGATCCAGGTGCCGCCTTCGCCGCCCATATGGGTGAAGGTCGCGGTGTTGCGGTCCATCCATTGCGACATGAAATGGCAGCCGATCCCGGCGAGCGCCGTACTGCCGTCCGGCACCTTGGTCGAACTGTTATGCGGGCAGCCGGCGCAGAAATAGGCAATGCGCTTGATGGGTGGGTTGAAGTTCTTGAGCGCCGCTTCCTTGGCATCGAGAAACTTCAGACGCTCCTCGATGCGCGGGCTGGTGACGTAGCGCTCGATTCTTTTGGCGATAACGCGGGCAATGCGTGCTGGGGTCAACTCGTCGGCGGAGGGGAGAATCCAGTCGCGGCCCTCGTCGAATTTGCCAATGACGCGCGGGCGCACATTCTCGTTCCAGTTATAGAGCTGTTCCTTGAGCTGGTTTTCGATGAGGGCGCGCTTTTCCTCGACCACCAGGATTTCGTCCAAGCCTTCGGCGAATTGTCGGATGCCGTCGCGCTCCAGCGGCCAGGTCATCCCGACCTTGTAGAGCGAAAGGCCGATCTCGCGCGCATAGTCTTCGTCGATGCCGAGGTCTTCGAGCGCCTGGCGCACGTCGAGATAGGATTTGCCGCAGGTGACAATGCCAAAGCGCCGCTTCGGCCCGTCGATGACGGCGTAATTCAGTTTGTTGGCGCGGGCGTAGGCGAGGGCGGCATAGAGCTTGTACTTGTGGAGGCGCATCTCCTGTTCCAGCGCCTGGGCCGTCGCAAACGGCGAGGCGGGCAGGCGGATGTTGAGACCACCTTCCGGCATGTCGAAATCGGTCGGAATGGTGACCTGGAAGCGCTCCGGATCGAGAGAGACGGAACCGGAGGTTTCGGCCGTGTCCGCCACGACCTTCATGGCGACCCAGCAGCCGGAATAGCGCGACATAGCCCAGCCATGGAGGCCGTAATCGAGAATCTCCTGCACCCCTGATGGATTGAGCACCGGAATGCCCGCATCCATGAAGGCATATTCGCTTTGATGCGCGGTGGTCGACGACTTGCAGGTATGGTCGTCACCGGCCAGCAGCAGCACGCCGCCATGCTTGGCGGAACCGGCGAGGTTGCCATGGCGCAGCACGTCGCCGCTGCGGTCGACGCCGGGGCCCTTCGCGTACCACATGGCGAAAACGCCCTGGTATTTGCTGTCGCCGAACAGATCCGTCTGCTGGCTGCCCCAGATGGCGGTCGCCGCCAGGTCTTCGTTGACGCCCGGCTGGAATTTGATGTTGTGCTTATCAAGGAAAGTCTGCGCCTGGATGAGCGCCAAGTCGATGCCCCCCAGCGGCGAGCCGCGATAGCCGGTGACATAGCAGGCGGTGTTGAGGCCGGCCCGCTCGTCACGCCGGCGCTGCATCATGGGGAGGCGGATCAGCGCCTGGAGACCGGTCAGGTAGACCCGCCCGGTGTCGACCTCATACTTGTCGTCAAGCGAAACGGCGGCGAGCTTGGTCACGGGCGGTGGCTCCGGGGCTGGCGGTTCCTGAATGAGGGCAACGTTCGACCGATTTGCCAAGCTTGTCCAGAGGCTTGGGAGGCGCTGAGACAGTTAGATCGATTTTGTCGCGTGCGTGGCTCGTGCTAGCTTGAAATTGCGCGCGGCGTAGGTCGTGGCGCATCAGAATTGTTGCTGCAGCGCGGCGAAGGGGAGCATGAGTTCGGGTATGAAGACGAAGCGGCGGCGCAGTTGGGGATCGCATGTGAAAGGGCGGCAGCGTTTGCTGGCCGGCGCCATCGCCTTTGCCGTCGCTTATCCGATTTTATCCAGTGCCGGCCTCGGCACCGCGCTGCCGCTCACCTTTGCCTGGGACATCGGCATCCTGGTCTATCTTCTCCTCTCTAGCCTGATGGTCTTTCGCTCGACGCGTGAGCAGATTGCGCACCGGGCGCGGGAACTGGACATCAGCCTGGGCGAGATCGTCCTGCTCTCACTGCTGGCCGGCGGCGCGAGCCTGTTGGCCGCTGTCCGCGTGCTGGTGCTGGCCAAGGATGTCGGCGGGCAGCTGGGGCCGCTCTATTTCACCACCGGCGCCGTGACCATCGTGCTGTCATGGTTTCTCGTGCATATGCTGTTCTCGATCCACTACGCGCATGAGTTCTACAACGAGGGCGAGAACGGGAAGCCCTTCGGCGGCCTCAATTTTCCGGGCGAAAAAGCGCCGGATTATCGCGATTTCATCTATTTCTCCGCCGTCATTGGCATGACTTGCCAGGTCTCCGATGTCACCATCGAGCGGCGCGAGCTGCGCCATCTGGTGACCGCGCATGGCATCATCAGCTTTTTCCTCAACACGGTGATCGTGGCGCTCAGCGTCGGCATCGCCGCCAGTCTCATCTAGGAAAGACGAATGGACTCACGCGATCATTTCTTGAAGACCTCGCTCGACGACCTGCTGCGCCCGGGCGAAAGCGGCGACGGATTTGCTGAAACCAGGCAGCTGCTCGCCCGGGTCGCGGCTGAGGTGCCGGCTTATGCCGAGATCTTGCGCGAACGCGGGATCGATCCGGCGGCGATCCGCCATCCGTCCGACTTTGCCGGCCTGCCGCTCCTCGACAAAGCGAACTATGTTCGCCGCTTCTCGCAGGACCAGGTGGTGTTCGGTGGCGACCGGGCGCGTTGCGACTTCTATGCCGTTTCCTCCGGCTCGACCGGCGAGCCGACCTTCTGGCCGCGCGCGGCTGCGGACGAATACCCAATTGCCGTCCGCTTCGAGCAGGTGTTCGGCGACATGTTCCAGGCGCATGAGAAACGGACGCTCGCCATCGTCTGCTTCGCCATGGGGACCTGGGTCGGTGGCATGTTCACGACCTTCTGCCTGCGTGGCGTGGCCGAGAAGGGTTACAAGCTCATGATCGCCACACCCGGCAATAAGCCGGACGAGATCATCCGCATCGTCGAGCGTCTGGGTGGCGATTTCGAGCAGACGGTGCTGCTGGGCTATCCGCCTTTCTTGAAGGAAGTCATCGATGCCGGCCGTGCCAAGGGGTTGGATTGGGGCCGCTACAAGCCGCGCCTCGTTCTGGCGGGCGAGGTCTTCAGCGAGACCTGGCGCGAGTTGATGGCGGAACGGGCCGGTGTCGAGGATATCCTCCATTTCGCGGCATCGCTTTACGGCACGGCCGATGCCGGCGTGCTGGCGCAGGAGACGCCGCTGTCCGTCGCCATCCGGCGCTTCCTCTCCAAGCACCCAGCACTGGCGCAAGAGATATTCGGCGACACGCGCCTGCCGACACTTTGCCAATACGACCCGACCAATCGCTATTTCGAAGTGGTGGATGGGACGTTGGCCTTCAGCGGCGACAATGGCGTGCCGCTCATCCGCTATCACATCGCCGACCGCGGCGGCATCGCCCGCTATGATGACATGCTGGCAAAGCTGCGCGGGGCGGGGTTTGATCCGGACACCCTGGGCCTCGGCGGCCACCGCCGCCAGCCTTTTGTCTGGGTCTTCGGCCGCGCCAATTTCACCATCTCCTATTTCGGCGCCAACATCTTCCCCGAGACGGTAAGCCTGGCGCTGGAGCAGCCAAGCGTGCGCGGCTTCGTCACCGGCAAGTTCGTGATGGAGGTGAAAGAAGGGCTTGGTGACAAGCCGGCCTTTGCCTTGGCGGTCGAACTGGCGCAGGGCGTAGCGGCAGCGGACACGATTTCCGATTGCGTCACTGAGACGGTGCTCAAGACCTTGCGCAAATTGAACAGCGAGTTTGCAAACTATGTGCCGGCCGATTTGCAGCGGCCGGTCGTCACGCTCTATCCGACCGGGCACCCGGACTACTTCCCGGTCGGCGTCAAGCATCGCTACAGCCGGTAGGGGCATCTATGACCGACACGCCACCGAAGGTGAAACTGCCGATCCGGTTGATACCCAATCGGCTTTCGGCGATCGGCGGCGCATTGGTTGTCCCGATTATCGGCGTCTTTGTGCTCTGGCGTTTCGGCAGTGACATGCTCGATATCTGGCGGGGGACCGATCTGCTGCATGCCTTTACAGCCAAGCCACTGCTCACCCTGTCGCTGGGGATCGGCGTCGGCGTCATGCTCTGGGCCGAGACGGTGACGATCCTGCGTGCGTTGCCGAACGGTCCGTTTTTCTATTTCGAATTGGGCCAGACCGGTGTCACGCTGCGACGGCTGTCGAAAATTCGCTCGGTCACGTGGGACAAGGTCGGCAGGATCGATCTTGTCGAGCGCATGCAGCGCAGCGGAAAGACCAAGCGCATGCACTGGTGGGTGCTGATCGAGCCCAATGGGACAGATGTGGCGACCGACCTCAACCAGCGCATTAAGCAGGCTCTGCTGGCCTATGACACAAATGATCTGGCGCCGGTGTTCAGCACCAGCCAGGTGGCGGCGAATGAAGTCCTGATGCTGCTTAAGCGTGTTCAGAAAGACGTGCAGGCGGGTGAAAGAGAGCTGTCGGCATATATCGCACCGGCCTTGCACGATGTTTCCGTGCCGATACGTCGCGCAACGACAAGGGCCGTCAGCCAGAATGCCGTTGCCAAGGCACGCAGATCGGGTGGCGTGATCGAACGCTAGCTGCGCTCGTATAGCTTCGCGATGTTCTGGCCCCACCGTTCACGGATCTTATGGCGCTTGATCTTGAGGCTTGGGGTCAGCATGCCGTTGTCGATGGTGAAGCCTTCTGGCAGCAGCGCATAGCGGCGGATCTTCTCGATCGGCGACAGGCTGGCGTTGACACGGTCGATGACAGGACCGAGTGCCTTGTGAAAGGCCGGATTGTCGGCGAGGGTCGTGAGGTCTGGCGGGGTGCCGTTCTTGATCGCCCAGTCGCGGGCAAAGTCCTCATCCGGTACGATCAGGGCAACAAGATGCGGGTGCTTGTCGCCATGCACCATGGCCTGGGCGATTTCCGGCTGCAGGACCAGGAAACCCTCGACACGCGCTGGCGAGACGTTGTCGCCGCCGGAGAGCACGATGATGTCCTTCTTACGATCGGTGATCTTCAAATAGCCATCGCCGTCAAACTCACCGATATCGCCGGTATGCAGCCAGCCATCGATCACCGCCTTGGCGGAGGAATCAGGATCCCGCCAATAGCCGTTCATCACGGCTTCGCCCTTGACCAGGATTTCGCCGTCATCGGCGATGCGGGCGGTGAGGCCGTCGAAGATCGGTCCCACCGTGTCGATCTTGATCTTGCTCGGCATGTTGGCGCTGATGACGGGAGAGGCCTCGGTCTGGCCGTATCCCTGCAGCAGCCGAACCCCCAGCGACAGGAAGAAGATGCCGATTTCGTAATTGAGTGCCGCCCCGCCGGACACAAAGGCTTTGAGGTGGCCGCCGAAGCGCTGGCCGACTTTCTTGCGCACGAGCACATCGCAGAGCTTGTTGAGCAGCCGCTCTGTGAGCGTGAGCGAGCCCGGCTGCTCATAGGCCTTGCGGCCGAGGCGATGTGCCAGCCAGAAGAGCTTCTGCCGCAGGGGCGGCGCCTTGTCCAAGCCGCGCAGGATCTTGGCATGCACCGCTTCATAAAGACGCGGCACGGCCGTCATGATGGTGGGGCGCGCCTCCGCCATGTTGTCGACCAGCCGCTCGATGCTCTCCGCATACCAGATCTCGGCGCCGATCGAGATCGGCAGGAACTGACCGGCGGTGTGCTCATAGGAGTGCGATAGCGGCAGGAAGGAAAGAAAGCGGTCATTGCCGAGGCCGACATCCAGCAACAGCCGATAGGCGCCCTTGATGTTGCACAGGATCGACCCGTGGCTGAGCATGACGCCCTTTGGCGTACCACCTGTGCCGGAGGTGTAGATGATGCAGCACGTGTCGCCGCGCTTCTGGTCGTCCAGGCGGCGCTGAAATTCGCCATCGTCCATTTGGTTTACCAGTGCATCCTGCCAGCTGAGCTGGCGAAAGGGCATCTGGGCCATCTTCTCCTGCGGGTCGATTGCGATCAGAAACTTCAGCTCCGGCGCCTGGAACGCCGCCGGCAGCAGGCGCGCCGCGATGGTGCCGCCCGAATAAATGACGCCCTTGGCCCCACTATGGGTCAGGATATGACGGTGGTCCTCGCTGGTGTTGGTCGCGAAAGCCGGCACCGTGATGGCGCCCGCTGCCATGATGGCAAGGTCGGCGATCAGCCATTCCGGACGGTTCTCGGCCACCAATGCGACGCGGTCGCCCGGTTCAACACCCTGGGCGATCAGGCCGGCAGCGAGCCTTTTGACCAGATCGGCGGTTTCGGACCAGCTGGCCGACCGCCACTCCCCGCCTTGCTTCTGATAGGTCAGCGGCTTGCTGCCCAGACTTGCCGCTTGCTCAAAAAACAGGCGCGTCAGGCTCGAAATACGGTCGTAATCCATGCGCTGAGGCGCTCCCCCAAATGACGCTAGGCGGCTGATCCGATAGGTGCTTGGCGCACCCGTTTGAATCCCCATATAAGGTGACCATGGCGCAATCAAGTTCAAGAGCGTGACAATTATGACTGCTGCACCTGCGAAGCCTGCTGAAAAATCGGACCTCGGCACCCTGCCGAACTGGAACCTGGGCGACCTCTATGCCTCGCCCGCCGATCCGACGATCGAGCGTGACCTGCAATCGCTGGCGGCCTTGTCGGGCGAGTTCAAGCGGCAGTTTGAAGGCAAGCTTTCCGCTCTTGGCGGTGCCGATCTGCTGAAGGCCCTGCTGGATTTCGAGAAAATGCAGGATCTGGCGGGTCGCGTCGGCTCCTATGCGCAGTTGGCTTATGCCGGCAACATGACCGACCCGGAGCTGTCGCGCTTTCAGCAGAACATATCCGAGCGGCTGAACAACATATCGGTCGAGACGTTGTTCTTCACGCTGGAGCTCAACAAGATCGACGATGCGGTACTGGCCAAGCAGCTCACCCATGGGCCGTTGCAACGCTATGCGCCCTGGCTCGATTCCGTCCGCGCCTTCCGCCCGCACCAACTGTCCGACGAAGCCGAACGGTTGCTGCATGAAAAGTCGATCTCCGGCCGGCAGGCCTGGAATCGCATGTTCGACGAGACGATGGCCGATCTGCGTTTCGACGTCGACGGCAAGAAACTCACCAGCAATGAAGTGCTGAACCTTCTTACCGACCGTGACGGCGCCAAGCGCAAGGCGGCGGCGATGGGACTTTCCAAGGGCCTCAAGGACAACCAACGCATCTTTGCGCTCGTCACCAATACCTTGGCCAAGGACAAGGAGATCGAGGACAAGTGGCGCCAATTCAAGCGCCCGGTCTCGTCGCGCAATCTCGCCAACCAAGTCGAGGACGAGGTGGTCGACGCGCTGGTGAAAGCGGTGAAGCAGAGCTACCCGAAGCTCAGCCACCGCTATTACAAGCTCAAGGCCAAGTGGATGGGGGTCGAGGCACTCGACTTCTGGGATCGCAATGCGCCGCTGCCACGCGACGACGACCGCCTCATTCCCTGGAACGAGGCGACGCAGAGCGTGCTCGACGCCTATCATGAATTCTCGCCGGAACTGGCGGAAGTGGGTAAACAGTTCTTCGACAAGAACTGGATCGATGCGCCGTCGCGGCCGGGCAAGGATCCGGGAGCATTTGCGCATCCGACGGTGCCGTCGGCGCACCCCTATCTGCTGCTGAACTATCACGGCCGCACACGCGACGTGATGACCTTGGCGCATGAGCTGGGCCACGGCGTGCATCAGGTGCTTGCCGGGCCGCAAGGAGCCCTCCTTGCGGACACGCCGCTCACTTTGGCTGAAACCGCATCGGTCTTTGGCGAGATGCTGACCTTCCAGTCCCTGTTGAAACGGGAAAGCGATCCGGCCAAGCGCCGCATCCTCCTCGCCGGCAAGGTGGAGGACATGCTCAACACGGTCGTGCGGCAGATCGCCATGCATAATTTCGAGACCGTGCTGCATGACGAGCGCCGGGCGGGCGAGGTGATGCCGGAGCGCATCGCCGAGATCTGGCTGGGAACGCAGCGCGAGGCTCTGGGTGCCGGCGTGAAATTGCCCAAGGACAGCGAGTATGGGGTCTATTGGTCCTACATCCCGCACTTCATCCATGTGCCGTTCTATGTCTATGCCTATGCCTTCGGCGACTGCCTGGTGAACTCGCTCTATGCCGTCTATCGCAATGCCAGCGGCGGCTTTGCCGAGAAGTATCTCGACATGCTGAAGGCGGGCGGCACCAAGCGACACAAGGAATTGCTGGCGCCGTTCGGTCTTGATGCTGCCGACCCGGCGTTCTGGTCCAAGGGCCTTGGTGTTGTTTCCGGCTTTATTGATGAGCTGGAGGCCATGTGAGCAAAGGGGCCTCGGTCCCGCGCGAGTTCGAGGATCTGCTGACACCAGCCGGCCGCCGCATCTTGAGCGGCCGGTCTGATGTTTGCGGCGCGCTGGCCGATCCCAGGCGGCGCTTCCTTGCCGTCGACGGGCTCATCTCGAAGGGCAAGGCCGAGGCATTGCGCCGCGTGCTGGAAGCCGAGCTTCTGCCGCTGCTGTCGCCGATGAGCGATCCCATCCCGCCGGAGACGATCTGGGAGATGGAGCATGACTATGAGGAGTGGCTGCCCAAGACCGTGCGCGTTCGCACCGCTTATCTGGAGCGCAAGCGCGATACCGCTTACCTGCGGGCGCAGGAATTGGGTGTGGTCGATCTCCTGAAATCGGAAAGTGCTGCGGCCTTCGCCGAGGCGGTCGTCGGGCGAAAGCTCGATCGCCGCAGCGGGCAACAGGTACTGTGTTATGGCCCGGGCGATTATGCCGGACCCCATAACGATCATCACCCAGAGAACAAACGCGCGGCGCAGGGTTATCTCGATATGCACCTGTCGCTCGCCTCGAAGGCGGTCGACCATCAATACCTGGTCTATGCCAAGGCCGGACATTTCACCGAGATGTTGCCCGTGCATGGCCTAGGATTTCTCACCATCTATCGGTTGCCGTTCTGGCATTACACCACGCCGTTGCAGGCCAAGGCCGGCAAAGAGGCCATTGCGCGCCGCTGGGTGTTGCTCGCGACTTATCTCTACGCGCCGGAAAAGGCCAAGAAATCGGCATAGATCGGCGCACAGCCCTGCGCTAGCATCCCGCCGCCTTTTCAAGAGTCGCGTGGGAGTTCATCATGAATGCCGTCGACAGCCGCAAGCAATTCGTCCTCGATTGGGTGGCGGATCACGCCAAGGAGCTGTCGGACTGGCACCAGATCATCTGGCACTTCGCCGAACCGGCTTTCCGCGAATACAAATCGTCGGCGTGGTATGTCGCGAAACTGCGCGAACTGGGTTTCGAGGTCGAGGCCGGCTCGGGCGGCATGCCGACGGCGTTCATGGCGACGTGGAAGAATGGCGCCGGCCCCACCATCGCCACTTACGTCGAATATGATGCCGTGCCGGGGAATTGCCAGGCCGCAAGCACGAAGCAAGAGCCGCGCAAGGGGCTTTCCAAATACGCGCCGGGCCATACCGACCCGCATTCCGCGTTGGGCATGAGTGCCTTTGCCGGCGCGCTCGCCACCAAGGCGGCGATGGAAAAGTTCGGCATCAAAGGCACACTCAAGGTCTTTGGTGAGCCGGCGGAAAAGGTGCGCGCCTCGAAGCCGATCCATGCGGCGAAGGGCTATTACGACGATCTCGATGCGGCGGTGTCGTTCCATCCCGCCTATATGCTACCCATGTGCAACACCACGATTTGGGATACGCATTGTGGGGTGGGTTACAACTACATCTATACCTTCACCTGCGATAATCCGCAGGACTGGATCGCCTCCGACAAGTATTCACCGATCCCGCAGAACCATCTGGCCGCCCGTGCCCCCGGTGCGAGCGACGCCTTGATCCATTTCTATTCGCTGAACGAGAGCCTGCGCCGTTCCATGCTGCCCTTCACGGGCCTCTGGAGCTTCAACGAGGCGATCCTCTGTGCGGGCCAGGCGACGGCTGACAACCTGACGCCGCAGATCGCGCAGATCGATTACATGCTGCGCACGGATTCGATCGAGCAGGCCGAGATCATCAGCAATGTGATGGACAACAATGCCGAGGCGGCTGCCAAGGCCACCTTCTGCCAATGGAAGAAGACCTGGGTCGCCAAGAGCCGGCCGGGCCTTGCCAATCATGTCATGTCGCAGGCGACCTATGACAATCTGGCAGCGGTGGGTGCGCCGCAATGGGGCAACGACGCCATCGTCGTTGCGCAGGAAATGCAACGCAATCTGGGCTTGGAGCCGATGGCAAAGCCGTTCCTGCCGGCCACCGAAAGCCTGATCGCGCCGCAGGAATGCGAGCGGCTGATGCGCAAGCAGATGCCGGAATGGCAGAAATATCTGACGTCGGACGATTACCCCGACTACACTTGGCATTGCCCAACAGTGCGCCTGATTATTGCGCGGCCGATGCTGTCGGCGCCCAAGGGCTACACCTATCCGGATTGGGTGGCGAACGCGCTGGGCGGCATTCCTGCAACAATCGATCCCATGGTGCAATGTGCCGGCAAGACCATCGGCGCCACGCTGCTCGACCTCTTCACCAAGCCCGATCTGCTGCGGGCGGCAAAGGATGAGTTTAACGAGCGTACGGGCGGTGGCGTGGGCGGCAGCGCCTGGATGGCGCCGCTCTTGCCCAAGGACTTCAAGGTGCCGCACCAATATCGCTGGCCGGAATACATCACCACCGCCCGCGGCGAGGAATGGACCATTCCCTACCGCGACGATGAGTGAGGTACGATGAGTCTCTAGGCCAGTCTGCTACCGCAACGCGGATCTCAGCGCCGCGATATGCTCCGGGCCGATGCCGCAGCAGCCGCCGATAATATCGGCGCCGCGCTTCTGCCAGTCGCGGGCAAAGGCTAGATAGCCCTTGGGGTCGAGATCGGCGCGAATGTCGTGAAGATTGCCGTTGGCTTCGGCATCTTCGGTCTGCGGCGGGAAGGCGTTGGCATAGCAGCCGACCTTGATGTCGGCGCCAAGTCGCTTCAGTTCCGTGCGCGCGACTTCGATGGCATTGCCCATGACTTCCGGCTGGCTGCAATTGAAGAGCAAGGTTGCGGCGCCGATTTCCTTGGCAAGCCGCGCTGCGTCGACGACGCTTTCGCCAGAGCGCAGTTTGGGATTGGCGGGATCGGGATGCTCGTCATGCAGTGTGAAGGAGAGCCAGAGCGGCTTGCTGTTGCCCTGCAACGCGATGGCCACCTCGCGCGCTTCCGCCAGCGCCGATTGGGTTTCGGCGAGCCAAAGATCGACATGGGGCGCGAGGCCGGCAATGAGTGGCTTCAACAGCGCCTGCGCTTGGGCGGGCTTGAAGAGGTCCGGCCGGTAGGAGCCAAAGAGCGGCGGCAGCGATCCGGCGACGCGCACCTTCTTTCCCGACTCGGTCACGGCCTGGCGCGCCAGCCGACCGGCAAGATCGGCCAGTTCCTGGCCGCGCGCGGCAAAGCGCTCTTCCCCGATATGGAAGGGGACGACGGCATAGGAATTGGTGGTGATGATTTCGGCGCCGGCGTCGATGAACGCCGCGTGCGCGCGGCGCACGAAATCCGGACCCTCGAACAAGGCGAGAGCAGACCATTCCGGCTGCTGGAAGGGTGCGCCCATGCGCTTGAGTTCACGGCCCATGCCGCCGTCGAGCAACATCACCTGGTTCGTCATTTCCGTCCTTCGATCCGCAAATGTTCAATCGGCCGGACCCTAATACGAGCGCGGGAGGGACGCAACCGGCCCTATTCGATGCCACCTGCCACGCAATAGCGCGCGGTCGGCAATTGATCTGCACCGCCGGCGATGGCGATGATAATCGAACCATAGGGGGCTCGCCATTCGCTGTGGGTGATGCGGTATTTTTCCGGCGATACCGGCAGACGGCAGGCGAAGGCCGTGCCGGTGCGCGTTGCCGTCACGGCGAGGCCATCGACAAAAAGGCGAAGATCCGCAGCATCCGTCTTGCCTTCGATGACAATTGTCCCATCCGTCAAATCGGCTTTGAGCGACAGAGCCGGAACATTTTGCGGACGCGTCCGCGGCGTGCCGGCAAGGCTGTCGGTCGGCAAGGCCGGTGTCCGCGGCGGTGCCTTGCGACGCTGCCCCGATTGCTCGAACGCATAGGCGTAGCGCAGCAGATTGGAATCGTCATAGGCCTTGCCGGCGAAGGTGAGGCCGACCGGCATGCCGGTGTCGGCCATGACGCCCATCGGCACGGTCACGGTCGGAATGCCGAGATGGCGGATGACGAGATTGCCATTGGCAACCCATGTCCCATTGCGCCAGGCGATGTCGTAGGAGGCCTGGTTTACGTCGGCATCGGCTGGGGCCACATCCGCCACCGCCGGGAAGACGACGCCGTCCAATCGTTCCGTATCCAGCCAGTTTTCGAGGTCGCTCTTGCGGGCGCGCTCCAAGCCGCGCAAGCCATCCCGCAAAGTGGCGATCTGCTCGAGCGGCAACAAACCTTTCTTGGCACGGCGCGGGTACTCGGCCAGGTCGGAAGCGAAATTCCGTTCAGCAAGACGACCGGGCAGGGCACCCTGGGGCAGGGGGAAGATCTTGGGGCCATCGACATCCGCAAGGCGGTGCAGGGCCGGGTCAGCGTTGGCTTCGAGGAAATCGTTCCAGGCGAACATGCTGACATCCCAGAACTCGTCCTGGATATAGGTCTTCGGCACCATGCCGCGCGCGGCCATTGCCTTGCCGTCAATCCCGTCGCGTTCATAGTTTGAGACGGCGGGGAAATCCACCTCGACAATCCCGGCACCCAGCGCTTCAAGATCGCGCCGGGCTTTCTCCCACAAGGCGATCACGCTGGGCCGCGTGGCGACCGGTTCCGGCAGATCGGCCTTGCCGTTGATATACATGCGCGGGATGCCGAAGCGCTTGCCCTTCAGCGCGCCGTGATCCGCGAGCGCGGGGTAGCATGCCGGCCGCACTGCCGAGCTTGCCGGCAGTGAAATCCAGGGCTGCACACGCCAGAAATCACCCCGGGGATCGGGATCGTCGGCGACGATGACGTCGAGCACTTCCAGCATATCGGCGACGGTACGGGTATGCGGCACGACCACATCCATGGTCGGCACCAGCGGCCAGTTGCCGCGCATGGAGATAACGCCGCGCGACGGTGTGTAGGCAACGAGTCCGTTGAGAGATGCCGGCGCGCGACCCGATGACCAGGTCTCTTCTCCCAGGCCGAAGGCTGCAAAGCTTGCTGCCGTTGCGGTGCCGGAGCCGTTGGAGGAGCCGGAGAAGAAGCAGGCCGTCAGATAGTCGCCGTTATAGGGGCTCTCGGCACGGCCGTAGACGCCGCGCTCCATGCCGCCATTGGCCATCGGCGGCATGTTGGTGAGGCCGATGAGCACGGCACCCGCCGCCCTCAGCCGCGCGATGGTGAAGGCATCTTCATTGGCAACCAGCCGCTCGAAGGCGGGCGAACCGGCGGCGACGGTGAGGCCCTTGACCTTGTAGCTGTCCTTGGCCGTATAGGGGATGCCGTCGAGCGGACCGATCGGGCGGCCCTGTGCCCGGCGCTGGTCGGATGCGAGCGCATCCTCAAACATCTGCGGATTGAAGACGGGGATGGCGTTGAGGCGGATCCCTTGCCGGTCGTAATGGGCGATGCGGTTCATATAGGCGGCCACCAGTTCGACGCTGGTGACCGTGCCAGCCTCAAGTGCGGCACGAATTTCGGCGATGCCGGCCTCGACCAGATGGAAGGACGATCCCATGATCCCAATTTCTCCCCAACAGACTTTTGCGGTCCCATATACCGCGTCCGGCATGGAGAAGCAGGCCCAGAATAGGTTGGGATCGACAATTCGAGGTCATAAGGGGAGTTGGAGCGGGTGAGGGGAATCGAACCCCCGTCGTAAGCTTGGGAAGCTTCTGCTCTACCATTGAGCTACACCCGCGCGGGCCATCGGCCGGCTCGGCCCGATTTATAGGGGATCACGCGGCCGGGTTCAAGGCGCCGAAAGCTGCAACATTTCCGCGGTCCCGGCGTATAGACTGACAGGGCAAGCATTGGGCGCCAACAACTGGGCGCCAATAATTGGGCGGGGACAGATGACGCGGCACTGGACACGGCGGGATGTGGTGGTGGCAGGTTTGGCGGCGGGTTTCGGGACGGCCGTCCTCCCCCTGGCAGCCCGCGCCGATGCCCCGCCCCGGGACTATGAATCAGCACTGGCCGCGGCACGTGGGCAGGTCGTCTATTTCAACGCCTGGGGTGGTGACCAGCGGATCAACGACTTCATTTCCTGGGTGGCGGGGGCGGTCTCGACTCGCTTTGGCGTCACGTTGCATCACGTGAAGCTCACCGACACGGCCGAGGCTGTGTCGCGTGTCCTTGCCGGCAAGATCGCCGGCGAGACGGATGGCGGCGGGGTCGATCTCATCTGGATCAACGGCGAGAACTTCGCCGCCATGAAGAAGCAGGGGCTGCTTTTTGGGCCGATGATCCAACTGCTGCCCAATATGAAATTCGTCGACCCCAAGACAAAGCCCACCGTTCTTTCCGACTTTACCGTGCCAACGGATGGGTATGAATCACCCTGGGGCATGGCGCAGCTGGTCTTTTTTTACGACAGCGCGCGGCTGACACAGCCGCCGCGATCGCCGGCGGCCTTGCTCGAATTCGCCACAGCCAATCCTGGCCGATTCACCTTTCCGGCGCCGCCTGATTTTGTCGGTTCGACGGTCTTGAAACAGTTCCTGCTGTCGTTGGCGCCAGATCGCCGGCCCTTCGACAGACTGTTGGACCCAGCGCTGTTCGACACGGCAACTACGCCGCTCTGGGACTATCTTGCTGCCTTGGCGCCGCATCTGTGGCGTGGTGGGAAAAGCTATCCGACCTCGACGACGGCTTTGCGCCAATTGTTGAACGACGGCGAAATCGACATCTCCATGGCCTTCAATCCGGGCGATGCATCCTCCGCCATCGCCCAAGGCCTGCTGCCGGAAACGGTGCGCAGCTTTGTCTTCGACGGCGGCATGATCGGCAACACGCATTTCGTCGCCGTGCCGTTCAACGCCAATGCCAAGGCGGGCGCATTGGTGGTGGCCGATTTCCTGCTGTCGCCCGAAGCGCAGTTGCGAAAGGAGGATCCCAATGTCTGGGGCGATCCGACCGTGCTGGACATGGCTCTGCTGCCGCCCGAGGCGCGCGCCGCTTTTGCCCAGCTGCCGCGGGGCATCGCCACGCTGTCGCCCCGGGAGCTGGGGCCGGTGCTGCCGGAACTCCATCCCAGCTGGATGGTGGCGATCGAGGCGCGCTGGACGCAACTCTATGGTCATTGAGGCCGCGTGAGAGCGCATCACCTCCATCTTCTCGCCGGTCGGTTGCCGCCGGCCATCGCCCTCATCCTGCTGGTGGGGTCGACCCTTATCGGCCTGGTCTTTCTTCTGGCGACCGGCTTCGGATTTCTGCCCGCGCTGGGCGGCCATGCGCTGTCGCTGGAGCCGTTCCGGATTCTCCTTGCCGACGCGCGCCTCGTCTCATCCTGCCTCGTGACGGTGCTTGCCGGCACGCTGGGGACATTGGCAGCCGTTGCCATGGCTTTTGCTTTGGCCGTCGCCGTCTGTCCGGAAGGCACTGCACCCGCCGGCTGGTCGCAGCGACTGGCGCTGGGTGTCCTGGGCGTGCCGCATGTCGCCATCGCCGTGGGGTTGGTCTTTGTGGTGGCGCCTTCCGGTTGGCTGATGCGCGCCTTGCAGACAATGATCGGGGCCTGGCCGCTGCCGCCGGATTGGCAGTTCTTGTCGAGCGAATCCGGCCTGACACTTGCCCTGGCTCTGTTCCTCAAGGAAACGCCCTTTCTCTTTTTCGCAATGTTGACCGGCCTGCGCCAGCTGCGGCCGGAGCGGCAAATCCTCGTCGCGCGGGCGCTCGGCTATGACGACACCATGGCTTGGGTAAAACTCATTCTGCCGCAACTCTATCCCTTGGTGCGCTTTCCCATACTCGCGGTCCTCGCCTACAGCCTCTCCGTCGTCGATATGTCGTTGATCCTGGGGCCGACCACGCCGGCGACCCTGCCGGTCCTCATCCTGACATGGGCCAACGATCCGGATCTCAACCAGCGTTTCGTCGCTGCGGCGGCCGGACTGGTGCAACTGGCGCTGGTCATCGGCGCCGTGCTGGCCTGGTGCCTCGGCGAACGGGTCGTGGCGCTGGGGCTGCGCCCTTGGCTCAGCGCCGGCGATCGACGTCTCTCTTCGCCTTGGGTGCTGCTCGGCCGGTGGCTGCGCAACCTTGCCGCCGGTCTTGGCGTGACGCTGGTCGTCCTTGCCATCGGCGGGTTGATGCTGTGGTCCTTGGCGCATGATTGGCGCTATCCGGCCTTGCTGCCGCCGTCACTTGACCTGGGGGCGTGGCGTCGCGGCCTTGGCGTCCTCTATGTTCCCCTTCTGGACAGCTTGGGCTTGGCGCTGTCGACGACGTTTCTGGCGATCGTTCTGGCGGTCGCCTGCCTGCAGCACGAACGACTTTTGCGCCTCGACATCGTCCGCTCGGCCGAGCGGTGGCTGTTCCTGCCGCTCCTCGTTCCGGAAATCTGCTTCCTGTTCGGCCTTCAGGTTCTGCTCCTGCTGGCCGGTTTCAACGGCACCTGGCTGGCGGTGTTGTGGATGCATGTCCTCTTTGTCTTTCCCTATGTCTTCCTGACCCTGAAGGAGCCTTGGCGGGCTTTCGATCGGCGATACGAAACAGTGGGCCTCGCGCTCGGTCGCTGCGGCTGGTCCGTGTTCTGGCGCATCAAACTGCCGATGCTGCGGGGGGCGATATCCTGGGCTTGCGCCATCGGTGGCACCGTCTCGCTGTCGCTTTATTTGCCGACGCTGCAGGGTGGCGAGGGGCGCATTGCCACCCTGGCGACAGAGGCCGTGGCACAGAGCGCCGGTGGCGACCGGCGGGTCATGGCCGTTTTCGGGCTGGTCCAGACGCTGACGGCTGGCCTCTTCTTTGCGATTGCGTCAGTTTCGGCACGGGGGCGACGTTGGCGGTAGGCATGAAAGGTCCATTGGCCTTGCGCAGCGTTACCCTGTTCAAGGACGGCGTGGCGCTGCTTGGCCCGATCGATTGTACGATCGCGGCCGGCCGGCCCGTCGTCCTGATGGGACCATCGGGCAGCGGCAAGTCGACCCTGCTCAATTTCATGATCGGCGCCTTGGCGCCGGTGTTTGGCGCGACGGGCGAAGTGTGGCTCGGCGACGTCGAGATCACGCAACTGCCGATTCAGCAGCGCCATCTAGGAATATTGTTCCAAGACGACCTCCTGTTTCCGCATCTGTCCGTCGCCGAGAACTTGGCGTTTGGCCTGCCGGCGGGCCTGTCGCGGTTGGAACGGGAGCAGCGGGTCGCCGCCGGGCTGGCCGAGGCGGAACTGACCGGTCTCGGGGCGCGCAATCCGGCCAGCCTGTCTGGCGGCGAACGGGCCCGCGCGGCGCTGATGCGCACGTTGCTGGCGGAACCCTGTGCCCTGTTGCTGGACGAGCCCTTTGCCAAGCTCGACATCGCCCTGCGGGGCCGTTTCCGCGCCTTGGTCTTCGAGCGGGCGGCTCGCCGCAACCTTCCCGTGCTGCTGGTCAGCCATGATCCGGCCGACGCCGAGGCGGCCGCCGGCCAGGTGATCGCCCTCTGAGGGGGACTCGGCGAGGCGGCAAAAGCTGCCCAGCGGGCGGCTCGGAAAAGGGCACAGAATCAAGAAAAATTGAGCGTTTGGGGGAACCAAAACCGATCTTCGGGCTTTTGACATCGCTGGGCCGTTTACCTATAGTGCCCCAGATGTCAGCATTCGGCTGGCTTCGCCGGGGGATATCACCACATTTGACCGGTTTTCGAACTCAGCCGAGTTATAAGGCATAAGCCGAAGTCGGGGATGTTGCGAAGCGTCTGTGGGCGACGCATCGGAACCTGGGGACGGCGCTGAACAAGAGCGAGGAGACAAAAATGAAAGCATTGCGACTTCTGGCGGTTTTGGGGGCAGTTGGATTTCTGGCGGCCTGCTCGACCGATCTCGACCGCATCCGTACGACTGAAGCGAGCGGCGGCACGCCGTTCACCCAGGCACTGACCAAGGAATATCGCGATCTGGCCGTATTCGAAGCCGACGAGATGTTCGACTGGCGTGATGCCGGCTACTACGCCCGCCGCGGCCTTGCTGCTGCCGGTGGCGAAGTTGTTCAGCCGGAAGATCCGGCCAACCGTGACCTGCCCGCTGATTCGCTCGGCGAAATCACCGACGTTCGTGGCCGCCTGCTGGCAGCCCTCGACGGCGGCGCTCGCGACAACAAGGCGGAACTCGCTGCCCGCGCTCAGGCCCGTTTCGATTGCTGGCTCGAGCAGCAGGAAGAGAACTTCCAGTACGACCATATCAGCGCCTGCAAGGATGAACTCCTCGCGGCTCTCGCTGAACTCGAAGCGGCTCCGGCTGCTGCCGAAGCTCCGGCCCCCGCGCCGAATGTCTACCTGGTGCTGTTCGACTTCGACAAGTCGAACATCAATGACGCGGCCCAGGCCGTCGTGAACCAGGTGGTTGCGGACTTCGCGGCCAACAAGTCGACGGCCATCTCGGTCACCGGTCACACCGACCGCTCTGGCTCGGATGCCTACAACGAGAAGCTCTCCGAGCGTCGCTCCGACGCAGTGCGTGAAGCACTGATCGCGGCTGGCGTCCCGGCAGAAGCGATCACGACCGCCTGGAAGGGTGAGTCGGAGAACGCGGTCCCGACCGCTGATGGTGTCAAGGAGCAGGCTAACCGCCGCGCCGAGATCATCGTTCAGTAATCGAGACCTAGACCGCTCGTTTGCGGAACGGCGCCGGGGCAACCCGGCGCCGTTTTCTTTTGCCGACACGCCCGCTCCGTTGATTTCGTCTGGCGGCGACTGTTTCTGTCCTGTCGACGCTTCAACCGGGTTGCCGCCATATAAGCCCAGTCATTCCAGGGTCTTGGCGCTGTTGGATTCGCTGGTGCTTCCGATCTAAACTGCCGGCAAGCCGCCCAAGCGGCAGCAGCAAGGCTTACCTCATGTATCAGCAGACCACCCGCAGCATCTCGGTCAGCGTCGAACCGACCTACCTCGATGATCAATCCTCGCCGGACGAGGCCCATTTCGTCTGGAAATACCATGTGCGCATCGAGAACAAGGGCGAGTTGACAGTTCAGCTGCGCAACCGCTATTGGCGCATTACGGACTCCCTTGGCCGCATTCAGGAAGTGCGCGGTGCCGGTGTCGTCGGCGAGCAGCCCGTGCTGCATCCCGGCGAGGCCTACGAATATACCAGCGGCACGCCGCTGAAGACCCCATCCGGAATCATGGTTGGCACGTATGAGATGGAGAGCGAGACGGGCGAGATGTTTGATATCGACATCCCGGCCTTTTCGCTCGACAGCCCGTATCAGCCAAAGCGCCTGAACTGATCTTCTCGCGCCCCCATGAACGCCATTCCTTGAAAGGACAACGGCCGTGTCCAAGGCCCTGACAAAATCCAAAACACCAGCAACCGGCTTGCCGAGTCAGGCAGAAGCCGAAGAAGCGGTGCGCACGCTGATCCGCTGGGCCGGCGACGACCCGACGCGCGAAGGCCTGATCGATACGCCGCGCCGTGTTGCCAAATCCTATCGCGAATTCTTCCGCGGCTACGAGCAGAACCCGACTGAGATCCTGTCGCGCACTTTTTCCGAAACCGATGGCTATGACGAAATGATCGTCCTCAAGGACATTCGTTTTGAGAGTCATTGCGAGCATCACATGGCGCCGATCATCGGCCGTGCCCATATCGCCTATCTGCCCAGGAAGCGCGTCGTCGGCATTTCCAAGCTGGCGCGTCTTCTCGAATGTTATGCCAAGCGCCTGCAGATCCAGGAAAAGCTGACGGCGCAGGTGGCCAACACGTTGAACGAGGAACTGCAGCCGCGCGGTGTGGCCGTGGTCATCGATGCCAGCCACCAATGCATGACGACGCGTGGCGTGCACAAGGCCGGCACCTCCATGGTGACCAGCCGCATGCTGGGTGCCTTCCGCAACGACCCGTCGACCCGGCGCGAATTCCTGGCCTTCATCGGCCTGCCATCGGCGACGATCGGCTCCAGTTCATGAGCTTGGTGGCAGCATGAACGACGCGTTTGTCGGCATTCTCGATCGGCTGATCGGCTTCGACACGGTTTCGGCGCGCTCGAACCTGTCGCTGATCCATTGGATCGGCGACTACCTGAAGCAGCATGGTGCAACGGTCGAAATCGTGCCGGCGCCGGATGGGCAGCCAAAGGCCAATCTCTGGGCGACCATCGGTCCGAAGAAGGATGGCGGTATCGTCCTTTCCGGACATACCGATGTGGTGCCGGTCGAGGGCCAGCCTTGGACCAGCGACCCGTTCAAGCTGATCGAGACCGACAAGCGTTTCATCGGGCGGGGCACCAGCGACATGAAGGGTTTCATTGCGCTGTGCCTCGCGCTGGTGCCGGACATGGCGGCCAAGCCGTTGCAGACGCCGCTTCACTTTGCCTTCTCATACGACGAAGAGTTGGGTTGTCTTGGCGCCCCCCATCTCCTCAAGGCGATCGGCGAGAAACTGCCGCAGCCGCGCATTGCGATCATCGGCGAGCCAACCGGCATGAAGCTCGGCGTGCGTCACAAGGGTGTCTATTCCTTCGAGACGCATGTCACCGGCAAGGACGGTCATTCCAGCCAACCGGAACGTGGCCTCAATGCCATTCTCCTCGCCGCAGAAGTGATGGGCGAAATGGCGCGCATCTATCGCGGCATCCAGGAGAATGGGCCATTCGATCGCAGCTTCGATCCGCCGCATTGCTCGTTCAACATCGGCAATGTCGATGGCGGCACGGCGGTCAATATCATTGCCCGCGAATGCCGCTTCTTGTGGGACTTCCGTGCCATTCCTGGTGGTCATCCGGACCAGATCCTGGTGCCGCTCAGGGCCTTCATCGAAAAGCGCCTCGGCGAGTTGCGCCAATCGCAGCCGCTGGCCGATATCGTCATCACGCCACGCGTTTCGGCGCCACCCCTGGTGGAAGAGCACGAATCTGCGGCCGAGGCGCTGCTGAAGCATCTGACCGGCGCCAACGACACGGTGAGCCTTCCTTACGCCACCGAAGCCGGGCAGTTCCAGCAGGCCGGCATGTCGGCCATCGTTTGCGGCCCGGGTCACATCGCCCAGGCGCATCAGCCGGACGAGTTCATCGACAAGGAACAGCTGGCGGCGGGCGATGCCTTCCTTCGGCGCCTGATTGATTGGGCGCGAGTGAATTGACCAAGCCATGAGTCTGCTGCGGCAATATCGGCGTTACGCGCCGCCGGATCTCCAGCGCTATTGCCGGTTCGTGGTTGCAGGACGCCATGTCGGTTGGGTGAAGCCTGTTCTGGCAAAAGAACTCGCTGGCCGCGCCGATGTCTTTCAAATGGCCGGTGCCGATCTGAAGATGCAGCCCGCCTTGGCGGACGCCGCGCAGCGCAGTACCGCGATGGCTTCCGTCCTTGAGGACCTGCGTGCTCAAGGGCGGATCCCGGGTTGGCGCAGCGAGCTCTATCCAGTCAACCAGTCATTCGGCGAGACGCCCCTGCTGGTGATGGAGCGTGCCGCGGCACCGCTTTTCGGTGTCGCCGCCTATGGCGTCAATCTCAATGGCTTCGTCGGCCGCGGCTGGGAAATGAAGATCTGGGTTGCGCGTCGCGCGCCGACCAAATCGGTCGATCCCAACATGCTGGATCTCGTGGTCGGTGGTGGCCAGCCCTTGGGCCTGACACCGGCCGAGAACCTGCTGAAGGAATGCCAGGAGGAGGCGGGCATCCCCGCCGCCATTGCCGAGCGGGCGCTGCCCGTCGGCATCGTCACCCTGCTGATCGAAGCTGGCGAGGGCCTGCGTGTCGGCCAGCAGTTCAACTTCGACCTCGAATTGCCGGAGAGCTTCACGCCGCAGAACCAGGATGGCGAAGTCGCCGGCTTCGAACTCGTGCCGGTCTCCGAACTGATCCATCGCCTGCGCTCGGCTGATGATTTCATGTACGATATCGCACTCGTCCTCATAGATTTCCTGATCCGCCACGGTTTCGTCGGGCCGGAGGAACGGGATTACCTGCCCCTCATCGCTGGTCTGCGGCGACCGATTCCTTTCGCCATGGAGCCTGTGGCATGAGCCTGCTCGATCGCATCGAGGCCTGCCACCGCCACGACATCTCCCGCTATCTGCCGTTCGGCGTCGGTGCGGCGCAGATCGGCCATATGCGGCGCGACATGGCGCAGGAATTGCGCCGCTTTCCCAGCGTCTTTCGCGTCGGCGCGTCCGACGTGCGGGTTGCCGAGCATCTCGATACGTTCGACTACCGCTCGGCGGCAATCGATTCAGTTATGCGCGAGTTGCGCCAGGAGGGTTTCATTCGCGGCTGGCGTGACGAGCTTTTCACCGTTGCCGCGCAATATGGCGCCGAGCCGCTGTTCGATCTCGAACGCGCCGGCGTGCCGCTGTTCGGCGTCAAGGCCTATGGCGTGCATCTCAACGGCTATGTGAAGCGCGATGGCGAGATCTGGCTGTGGGTCGGCAGGCGCGCGGCCGATCGGCCGATCGAGCCGGGCAAGCTCGATCATCTGGTGGCCGGTGGATTGCCGTCAGGTGTCAAGCCCTTCGACAACCTCATCAAGGAAGCTGCCGAGGAAGCGTCGATTCCCAAGGAACTGGCGCGCCGCGCCCGGCCTTGCGGTGCCTTGAGCTATCGCATGGAGCTTGACGGCTGCCTGCGCGACGACACGCTCTTCACCTATGATCTGGAATTGCCGGCCGATTTCGTGCCGAAGAACCATGATGGCGAGATCGCCGACTTCCGGCTGCTGCCATTGTCCGAGGTCGAGCGCCTGTTAGCCGAGACGAATGATTTCAAATTCAATGTCGGCCTGGTCATCATCGACTTCCTCATTCGCCACGGCTATCTGACACCTGAACGCCCGGATTACGTCCAACTGGCGATGGGACTGTCGCGCCGGCCCTGACCTCCTCAAAAAGAAAATGCCCGGCCGTGTGGCCGGGCATTGAGCATTTCAGGGATACGGTTCGTGCTTAGCCGCCATTGACCATGGGGGCCACTTCCGCCCAGCCGCGCCAGATCATTTCGGCGGCCACGTAGAAGATCACGGCAAGACCGATATAGGCGATCCAGTGATAGCGCTTCAGCAGCTTGGCGATGACCGAGGCGGCGAGGCCCATCAACGCGACCGACAGAATGAGGCCGAATACCAGGACGTTGGGGTGCTCATGGGCGGCGCCGGCAACGGCCAGGACGTTGTCGAGGGACATCGATACGTCGGCGATGACGATCTGCACGATGGCCTGGCGCATGGTCTTGGCCGGCGCCGAGCCGGGCAGGGCACCTTGACCTTCTTCCAGATCGGCTCTTTCGGCGGCACTCATCTTTTCACCGGCACGGAGCTTTGCCTTGCGGTTCTCGCGGCGCTGATGCTCAAGCTCACGCCAGAACTTCCAGCACACCCACAGCAGCAGGATGCCGCCGGCCAGTGTCAGGCCGATGATGGACAGCAGGTATGTCGTGCCCAGCGCGAAACAGATGCGCATGACCGTCGCAGCGGCGATACCGATCAGGATAACCTTGGTGCGCTGGTGCGAGGGCAGGCCGGCTGCGGCCATGCCGACGACGATCGCGTTGTCGCCGGCAAGCACTAGGTCGATGAGAATGACCTGACCGAAGGCGATCATTTCGGGGCCGGTCAGCAGGCTGATAAGGTATTGCGTGTCGAACATTCACATACTGCTTTGCTTGGGTGAAAATCTGGGGTGAAAACTAAGCACGAAAAATCGGATCGGCGTAACCGATCATGGTCCGCACCTCGGCAGCGCTCGTTCCACTGTCACGCATGGAGCGCAGGCTGGGCGCGCCGGCACGTTTGGCCAGGCGCTGCCCGGCCGCATCGGCGAGCAGGCGATGATGCGCATAGGCCGGAACCGGAAGCGCCAGCAGGGCTTGCAGCAGCCGATGGACATGGGTGGACGGCAGCAGGTCTTCGGCGCGCGTCACCAGCGTCACACCTTGCAGCGCGTCGTCGAGCGTGACGCAAAGATGGTAGGAGCAGGGCGTATCGCGCCGGGCCAGCACAACATCGCCCAGCACTTCCGGCTGTGCGGAAATCCTGCCGGCATGCTCGTCGGTGAAAGCGAGGTTGCCGGAAAGGACGCGCGCCTTGGCAACATCGAGGCGCAGGACAAAGGGCAGGCCGGCCGCCTGTTTCTCGGCGATGAGCGCTGGGTCGAGGTGACGACAAGTGCCGGGATAGACCGGCCCGTCCGGCCCCTGCGGGGCGCTCGTCGCGGCCGCGATATCCTTGCGGCTGCAAAAGCAGGGATAGATGACGCCCAGGGTCTGAAGCTTGTCGAGGGCCGCCTGGTAATCGGCAAAATGGTCGGATTGCCGCCGCACCTCGCCGTCCCAATCAAGGCCGAGCCAGGAGAGATCCTCAAGCAACGCCGCCTCGAATTCCGGTCGGCAGCGCGTCTGGTCGATGTCCTCGATGCGCAACAAAAACCTTCCCCCCACCGCTCGCGCCCTGGTCCAGCCGTCCAGCGCCGAGAAAGCGTGGCCGAGATGAAGATATCCGGTGGGGCTTGGCGCGAAGCGAGTGACTAGCGGCGGCATAAAGGCCATAGGTAAGCAGCAGACCTGCCTCGCGCAACCGCCCTGGCGCTTTTTGACCTTAAAAAATGAGGAAAAACGCCTGTCAGCCGTCGATTCCGGCCTTCAAGCCCTCGAACCAGGCCCGTCTGGCGCCGATTTCCGCGATTTCGAGGTCCAGCCAGGAGGGCAGGTGGCCGCCGTCGGTCGCGACCGGCTCATAGGCGCGCAAATCACGCAGCCGCCCGAGCTCCTTGTCGCAAGCTTCGATCATCAGATCGAGCTGCCCGCGCTGGTCCTCAGCGGAAAGACTGCCCAGAAAATGGACCTTAAAGGCGATGATCAGCTTGTTGACCTCGCCCATGGGGCCGCGGAGGCGGGTCGTCATCAGCCGGCGGAGTTCCGTGCGTCCGTCAGCCGTGAGCCGCATCATCTGCGATTCTGCCGGCGGCGTGGGGTCGATTGCCTCAATGAGGCCTTCGATCTTGAAGAGCTCGAGAGAAGGCCCCAGCAGCTCCAGGGAGGGGCCGGCGATGCGCCCCACAAAGTGCCGGATCTCGCGCGCGAGATCGGCATAGCTGCGCTCGCGCTGCCACAGCAGGCCAAGGGCGGCGAGGCGGATCGCTTCGGAGGGTATGAGGCTGTTGTCTTTGTACATTCAAGCTCGGTGGCAAATGGTCGCAAGTGGAGCCAGATTTGCCGGGGCTAAGCGTTCTCAACGCTTTGCTAAGTTCTGCTCCTTAGATATGAGGGTTTAACGCGTTTACTGGCGAAGCGGAAGCGGCTCGGATGTTCCTGGTAACTATCTTGTTCGGATCCGGATTGGTCCTCCTGGCCATCGGCATCCATTATGAAGTTCTGCGGCTGGTTGCCAGCTACCTGATGCCGCGCATGGAGATCGTGTCGCGTCGCGCGCATGTGATGGTCGGCGTCATCTCCTGCATGGCGGCGCATACGATCGAGATTTGGGGATTCGCCGCGGCCTATTGGCTGGTGCATTACACCGATCTCGAGCTGGGCTTTGCCGACGAACACCGACGTACCTTTGTGGATTATCTGAATTTCTCAGCTGAATCATATACTTCGCTGGGTTTTGGCGATGCCGAGATGCTGACCCCGGGCATGCGCCTGCTGGCCGGAATCGAGGCGCTGGCCGGCCTCGTCCTCATTGCCTGGAGTGCCTCCTTTACCTATTTCCTGATGACCCAGTATTGGGGCGGCCGAACCAGGGGTTAGCAGCTATGCGCCGGCGGAGACCCTATACGCGCCAAGCGTTTGACCCATGCCCCGATAGCGGTTGTGCGGTGCAGCAGTATCGGACAGAATGTCGCGCCTAAAACAGCGTAATGCGAACTGGCGACGGGGCTGACGGGCCACAACGTCGCCCGGCACGAGGGAGGCGAAAAATGAGCGTCCATGCCAGCGGCAGCAATGAAGGTGCGGTCCTGAAGCGCCTGTCGGTGCCGGAATTCGCCGCCCGCAAAGGCAAAGAGCCGCTCGTCTGCCTGACCGCCTACACAATGCCGATGGCGCAGCGCCTCGATTCCCATGTCGATTTGCTCATGGTGGGCGATTCGCTCGGCATGGTTCTCTATGGCTTTGAGACGACCTTGCCGGTGACGCTGGAGATGATGATCCAGCATGGCGCCGCTGTCGTGCGTGGCTCGAAGACATCGATGGTCGTCGTCGACATGCCTTTTGGCAGCTATCAGGAAAGCCCTGAACAGGCTTTTCGCTCGGCCGCCCGCATCATGAAGGAGACGGGCTGCCAGGCGGTGAAGCTCGAAGGCGGTCGTGAGATGGCCGATACGGTGGCGTTCCTCGCCAAGCGCGGCGTGCCGGTGATGGGCCATGTCGGCCTCACGCCGCAATCGGTGAACACGCTGGGCGGTTTCCGCGCCCGCGGCCGCGGTGACCAGGAAGCCGCCACCATCGTTGCCGACGCGGTGGCCGTTGCCGAAGCCGGTGCTTTCTCTGTCGTGCTCGAAGGCGTGATGGAGCAGATCGCGCAGGTCGTCACCGCGCGTGTTACCGTTCCGGTGATCGGCATCGGCGCTTCGGCTGCCTGCGACGGGCAGGTCCTGGTGGCGGAAGATATCCTTGGCCTCTTCAGTGCCTTCAAGCCGCGCTTCGTGAAGCGCTATGCCGAGCTTGGCAACGAGATCGAAGAGGCGGCGGAGCGTTATGCAAAGGACGTGCGCGCGCGTTCCTTCCCCGGCCCCGAGAACATCTTCGGCGCCATCAAGAAGCACGGCTGAACCGGCGGCTCTAAAACATCATCCATGACCATGCTGCCCATCGCCCGCCGCGTCGCCGATCTGCGCGCCCGCATCGCTGATATCCGCCGCACAGGCGGCACGATCGGCCTGGTGCCGACCATGGGCGCCTTGCATGAGGGGCATCTGACGCTGGTGCGTCGCGCCAAGGCAGAGAACAGCCATGCGATCGCAACGCTTTTCGTCAATCCAACCCAGTTCGGGCCGAATGAGGATCTCTCGGCTTATCCGCGCGACGAAGCCAGCGATGCCGCAAAGCTCACGGATGTCGGGTGCGATCTGCTCTTCGCACCCGATGTGACGGAAATGTACCCGGCCGGTTTCACGACATCGGTGACAGTCGGCGGCATCACCGCGCATCTCGACGGCGTGGCGCGGCCCGGCCATTTCGGTGGCGTTGCTACCATCGTCTCGAAACTGCTGCTGCAGAGCCTGCCGGACCGCGCCTATTTCGGCGAGAAGGACTTCCAGCAATTGCAGGTGATCCGGCGTTTGGCGCGCGATCTCGACATGCCTGTGGAAATTGTCGGCGTGCCGACCGTGCGCGAAGCAGACGGCCTCGCCATGTCGTCGCGCAATCGCTATTTGTCGCCAGCCGAGCGCGCACAAGCAGCGTTGCTGCCGCGGATCCTGGCCGAGACTGCCAAGCAGCTGGCCTCGGCTGCCGACGCGGCGCCCATTCTGGCTGAGGCCACGGCCAAGCTGCTTCAGGGCGGCTTCGCGCGCGTGGACTACGTAGCGCTATGTGATGAAACGACTCTTGCGCCGATCGAGCGCGCGCAAAGCGGCAGCCGCCTATTCGCCGCGGCCCATATCGGCCGCACGCGTCTCATCGACAACTGGCCGGTGGCTTAGCCGCGCTTCTGCTTGGCGATCGGCTGCGCGAATTGCAGTTCGATGTCCCAGGGGAAATAGATCCAGGTATCCTGCGACACTTCGGTGACGAAGGTGTCGACCAGGGGTCGGCCCGAGGGCTTGGCGTAGATCGTGGCAAAGTGCGCCTTGGGCAGCATATCGCGCACGACTCGCGCGGTACGGCCGGTATCGACCAGATCGTCGATGATGAGCCAGCCTTCGCCATCGCCGGGCACTTCCTTCAGCACCTTGATCTGGCCTTGCGCGTGATCGTCGGAATAGCTCTGCATGCAGACCGTGTCGATGAGGCGCACGTCGAGCTCGCGGGCAATGATGGCTGCCGGCACCAGGCCGCCGCGCGTCACCGCGACGATGCCGTTGAACGGCCCCTGCTCGATGAGGCGCCAAGCCAGCGCCTTGGCATTCCGGTGCAGTTCCTCCCAGGAAACGGGAAAGGTCTTTTGCGGATCGGACATCTATCTCTCACCCCTGGGTTGGCGCGCCGGAACGCATTGACCGGCTGATCGTTCTCATGCATTAGCCCAAGCCGTCCGGGGCGGCAATTCCCGGATCGACGGGCCGCCTCTAAGGCGGAGTCGTCCCCGAAGTCAAGGGGGAATATTGCAGTGCAAAAACCCTATTGCGCGAGGGGCGGGCCGATGACAGGATGCGCCGCTTTCACGGGCAGGACAGGCCCAGTTCAGCAAGGGATGGATAATCATCTTGTCTCCGCGCCGGCTGCCCGGAAGGGCGCCGCGGGTCAAAGCGGCCAACCAAGCTGGGGCCGGATGCAAGATGCCACCGACCATACGTGACCACATCAGCTCAGACACCAGATAGCCAGGGCGCGGCTGCGGCGCCGGCTAACGAACATGCACCGCATGGTGCGCTCGCCCCCTTGGCGATCGGCGCGCTTGGCGTCGTTTTTGGCGATATCGGCACTTCGCCGCTTTACACCTTCCGCGAAGCCTTTCATGGCGCCGGCGAGTTGATGGCGAATCCCACCCATGTGTTCGGGATCCTGTCGCTGATCTTCTGGACCGTGACGATCATCGTCAGCTTCAAATATGCCCTCTTGATCCTGCGGGCCGACAACCAGGGGCAGGGCGGCCTGCTGGCCCTCATCGGTCTTGCCATCCGGTCTGCCGCGAAGCCGGGCCGACGCGAGAAGTTCCTGGCGCTCGGCATCGTCGGTGCCGCCTTGTTCTATGGCGACGGCATGATCACGCCGGCCATCTCGATTCTCTCGGCGGTGGAAGGCCTCAAGATCGCGCAGCCGAATCTTGACCGGGACTGGATCGTCGCCATCACCATCATCATTGTGATCGGCCTCTTTGCGATTCAGAGCCGTGGTACGGGCGCGGTCGGCGCCTTTTTCGGCCCGATCATGATGATCTGGTTCACGACGCTGGGTGTGCTCGGCTTGCTGCAGATCGTCGGCCACCCCGAGATTCTGCTGGCGTTGTCGCCGCATTACGCTCTCTCGTTCCTGTTCCACAACATCGGCATCGCCTTCCCGGTCATGGGCGCCGTGCTGTTGGCGGTGACCGGTGCCGAGGCGCTCTATGCCGATCTCGGCCATTTCGGGCGCAAGCCCATCCAGGCTTCCTGGTTTGTCTTCGTGCTGCCGTGCCTGACGCTCAACTATTTCGGCCAGGGTGCCCTGGTGCTGGCGCATCCCGAGGCTGTCGCCAATCCCTTCTATCTCCTGGCGCCCGACTGGTTCCTCTATCCGCTGATCGGCCTCGCGACCGCCGCCACCATCATCGCCTCGCAGGCAGTCATCTCTGGTGCCTTCTCGCTGTCCTGGCAGGCGATGCGCATGGGTGTCTGCCCGCGTCTCCTCATCACGCACACCTCGGCCCATCATCAGGGCCAGATCTATGTACCGCAGATCAACTGGCTGCTGATGATCTGCGTGCTGCTGCTGGTGATCGGATTCAAATCGTCGAGTGGCCTTGCCAATGCCTATGGCATCGCCGTCACCGGCACGATGATCATCGACACCATCATCGCCTTCTTCGTCTTCCGCTCACTGTGGAAGTGGAGCGTGCAGCGGACGGTGATCGTGTGCGGCTTCATCCTGCTGGTCGAAGCCTCGCTGCTCGGCGCCAGCCTGCTCAAAGTTCTGGATGGCGGCTGGTTCCCGCTGCTTATCGGCGCCATTATCATCTTCATCCTGTCGACCTGGATGGATGGCCGCGGGCTGCTCGCCAAGCGCCATGGTGCCGGTTCGCTGACCGAGGAGGAATTTCTCGGTGCGTTGTCGGAGCGGCATCTTAGCCGCGTGCCGGGCACCGGCCTGTTCCTCACCGCGCAGATCGACCGCGTGCCCTTTGCGCTCCTCCACAACATGCGCCACAACCGCATCCTGCACGAGCGCGTGGTGATGACGACCCTCATCACCGAGGCGCGGCCTTTCGTGCCCGATGCCGAGCGCGTTCAGGTCAAGGAATTGGGCCGCGGTTTCTGGCGCATCATCGTGCGGTATGGTTTTGCCGACGAGCCGAACCTGCCGGCAGCCATGCGGATCGCCGCCAAATACGGCCTGGAACTGGATCCGGAGAGCGTCTCCTATTTCATCGGTCGCGAGCGCATTGTGCCGCGGGCGAAATCGGCAATGTCGGGCTGGCGCCGCTGGCTGTTCATCCTGCTGTCCGATACGGAAATCTCGGCCTCCGATTATTTCCGCATCCCGGTCGGGCGCATCATCGAGCTTGGCGCACGGACCGAGATCTAGTCAGCTGGCATGACGCGGGCCGAATTCGACAAGTTCTGCCGCGCGCTGCCGATGGCCACGAATGTCGTGCAATGGGGCGGTGCCTCGGTCTGGAAGGTCGGCGGCAAGATCTTCGCCGTCGCCAATAACTGGGGTCCGGGCGAGGGCGCGAAGTTCAGCTTCAAATGCAGCGACATGTCCTACGATCTGCTGCGCCAGCAGAAGGGCATCGTGCCGGCACCTTATCTCGCGCGGGCCAAGTGGGTGCAGGTCGATGCCGTGAAGGCGCTCCGCGACAAGGACCTTAAGGCCTATATCGAAACGGCCTATCGGCTGGTCGCGAAGAAACTCACCAAGGCGGTGAAGAAAGAACTCGGCCTGGATCTCTAATCGACGGCGAGTGCCGGCTGGCGCGCGACTTCCTCCGGAAAGCCGATGCGCCCCAGACCCGGCACACGCAAGGCCGGACGCAGGAAGTCGACACCCAGATTGAGGCCCAACACGTTGACCTCGATCCCTTCCTCAAGGCCCAGCGTCAGGCCGGCGACGCCCAACAACGATGCCTGCACGCCTGTGCCACTGGGCGCCAGGCCGACCGGCGCATCCCAGGCGCGGTAATCCTTGCCGATCGCATTGGCGGGGATGTCGAGCCGCAACTCCGGCACTTCGCGCGCGACATGGGCGAGGAACGTGTTGCTGTTGGGACCCGGCCAGCTGCGATACTGGTCCTTGAAGGGATAGCTGGCGACCGCCGCTTCGATACGGTCGATGAGTTGATCGGTGCCGGCGCCACGATACTCCGCCATGACACGCGGCTCGGCGCCGAACCAGTAACCGTCCGGCAGCGCATAGTTCACTTTCAGCGATTGTCCGCCGCCCCAGCCAACAACTTCATAGCGCGTATAGGCCTTGGCATTCGCACGCTTGACGATGATCCACGGATGCGTTGCCACATAGCCGCGCCAGTTGAAGGCACGCGCCGAATAGATCTGCACGATCGCGTCTGGCGTCTTGGCGGGATCCGGGGCGAGGCCTGAGGCATGGCGCGGTGCGTCGCGCCACGAACCGTCATAGGCCATGCCGCGGCCGATGCTGATGGCAAGGGGAACCAGGATGAGGGCAGCCAGCGACCAGAGGATCACGCGCATTCACACGCTTTCGTCCTGGGCCCGTTCCAGATAGCAGCCGCTGATGCGCCAGGAACCATCGGGCTGCCGCTCCATCATATAGTGGGCGATGTAGCCTCTGCCATCGGGGCCGACCACAAAAACCTGCTGCTCCGGGCCGGTGTCATGCTCGACCACGGCGCGAAACTCGACCGAGCGCGGCCGATAGACCGGGGCGTAGCCGCTCCGGACCATGTCCATGAACACGGCGGCACTGCCGAATTTGGCCTGCAGGTCCGGTGACGCGAAGCCGAAGGCGGTTGTGCCGTCGTCAGCTTTGAAGGCCGAAATCTGCCGGCTGATGATCTTCTGGAACTGTGCCTCGTCGGCAGCGCTCGTTTGCGCTCGGGCGAGCGGGGCCAAGCAGAGAAATACCAGGGCAAGAACGGCAAGGCGCATTGTGACCTCCTGGCGAGAGGGGTCATCGTATTACGCACCCGCTGCCGTTCTGGATCGAGCCACAAATGAAAACCGGCGCCCATTTCGGGGCGCCGGTTTCCGGTTCGTGGTTATGTGCAGAGGACGAAAGGCTTATCAGCGCACGTAAACGTGGACTTCGTTGACCTGCGCATTGGGGTCGGTCACCTGGGCGATGCCGACACGGTCGGGCGGCAGGCCCATATTGAGCAGCGACCGCGACACCTTGTTGGCATTGGTGCGGGCGATATCGCTGTTGAGGGCGACCTGGGCCGGCTGGCCCATGGCCGGGGCGACGCCCACGACATCAAAGGCGGCGTTGGGGCGCAGTTCCAGCGCCTTGGAGGTGGCCTGATAGAGCGCCTGCTCGTAATTCACATTGGCGCGGTCGAAGCGGATGACGACCAGCGGACGGCCCGTGCTCATGCCGGCCATCGGCGGCAAGGCGGGCTGTGCCGGCGGGGCGTAGGAACGCGCGGCAAGCGTGGTGCCATAGACCTGGCCGTTATTCACGCCGGCTGCCAGCGTGGTCAGGTTCGAACGCTCATTGGCGAGGAAGTTGGTCTGGCGCGAAACATCTTCCGACAGCTGGTTGAGCAGGCGGTCGATCGAAACCGTCGTCTGGTTGGTCTGGTCTTCGAGCGCCCGCAGCTGGCGATGGTCTTCATCGACCGCGCCCGAGACGGTGTAGGAGGCGCGGATCGAATCGAGCAGGTAGCTGGAGAAGGCGGCGTTGTTGGCAACGTCGTTCTGCAGCCGGTTCATCTGGTCGAGATCCGAGCCGATCTGGTCGAGCTGGTTCTGCGCCTGCTGCCAGGCCGAAGTCACCATCGGATTGCCCGGCGTGGTGCCCATCTGCAGCTTGCCTTGGATGGCGCCGACCGTCGTCTGGTATCCGGCGGCGTTGCGCTCGGCGCTGCCGCGCAGTTCCTGATGCTTCAGGGTCTGCTGCTGCACCGCCTGCTGCAAGCGGCTGAGGTCGCTGCGGATCTCGATGACCCGGGTACCGACCAGCGTGCCCGTCGGCTGACCCGTCGGCACCGAGGCGGTGTTGTGAACGTCTGCCCCGATCGGCGCGCCGGAAACCGACGGTGCCAGGGCATTGTTGAAGAATTCGCAGCCGCCCAACATAAGCGGTGCGGCGGCCACGGCCGCGAGCCAGACGTGTTTCTTCATGCTTGCCGAACCCCGAAAATCTGAGAGCGAAAACAAAGTCCCAAACCCCCTTTGGCTTCGCTCAACCCATTACCCAAAAACAGTTCTTCGCAGCTTTCAGGACAAGAATCAACAGCCCAAGTCGGGTTCGAGGCCCCCGGGCGTGCCGTCGTCGCCACAGGGTGGCCGGCGGGCCACAGATGATATCAGTGGCGATACCGGTGAGACGGGGCGTCGCACGCGTAAAGATTCGCTGGCCCGCCCTGTGGATAACCCAGGACCGAGCGCGTTCCAGTCGGAGTTTCCTTATTGAAAACAAGTGTATAGGGCGTGTGGCGCAATCCTTAAAATGGCCGCGCCAAATAGCTTGCAATGCTCATCGGCTTTGGCTAGTTTCCGCCACCGTTCGGGGGCCGAGACATCCAACTCGGCTGGTCGCCGCGCCAGCGCCGCGCCCAACCACCGCGAACCGACGCACCCATAGCTCAATTGGATAGAGCATCTGACTACGAATCAGAAGGTTGGAGGTTCGAGTCCTTCTGGGTGCGCCACTTTCCAAATCAATAACTTAGCTGACATTTTGGGCCAGGTTTTGGCCTGTGCGAATCGCGCCTAGGTAGCGGCCTAGGTAACGCACGATCTGGCGTTGTGGTATGCTGCCGCCGGACCGAGAAATTGGGGACGGGCCTTATGCCTTCAGATGTCTGCTACGTCTGCAAGCGCGCTGCACCGAGCGCTGCCCTCTCATTAACTGGCGACATTGAATATCACATTCAATGTGCCTATTGCGGAACCTACCGACTCCGGGACTCAGCCTTAAGCCGGCTGGACGGCGCGACGAACGCTGAACGCGGGCGCGTTGCGGAGTGGATTAGTTCTGCGCAAGGCAGCACCGTGGCGCCAGTGTTAGATGTGGGCACCCTAGACTATGCGCTGTCACGCCCTCGATTTCGATTTTCCGAGCAGCTGGAAAAGATGCTTGTATCTCTTGCCAAGCGAGAACCGCGGCTCGATTGGGTTGCGCTCAGAGGCGACAGACTCGGGGCTTTTCTTCAAACGATTGAGGATAGAGATGTGGACGCTGTGGCGCGCCACCTCGAGCAGCACGGCTGGATGAAGATTGATCCCAGCGGCGGGCGCGGCAAGCTCACTTCAGAAGGGCTGTTGCAGGGCGAGAAGCTGCTTGGTTCCGCTCCCGACAGCTCTCAGGTCTTTGTGGCAATGTGGTTCTCCGAGGAGATGGAACCGGCGTGGCTCAATGGATTGAAGAAAGGAATTGAGTTAGCGGGATATGTGCCGTTCCGCGTGAGCCAGCAGGAACACGTGAACAAGATCTGCGACGAAATCATTGCGCAAATCCGCCGGTCGAAGTTTATCGTAGCGGATTACACAGGGCATCGTGGCGGCGTTTACTATGAAGCTGGCTTTGCAAGTGGTCGCGGCCTGCAGGTCATTCCGACATGTCGCAAAGATGACATTGAAAAACTGCACTTCGACGTTCGGCAATACAATTGCATCGACTGGACCAGCCCTGAGGAGCTGGCGCAGAGATTGTCGGTACGCATATCTGCCGTGATGGGAGACGGTCCGCTTCGGAACCGGCGGACGTAACCCACTTCGCCGTGAAGCGGAACGCAGCCATCTTCTCTCGAGCCTAGTCGCACCCACTCTCAGAGCACCGATCGGTACGAGCATTCTGGCGATCTGGTGACTGGTATGTGCACGCCATCAAGTACCCGTTAGCGTCCTTATCAGTGGCAATGAGTTGCCAGCCCTGAGCATCTTTGGATTCACACAGTACATAGTAGTGCGGTGGAGCGTCGTCACCGCACGCGGTCAGTCCGGCCCAGAAGATGGTGATCGCGGCAGCGCGCAAGCTTCGAACTACGCGTCTCATACGTCGATCTCTCGCTGAATCAAAAAAAACGCAACGCGTTGCTAATGCAGCAACGGCGGCCATAAGTTGCACATAGGACGATAAACAAAATCCGCATTGCAGTCTAGCGCACCGCCCGCGCTCTCCCATAATCGCCGCGCCCAACAACCAAGGGAGCGAGCAATGACCAAGGGACCGAAGACTGTGAAGGTGGCGCTGCCGAGCGGCGGCCCGCTAAATCTGAGCGCCGATGTCGGCCGGCTGTTCATGATGCAGATTGAGATGTATTCGCGCGGCGGCGTGGACTCGGAATCGCTGGGCCAGAAGATCAACGAGCTACTGAACGAGCTGCCCGACAGGCAACTCAGCCTCGCGAACGCGATAGCGTCGTCACTCGTCCGCATAACAAAATGAAGGAAAATCAGAGCCAACTGTCTCGGTTGTCTCAATACGTTGCTAAAAGCGCAACGCATTTTCGCGATAACTAACTGAACTATAAACAAAAATTAGCCTCGCGTCTAGATTTGATGAGACGCCAGGCGCACCTTCATTTCATCGGCGCCCACGGTGGGGGCCATTGATCGGAGGATCACCGATGAAACGCTCTGAGATTGCCATTCCATCCGGCGGTAGCCGCGAATTGAGCCCCGACATTGGGCGGCTGTTCCTGCAGCAAATCGAGCTTTGGACCTTACGAGGTGACGACATTATTCGGAAGGGTCGCGAGGTCGACAGCACGTTCAAGAACATGCCGGCAAAGCAGCGCAGGCTCGCTCACGCGATCGCCCTATCCCTGGTGAACCTGCTGGATGCGGAGGCCCAACGTGTACGAACCGTCAAGACGGCGGCGAGCGCCGGCACAGCTGCGCCGGATCTCGCCTGAGATAGTCGACGTCTTCGCCGCCCACGTGGCTCTCTATACGCGCCGCAGCCCTGACAATGTTGCGGCGCTAGAGCGCGATCGAGATGAGAAGCTTTGCCGGCTTTCCGACAAGCAGCGCCAGATCGCGCGCGTCATCGCGTTGTCGCTGCTGAAGTTGTTGGATAGCTAAATTCCGCATTGCAACCAGCGCGAGGCGCGAAATGTGGCCCACACGTATTGCTATAGACATCTAAAAATCGCTATGGCAGCCTTCTAACAATCATTTGTTGGAGGGGGAAACAGCATGGCTTTCATCCACGATTATGTTCCTGTGTTGCGGTGGAAACGAGGCGAACGTGTTGGCATCAGTCACCTCACTGCGACATCTCGAGGGAGAGTCACACCTCTTTTTCAGCTGGCACCCGAAAGCTATGTTGGCAAGGAGAAAACCGCGAAGCGTGCCGCCGTTCCAGCGCCCGCCGCATTTGCAAATGAACTCAAGGCAGCCTGGGGCACCGCGTCCTTTTATCTCGACACCGCCAAACTCGGGTCCGCTGCTGCCGCGGAACTAACTGCAGTCGCGGCGGCCTGCAGCGCCAATTCAATGGAGATGATTCCGATCTCTTATCTTGATGCTCCGACGGCTTATCAGTCTGCCGTAGCTAAGGTTGCCGCCTCAGATGGGCGCGGCGTCGGCCTTAGGGTCGACTTCGCCCAATTCACAGACGCGAATAGGTGGGCGAAAGGCTGGCCTCACGCGCTGAGCGCGACAGATCTGATCTTGGACCTCGCTAGCAGCGTTCCTTCGGTAGTCAGCCTCGGCAACCTGGCCATAGAGGCTTTCAAGAAACTCCACCAGGGTGAAAAATGGCGGACGGTTACATTGATCGGCAGTAGCCTGCCCGAGAATTTCACTGGGTTCGCGAGCGGGACTCACGAGATCGAAAGAGTCGAGTGGAAGCTCTGGCGCAAATTGAACAAGGCATCACTGCCCTACCAGCTCGATTTCGGAGACTATGCCACTGTTGCAGTGACTCCCCCGCCGTCAGGGATTCGGTGGGGCTTCCCGATCAATGTGAAATACACATTGGGCGATCACTTCCTCGTCTGCCGTGGAGTAAACACCTCAGGCTTGGGTGGCGTTGATATGGACGTTCAGCTCATTGATCACGCACGCACAATCACCAAGTACCCGAACCGCACTCCGCTAGCTGACTGCTGGGCTGATGCCAATATCGATGAGATTGCGGCGAAAAAGAAGCAGCCGGGAAACCTAGAATCTTGGGTGCAGTTTGGCGTCAATCGGCATGTTTCCCTGGTCCGGGATAGTTTGCCCTAGCCAATTTTGGCGGCGCTTCAGCGCCGCCCGCACATAGTCTAAAAGCTGAGACAGTGGAATCGTGTCCGCCAAGTGCTGATGAATTGCCTTGATTCTTTTGCTGCGCCAGCCGCTTGCGGAGCCAATCGTTTCCAAGACCGAAAGAGCCTCGTCTTTCCAGAGCAGCTGAGCGACCAAATACGGATCTTGGCCAGGATTGCGCCGCCCGCGCCGCTTTTGTCGGAGGTGCACGGCGCCGTCTTTCTCGCTGGCTAACAGCACGCCCCACCAGGCTGGCACGGAAGCGACTGCCTTTTCGGCATGCCGCTTCCCGACGACAAGCGACACTCGATCGAACACTCGGCTGTAGAGATCGGCCTGAAGCGGCAGACGGTCCAATGTGTCCCGATCACTCTTGAGCTCATAGCCGGATAGTTCGCCATTTATGACTGCGATGTCTATCCGCACGGAGCCAGACCACACTCCCATTTCTTGGACGATACTTGTGTCGGTGTCGCCGGAATGGAGATCACGGAGCATGGCAATAGTTGCCCGCCGCACGTCCGAGTCCCGCATTGGCTTTTCTCCCCCAGGAACGGGAAAATGATATCACTTACTTGCCGCGTTTCCTACACGACTGACGGTCACGTTGCAACGCGGCGAGCATTCAATTTGCCGATATGGGTGACTGTCCCATCACCCGCTCAGTCCGAAGCTCGGCCGACTGCTTCAGCATGTCCCGGTTAGCTATTAGCATGTAGGTCCGGGCCGATTCCCGCGGCTCGGTGATCGTCTTCCGCAGGCCCCAGCACAGGCGAATTCCGCGACGTCATCTCAGTCCCGGAAGTGCATTAACCGCTGCGGCTATAGCGGATTGAGCGGCGGGTGCAGCCCCGCCCGCCGCCGGCCGGTGTATCGGGCCAACCGCCTCAGAAGCGCTGCCGATTTGGTGAGGTCGGCAGCCACGGCCGAAAGCACTCTTGCCCGACCGCGTTTAGCCAGGGCCTTAGCGACCTCGTGAATGGTCAGGAAGAGCTCGGCCCGACGTGCACGATGTCGGCCCGGGCCTCGGTGGGTTTCAGTTTGTCTCTCATGACTTCTACCCCATTGACGCCGGCAAAGCGCCGGTGGCACCGCCGCATTGGCCGGCGGCGCTACAATCTGGGATTTCCCATTTGTCTCCGGCCGATGTGAACTCCGGGTATACTGACCTATTGAGTTCCCTTAATGTTCTCGTCTAGGGTCTCCCATGGAGCTGGGGAGGCGGTATGCCGGAAGTACGCGACAAGCACGGCGCGCCCAAGCTCTGGGGGACACTGCGCTGCCTAGTCCCTGGGTGTGGCGCTGAGCGCCTGATCGAGCCGGAACAGGCCGAGCGGCTTGCGCAGCGGCTCTCGGCGGGCATCGGGGTCCGCTACTATCTCTCGCGCCTCAAATGCCGAAAGTGCGGCTTCAGGAATGCGTCGATCGCCTTTCATCTGGCCTATGCCGGGAAACGGCCCTGGGACGATCGCCGCCGGCCTGGCGAGCCGCGGAAGCCGTTTGCGCATGAGGGTGGCGATCCTCAAACTGCCACACCCGACGAAGCGGCCCGGCACAAGGCAATCGGGGAACTTCCTGTGATTGTCAGAGGGAGCGGAAACCGACGGAAGACTAAGTGACTTAACGTCGGACCGCCCGACGCACGTGAACGGGAAAGGTTGAATCACTCACGTTCGTTGCCTTTGCCCTCGTCCAGTGTTTTGGCCGCCTCCCGGTTTCGATAGGTATTCCGCACCGCGCGGTCTCTGGCCGCTCGGTCCAACCTTTTAGGCGATCGTAGCGCCTACATAGCCACCGCTTTCACCAGCTCGCGAAGTTGTTTTCGAGTGGCGGCATCAATTTTATAGTAGGCCCTTACGAGTTCGAGCGTCTCGCGCCTAAACATTTCATCGGGCTCCGGTTCGATTTGCTTTAGCTCTGGCGCTTGCATCACCTGGGCGGGCGATTTGGATTTCACGTCGCCGGGAATTTCTTCGAAGAACCAAGAAAGAGGCACGTCAAGAACTCGGGCCAGGTCGAACAGCCGGCTGCTGCTGACGCGATTGGCGCCGCGCTCGTATTTCTGCACCTGCTGGAAAGTGAGCCCGATGGCCTCGCCCAAATCCGTTTGGCTCAACCCGAGCAAGGTTCTTCGTTGGCGGATCCGCTGACCAACGTGGATGTCAATCGGATTGAAGAAACCCTTGCTGGCCATCCGGCCGGAGGATTTGCGCGGTTTCTTGGCGGACTTCCCTTTCGGGGCCTTACCCATATGTGTTTGTCCCTATTTCTGTTTGTCCCTATTGATAACCTAGGGGCAGAACAGAATACATCGTCCTGGGAGAAAATGCCTGGCTCACAAGAGTTTAGCCATGCCGACATCAGATGCGGCGTGTCCCGGTGTCGCCCAGGAACTGAGCGCAGATCGGGCACACGCCGCATGCAAATCTCGTTTCGCCACGAACCAGTAGACGTTGAAACTTATCCCTCCGCCTCGTTAAGCTAATTTGCGACAGGCTGGAATGCGTGAGCAAAAACGTAATCTGCGATTTTATTGCCCTGCTCGATTCCTGCGTCAGCGTCGAACTGCCAATGAATCCCCAGCCAAATCCGACTGCGGCCATTCGCATATTCAGCATGGCTGAACGATACAAATGACTGCGGAAGTTTGGCTCGGGGCTCGGTCCCTCCGACAGGATAGTTCAATCCATTGTATTCGTCGGACACCAGTACGAACGGTGTCGCGTCGTCCCAAAAATGGCGCAGCATGCCAAATACCGTACCTCCGAAGACGGCATGGCCCGACGGGTACGCCGGAAACGGCGGCGTGAAATTAGGTCCGCGGGCGTTTGTCGCCGGAGCAGCAAGCGGTAGCCAATTTGGGTCTTGCTGAGTGTCTGGGTTGCCATCGCGGTCGGCAGCCCGGATCGCGGTAACAGGCCGCCATAGCTGATAATGGTATTTTGCTTCCCAAGCAGATATTGCCGCATCCGCCATTGCAGTGTTGACCAGAGCTAAGTACCTCGAAAAATCTGCGACATCCCCCATCCGTTGTTGCAAAGCAACGGTATCCGCGACTTGGTTGTATAGTCGGGGCGGGGCACAAAGCGCGGGTGTTCCATCGTAAGCCCAGAAATAACCCTCGAACGTCTGATAGTCTCGCCGATCTCCAGCAGCTTCGGCATTCTTTGCGCCAACTTTCGCCACCTCATTGAACGCCCGAGCGTAGTCTGCGCTGTCTAAGGCAGGAGGAGGCAGCGGGCGAAATTGACTCGCTGACTCGATAACAAATGGCCTCACTTTCGACCACTCGGCGCCTAATGCAACTGTGAGCTTGTTTTCCGGATCCGGATCAGGACTCCAAACGCCAGGGCACGGATTTGGAGATACATCGCACTGGTTGGGCACAAATCCTGAACCGTATGCCAGTTCTTTGCGGTCGGCACCGTCATTCAATCGTTTCTGGAGTATAGATTGCGCCGCATCCCTTCCGAGCTCCTCGCCGGCTTGGAGTTCCTTCTCCAACTTCTCCTTTAGCGTTGCATTACCTGCACCTGAGGGAGGCTTAGGCAAACGGGCAATGTAAACTGAGAACTGAGAGTCGAGCCGATCTTTCTGGTAGGGATACATTGCCAGAAGCGCGTCATGCGCCGCCTGGCCAATCGCCATCTCGAGAAAAACAGGAGAGGCTGCCAATGCTGGATCCGACTTTCTAAGTCCAGTGTAGCTCTCATATTTCTGATAAACAGAATTCACCGCCTCAAACATCGCGATGTGCACAATCGCCATTGCATAGCTTGAGCGATGGGGTCCGATCCGTTCGGCGAACCTACGGGGGTCGTCCCCGGATCCGGGCTCGACCGGCGTGTGATCAAGTGCAGTTGCTTCAAGAGCAATGTTACTCCAAAGCAACAGTCTCTCCAGTTTTGTTTCTGCGGCCCGCGGGGGCATGAAGCTCTCCAAGCTCAGCGATCGCTGTGTATTTTGCACTTCTAACAGCTTCGCAAATTCCGCTTGGTTCTCGGGGCTGAGCGCCGTCTGTGCGAATGCATCGCTCTGCATCGAACAGTACAAGCTGACTGCAATCCCCATAATGAGCCACGTCCATCGCCTGGCCATAAGTCGCTCCCCTTGAAAGAAGTGATCTCCACAGCTCAGAGAGTACCAAAATACCATTTCATCAACTAATGGATTCACACGTTAAGACAGATTAATTTATTAACTATTCGCCTAAAAGGGGAATACACAGTATGGGTTTTTCGGACAGAGGTGTTAGCCGGAGTGCGACTCCGTCTAGGCAGTTGCGACCCGTCCGGCGCGCCCAAACCGTATTGCCTGGCTCTTGTTTAGCGTCAGTCCTGAAACGGATTCACCCGCGCGCGCTTAGGCGCAAGCGAAATGGCTCTGGCCGGCTCCGCCGGCACGTCGATAACTGGAAGCGCTGGTCGTTGCACCCGCGCGCGAGCCGCCGCGAGCGCTTCGATAACGCTAACCTGGGTCATCTCGACCTTATCGATCATGAGCCCGCCCATCTTGGCGACGATCTCCTGACCCTTCATGACCGCGTTCATGTTCTTGTGTTGGCGCGCGAGTTCCATGTCCTCGAGAATGCTCTTAACGCGGTTCTCGCGCGTGATGGCCATACTGTCGCGCAGCACCTGCCGCCGCTTGTCGATCGCTGCCCTGATGCGCGTATTGTTGCGAATGAGCTTGTCGGCCGCGCGGCGCGCGTATTCTTTCGAATAACCAGCCTCGCGCGCAGCCTGCGAAGCATTCATGCCGCCAACGACAAGATCCACAAACTTGTCTTGCTGCGGCGTTAGATCACGGTCCTGGGGCGCCTTCATTCCAGCCCCGCCGGAATGAAATTGGCGTCAGCAATGGCGGCAAAGCTCGCCAGCTTCTTCTGTGCGTCGGTGGATTTGGGGGGGATGTGCGTCAAGTTCCAATGCTCATCACAGTAGGGTTTGCCCGCGCGCGTAGGACGCGAGCACCAGGCGACGGGCCGCGCCTGCGGGTCACCATGTATGTAAGCGCAGCCATTCAATCGCTGCCTACGTCGCCGGCTTCAAGTCGGCCGCGTATTCTGCATACTCGCCACCGGGCTTGAACTTGCTGCCGTCCCAACCTTCAGCCGGCGTCACCAGGGGCTTGTCTGGCGCATAGTCGGCAAAAATCGCCTGATCAGCCGGGATCGTCTGCCCCATGCCGGGGAGAAACCCTAGATGATGCAGCACCACGTGGCGCAGCACGCCGAAAGCACGGTCGACCATGCGGTCGAATTCCTTGTCGCTCATTGTGGGGCCGGCTGAAAGCGCGGTATCCCATGCCTTGCGGACCGCGCCGGCCAAGTCGCGAATATGGTTGTCCACACTCGCGAACGCCTGGACCGTCGTTCTGTGAGCGTTGCAGCGCTCGATCGCGGCTTGCTGATCGGCTTGAACTTGGCGCAACGCGCTTTGCCTCACCGCTTCACTGCGCTGCGCTTCGTCCGTCATTGCCGCTTCGAGGTCGCCCACTTCGGCCGCAAGGATCGTGAACTTTGCCAGGTATCGGGCCAAGCGCTCGAGGTGCGAGACTCCTTCCTTGGCCAGCACCGCGGCGGCTGCATCGCGTCCTGCAAGGGCGTCGGCGTTGGCTTTGCGCGCCGCCTCAATCTTCGCCGGCAGTTCGGCCTCTGCCTGCAGCAATGCGTCATAGATCGTGCCTGGCGATGCGTCGGCGGCTAGCCGCAAAAGGTCGACAAGGTGGCTTTGCGTTGCCGCGTCACTCAGGAGCGGAATTGCAGCAGTCTTAAGGTCTTGGAGTTTTGCCATGGTACGTTCCTTTCGTCGTGTCAGGCCGGCGCGTTGCTTGTGACGATCTTCGCCACGATGGCCTCGATCGCATTGATAACTTGCGGCTTACCGCGCCCGGCAACACCGTTCTTGATCCTGAATTCGAAATCAGCTGTCGGTGCGGATGACGCGCCTACGGTGACAGCGGCAGGGCTGAGGCCCTTGCCAAGGTTGATTGAGTAAAAAGTATCGGCCATGGGGTGCCCTTTCTCAGTTGGTTTCGGCGGTGCCGTTGACGAAAGCTTCGTATTCACTCGCCCGCTCGGTGATTTGCTTGGGCGTGTGGTCGAAGCGATTCACCAGCTTGAGACACTCAAGCCGGATTTCTTGCTCGGGGGTGAGCGTCGTGGGTCGTTTGTCGGTTGTTTCAGCCATGGGAAATGCCTTTCTTGGCCAGGAGTTGTTCAGCAGTGAGTGCTAGCGAGCTAATGACATGGGCGTTGCTGCCGGCGCCCGTGACCGAAAGCATGTCGATAACGCCGGGTGATTTGGCGTCGAGTTCACGGATCAACTGCGCCACGAGTTTGAGCTTTGCCGGCTTGGTGTCGCCCCACATGCGGTCCAGCATCGCTTCCTGCCGGTCGCTGTAGGCCTGGCGCTCGGCGTCGCTGGCGTCGCGCCAGGTGGCGAACGTCTTTTCGGCTTGGTGCAAGATGCTGTTGCCGATGCTCACGGGGATCTGCGCAGTTTGCAGCCATCCGCGCACCTGCTCCTGCCGTGCCTCCGCTTCCTGCAGTTCTTCCGGGGTGTCAGTGGGTAGGCCAAACAGGGGCACGCGGTATTCCGCTGGATTGATCGGCTCGTCCGTTTGGCTGTCCGCACCTTCCGGGTGCGCTTGCCGCGACAGGTCTTCCAGTTCCTTGTTGGCGGCCGGATCGCCAGCGAGGTATTTGGCGACCCACGCTGGATCCTGCTTCAATTGGGCGATGCGCTGTTGCGCTGCCTCGGAGCCGGTCGGTGCCTCATAGGACGTGCCGGGGTCGGCATAGGCCGTTTGGTGCAGCCGGTTGGACTCTGCGACCACGGCGGCATCACCGGCCAATAGCTTGGCGCCCCATGCCGGGTCTGATTTGTGAGCTTCAAGCGCGGCCAGGGCGTCAGCCTGGGTATTGGGTGCGATGTTTTCTGTCATGTCGTCATCCAATCTCAAAGGGTGGGGCGAACGTGTGCGCGAGATTTCGGCTCACGGGCGAGCCTCATAAAAAATTCTGGTCTAGCCCGCTCGAGGGGCCTACATCGCGTCGGCGATTGTCGGCCGGCTTGGGTGCCACCCGGGGCACCCCCCGGGGGTCGACGATCGACCCTCGAGGCCGGCCGATTGCCGATCACCGCTGCAGTCACCGGCATCAGCCTTTCGCTTTCCGAAGCTGCACCAGCTGGGCAGTTGCATCGGCCATTCGTTTGCTGAGCGTTGGCAGGTCCTTCATTTCCCATGGCCAGTTTGCAGCCCAACGCAGCCCGGCCTTGGTGAGGGCGTACCGCGCAGCGATTTCAAGCTCGGGCAGAATCAGAGACGTGCCCGTTCTCTCGGCGGTGTCCGGCCGATACGGCATTGCTGCCGCGACCTGCGTCGTTACGTCTTGCAGCTGGCTAAACTTCTCGGCCAGGGCGGCCGCAAGCTGCTCAATCTCAGAGGCGATGCCCTCCCGTTGCTTTGCCAGGGCTCCTGCGGCATCCCAGCGCCTGGCCCGTTCGGCAGCAGCTTGCGCGGCCGCTGTGACGGCCTCGCCGTCCTTGGCGGCGGCAATCGCGCTGGCAAGGGCGTCAACGCGCTCCTGGGCCTGTGCCAGGGCGCTGCGGGCCCGGTCGCGGGCTGATCCTGCCGCGGCCTCGTCAGGCGTAAGCTCGGCAGCCAGGTTTGCCGCTGTGAATTTGGTTTGGGCGGCATCGCGAGCCGTGACGGCTTCGGCGTGGCGCTGGTACAGCCGCTCGACGGGGGTTTGGCCACTCAGAATCTCGGCCGCGGTGCCGGCTGCGGCTTCGGCGATCTTGCCAGCGGTGGTGCCCAACAGGCGGGCGAGGGAATTTTTCATGGGGTGATGCCTTTCTTTTCATGTTCGCTACCTAACCAGCTACCTAGGAAATCGGGAGCAGCACGCGGCGGTGAATTAATCGGCGGAATTCTGCGGAAAAATCCGCGCTGAAATTTCTGATCAATTGTCAGGAGGTGAGCGGGGCGGGGTGTCTCGGCCCGGCGCAGCGATCGGCGGGCGCGGCGGCGCGTCACGCGTGCGAGCGATGCGCCCCCGGATACCTGCTGTATCGGCCAAGGGCTGTTTGATGAGTTTTGAAAAGCAGGGTCGTGGCGTAGCGGACATCCCCTATAGGGATGTGTCCGCTTTGTCCGCCCCGTATGACCGGCGGACATTTGCGGGCATGTCCGCCGTTTGTCCGCTTTGTCCGCTCCTGAATTCCCACGTGTTATCAAAGCGATAGCACTGGCGACGGTTTGTCCGCTGCAGGGCTTAACCGAGAACAAGCGCATGGTCGCCCTCGTCCTTGATCCAGCCCATGCGGACAAGCTCATTTGTCCGCCTTCTGAACTCCCTTTGGCCGCTTGATTCACGGCCCCGATAATTCCGGGAGACGAATTCAGCCCGCCACTCATGGACCGCAATCCGGGCCGGTTCGCCCGGTTCTGCCCTACCTAAAGTCAGGTTTTGGGCCGCTTCCAGTAGCTTCGCGGTACTGGTTCCGGCCTTGGGTGTCTCACGCTCAAATTCCCGGCCGCGGTCCGGGACGGTGACGGCAGACGTGACCGGGCGCCCTTTGGCATCGGTGCCGATTTCGACCGTCTCAATTTGGAAATGGAATTTTGCGCCCGTCTCACCGTCGCGTTGCTTCTCGATCGTGACGGCCGAATTCTTAATTTCCAGGGAGGTGTCGACGGCGCCCATAAGCGAGCTATGGCCGCGCGCGCCTTTGGATGCATCCTTGCCAAGATGATGGATTACCAGGACCGCGGCGCCGGTCTCACGCTTGATGCGACCTAAGCTGGCGATAACGGCGCCCATGTCTTCCGCGCTGTTTTCGGCGCCGCCGGCCATGATCTGGTTCAGGGTGTCGATCACAATCAAGCGCAGGGGGTGGCCGGTGCGCTCCGGCAATTCCAGGGCCGCCGTAATCAAGGCTGACACATCGTCGGCGCTGCTGCGCAGATTGGCGCCGTCCTCGATCGCCGCGAAAGGAATGTCAGTGCCGGCGAGCTCGTCAAATTGGCGCCGGGCCTCGAGGCGGTTGGCGAGCATGCCTTCCGCGCTGAAATAGAGCACCGAGCCCTGAAGGGTGTCCCGGCCATGCCATGGAATTCCGCGGGCGATGGCAAATGCCATTTCTACCGCGTTGAGTGTCTTGGCCTTGCCCGGCTCGGCAATGAAAACGACCAGGCCGCCGGCCGGCAACACCCCATCGATCACCCAAAGCATATCCAGCTTGGGGGCTATGTCGCCAAGTAGCCGCGCCTTGAAGCGCCGCTTGCCCGTGGTCGCATTGCCGGCGGCGGGCGCCTCGCTGGGGGCCGCCTTCTCAGGGGTCTCGATCTTGCTGAAGATGACCTCGGGGGCCGACGATCCCGGATCCTCGAAACCATATATAAAAGCGTGGTTGACCTTATCCTGCAGTTCCGCGGCGTCCCATGGCGGCGAACACCTAAGGTTCCATTCGGCCATAAGCAGATCAACGGTGTCGTCTTTCCCAACACCGAAATCTTTCATCCGCGCCGCCACCTTGAACGTGGTGAGGTCGCCACCTTGTCCTTCGACAGCCAACGGCGCGTGTGACCGTAGATAATCGGTTGCACGAGATAGAGCACGGGCTCGGTCGATGTTGGCAGGGGGCGCCGTTTCGGCGTCCGCGGCCTTGGTCTTGGCTTGGCCGCAGCGGGCAATGAGCCATTCGGGCGCAGGCGCCACGGGATCGGAAGATATGACCTTGTACGCCTTGCCGTCGATCACGGAACCACAGGCTACAACGTACCCACCATAGGACCGATGATCGACCCCGTCGCCCAAGCGTTCCACGCCTTGCCTGACAGGCTGGCCGACGCGGTAGAACAGATGGCGGCCACCTGTTGGCGTTTCTGTTACGAGCGTCCTGGGAAGCTCCAGGCCCTCGGCTTCCCATTGCGCGATCGTAGCGGAGCCGTTCTTACCATCCTTGTTATCTTCATCGACAACTAGGAGCGCATCAAATCCGCCATCCGCCCGCACGTCGCCAAATTTGCCGGTATAGATTCCAATGTTGTAGTCGGGGTTCTCCGCCCACCACGCCTTGATCTGGTCAGGATCACGGGTCGCCAGCTCCTTGAACTTCATTCCTTTAAGCGGCGTCTTCCCTGGCTTGCGGCCAAGGGGCCACGGCAGCAACGGAAAGACGTGAAATTCATTTTGCGCCAGCGTCTGGGCAAATTCGAGCTTGGGCAGCACCGCGCCCCCGGATGAATCCGCCATCAGCGGGCACCCGCCAACCGCTCAAACCAAAACTCGATATCGAGCCAGCTACCTTCAGGCAGCGGGTTCCAGGCGGCCCCTTTTCCGTACCAAAGGATGTTCCTTTCCGTCAGCTGTTGGGCGAGCTGTTTGAATTCGTCGCTTTCAAGCTGGTCCATGCTGAAGGCGCCGAGCTTGCCCGCGGCTTCGTCTTCCGCCATCTCGATAAGAGTCGGCGTTGCCGGCCGCATCGGTGCCCAGCCTTCCGACCAGAATTCGATATGTAAACGCAGGTCGCCGCGATCGATGCTTAGGCGTGCCCGATCGGGATTCTCCGGGCTCACCGTGCAGATGACGCCTGGGACGTTAACGGGATAGCCATGAGGTAGTGGGTCGAAAATGTCGACGACGAATCTCGCAACAGCCACTGTCGAAGCGCACTGATAGACGTCAGAGAGAGTCTTCATGCCGCACCTCGCTCAGCCTTGCGGGCTTCAAGCCAGGCGGCGATTTCGTCGGCATCCCATGCGACAGTGCGTTCGGCAATCCGAACACGTCGGGGAAAGCGGTTCGCCTTCTCAAGCCGCCAAAGTTGGGCGCGGGACAGACGAATGCCCAGAACTTTCAAATCAGCGGCGGCCAGCAACTTCGCCATAGCGGAGTCCTCCTGATGACAGGCGGACCAGCATTGGCGCGCCTGCGATTATCGGTGCGGGTTCATCAGTGCAAATCGGTGCATATCGGTTTCTTTCAGAGCAGCCATGGCCACGCGCGCAATGCCGGGCGGGTTCACTCCTACAGCGATTCAGGTTGAGCTACGTTTGCCCATCACGAACCGTGCGGTCGCATTCTACTAATTGGCGTGTCGCTACGCAATATGTTGCAAGGATTGCAACAGGTTACGAGTCATTTCGCTATGTAAATCAATGCGGCAGGGTCGCCGAATCGAATGTCGACGCTAGCGGAAGGGCGCTTTTAGCAGGCACACTTTCCAGTGTCGTTTTGATAGCCGTCGAAAGTCTCTCAAACGCGTCCCGCATTTCCGTCACGTATGCATGACGATCGTAAATGCCTTCGACGCCTGGGATCACATGACCCAAGCACCTTTCGCTTGTGAAACGGTCGACGCCAACGGCACGCATCATCGTCTTGGCGGTGCGCCGGCAGTCGTGCAGTGTCCAGCCGGGCAGGGGAGCGGCGCTCCTGTCGGCCTTTAGGCGGGCCCCTTGAATCAGATTGTCCAGGGTTGCTTTCTTCTGGCTGAACGCCTGGAAGTGGGTTTCGCCATCGGTCGAGAACACGTAAGGGCACTTGCCAATCCGTTTGTCGCGCTGGGCTTTGATGATGGCAGCCGCGGCCGAAGACAGGGGCATGACCAGCGGCTCACCGGTCTTGGCGCCGGTCTTGTGATCTTCCGCCGGGATCGTCCACAACGGCCCGCCGGCTGATTCTAGATCCAAGTCCTTCCATCGCATGGCGAAGACGTTGTTACGGCGCTGTGCGGTCAAGAGCAGCAGCTTGATGCCGGGCCCAAGCGCGAGAAGTTGGGGTTCATCTAGTTGGGTCCAGATCTGCCGAAGCTCATCCGCTTCCAAGACGCGCTTCCGTTCCGATCGGTGTCCGCTGGCCATGTCGCGCACGATCGGAGAATTGAACTCATCTTCGCGAGCTGCGTACCAGTTGAACAGCTTCCGCACGGCGGCAAGCACCCGGTCCGCCATGATGGCGCCATTGTTCTCGGTCACATCGTCGAGCAGGGCGACAACGTCGCTGCGCTTTATGTCGGCAATCGGTAGCTTGCCCCACTCGGGCGAGCAATAGACCCGGAAGATGCGACCGGTTTCTTTGAGGTGTCGTGGACCGATCTTCGCTTTGAGCGGGTATAGTCGTAGGAAGTCAGCCGACACGGTGTCAAAGGTCGCGGCACGCCGCTTGGCCGTGCGGCGGTTTACAGCGTCTGCCGTTTCTTTTGGATCTTCCCCCCGGTCGATAGCTTTACGGAGTTCCGCTGCGTGCGCCCGAGCGTCGCTCAAGCTCATCCCGCCTTCGTCCTTCGAGAGTGCCGCCCGCCCGATGGTGAAGCGCGCCGCCAACTTCCGGCCGCCGCGGGCAACCCGGGCTAGGTAGAACCAGGACGCCACGCCGTTGGAGGAGTAGCGCAGGCCAAAGCCGGGGTTAGTTTCGTCGAAGTAATCCACCTGGACCACGGCGCCGGTGGGCGAGGGGGCTGGCGCCTTAAGTGCGCGCAACTTGAGCGGAGCAAAGGACACACGGGGCATGTTGAGCCTCCAAGGTAGCGTCTAGGTAGCTTCTGGCTCGCAATCATATGCTACCTTCTGAAACTCCACGCAAGAGGTACTGCAGAGAAGTGCCGATAATAGGCCGTTTAATCGCTGTCGGATGAACTGACCCGCAACGCTATGAAACGATAACCACGCTGACTACGAATCAGAAGGTTGGAGGTTCGAGTCCTTCTGGGTGCGCCATTTTCCCTTTCCTAACAATTCGTTAGACGAGAATCGGCCGTAAATCCGACGGGCCGCCTCGTTCCGCTATTTTACGCAAAGAAAAAGCCCGCACTGGCCTTCGCCAAATGCGGGCTTTTTGCCGGGGTCGGGGGGGCCTTACCCAGCGCGGACTTTGGCGATGAAGCTGTCGACTTCATGGGCCAGGGCATGCGACTGGCGCGACAAGTCGCCGGCGGCACTCAGCACTTGCGAGGAGGCACTGCCTGCATCTTCCGAGGCGCGGCTGACGCCGGTGATGTTCCGGTTCACCTCGTCGGTGCCCCTTGCCGCCTGCTGCGCGTTGTTCGAGATCTCCTGCGTCGCTGCGGATTGCTCTTCGACCGCCGCGGCGATGCCGGACGAGATCTCGTCGATGCGGTTGATCGTGCCGCGGATCTGCGACATGGCGGCCGCGGCGGCTCGGGTCACATCCTGCATGCCGGAAATCTGGCCGGAGATTTCCTCGGTCGCTTTCGATGTCTGTGTCGCCAGGTTCTTCACTTCGGATGCCACGACCGCGAAGCCCTTGCCGGCATCGCCGGCGCGTGCCGCTTCAATGGTCGCGTTCAATGCCAGCAGGTTGGTCTGGCTGGCGATATCGTTGATGAGTTGCACGATGCCGCCGATCTTCTCGGCAGCGACAGCGAGGCTTTCGACCGTCTCACCGGTCTTGGCCACTTCATCGACCGCGACGCGGGTGATGTTGCTGCTCTCGGCCACTTGGCGGCTGATCTCGTTGATCGAGCTGGAGAGTTCTTCGGAAGCCGCGGCAACGGTGGTGACGTTCTGCGACGCCTCGGTTGCGGCGTTGGCCACGACATTGGCCTGGCGCGAGCTCTCCTCGGCCACGGCCGACATCGACTGCGCGTTCGACTCAAGCTGCGTCGCCGCACTCGACACCGTCTGCACGATGCCTTTGACGCTGGCTTCGAAACCGTCGGCCAGTTGCAGCATGGTGCGGCGGCGTTCCTCGGCGGCCTTCTTCTCGATCTCGGCCTGCGCCAGGCGCAGATGCTCGACCTCGATCAGCTTCTGGCGGAAGAACTCGACCGCTTTGGCCATGACACCCATCTCGTCGCCACGATCCGTCATCGGCACGGTCACCTCGGTGTTGCCGTGGGCGAGTTCATCGACCGCCCGCGTCAGCGCCGTCACCGGCCGGGCGGCGACGAAGCGCACCAGCACCATGATGACGATGGCGAGCAGCACCACCACGATCGCCGCGATGATCGAATTGACGAACACGACCTCGCGCACCGGCGCCATGATCTTGTCATCGGGCAGGTTGAGCATGACGGCCCAGGGCTTCTCGACCGCGCCGATCTTCAACGGCACGAAGACGCGGGTGACATCGGTTTGCAGCGAGTTCGACCAATCGGTGATGGAGAAACTCTCACCGGCCTGGGCGCGGGGCAGGGCGTCCTTGAAGCTCGGGCTCAGGGTCACGAATTGCTTGCCGAGGTTCTTGGGATCGATCGACGCCGCCATGATGCCGCCACTCGAAACGACGCCGATCGAACCGGTGCCATAGGGGCGGACCTTGAGGAGGTCCTGGTTCATCTGCTCCAGCGACATGTCGACGCCGATGACGCCGATTACCTTGCCGTCGACCTTCACCGGCGTGGCGAGGCTCACCAGCAACGTGTCCTTGCCGGCCAGCGCATAGATATAGGGTTCGAGGACGGTGTCCTCTCCCGTCTTGAACGGAATCTGGTAAAAATCGCCGCTGGCATCCTGCTTATCCAGCGACTTCATCGGATCGAGTTTGAACGTGCCGCTGTCGGGATAGGCATAGGGCACGTAGCGGCCGGTCTGGTCGGCGCCCTCGCTGCCGATTCCTGCCTGGTCGTTGCCGTCGAAGGCATCGGGCTGGAACCCGGCCCAGACACCGACGAGGTCGGGATTGGCCTTGAGTGCCGCGCGCAAGGCTGCGGTGAAGGACGCGCGGTTGAGCGCATTCTCACCGCGCATGCCAAGATAGGTATCGCGCAGGCTGTAGGCGATCTGATAGTTCGCGTTGAACATCGCCTGCATTTCGGCGGAACGCGCCGCAGCCATCTCCTGGCCTTGCGACATCGCAAGCGCGTTGACGATCGCGCCGCTGCGTTCCGACGACACCCAGGTCGATGCGACATAGCCGAGCGCCACGGCAAAGACGATCGGCAGCAGGATTTTCAGCGACAGCGGCAGGCGCGACGCGAGGCCCGGACGCGCAATTTTGTCATTCGAAAGCGCCGGCCGATTCGGATTCTCGTTCATGGAAGACAGCCCCAAGGTGGAAATAGGAAAGCCGTCTTCTAGAAGCCGCCGATGAACAATGTATTAATCCCTGACTGCTTTCACGAGATCTTCTCCGATGGTGTGTTTGCCCGGCATTTGAGGCGATTTGCGCGTGCTGCGAAATCGCCTCAACCTGCCA